>SLLG01000059.1 GCA_007134215.1 Opitutales bacterium | reverse complement strand
TCTACCGCACGCTCGAACAGAGCAAGTGGTCGACCCAGTCCGAAATTGTGATCGACGCTTCCGGCATCCAGAGCGGCAACGTCGTCCTGCGCGACCGCAACGGCAACGAGATCGCAGTCGAGCCCGCACACGCCTTCTGGGACGTCGAGCCCTACGCGACGGAAGACGGCAACGTCGTCTCCGGGATCTACGATTACCGGCAGGCGCGGAACAACACCAACGACGCCCGCGGCCGCATCAACCTGCTGCGGCTCGACATGGCGCTGATGCGCGACTGGGTGGAGGACCCCTCCGTCAACATCCCGTGGAACGGCGGCGTCTACGTCCGCATGCCCGAAGTCCCCGATCCCGGCCGCGACGACCACGTCATCCCTGCCAACGCCAACTGGGCCGTGCAACTGCACAACGGCGCCGTCCTCCCCAACCGACGCGCCGTCGATCCCGAGGCCGCGCGCGGCCTCACCCTCGCCACCAACACCGGCCTCTACGTGCAGGGCGACTTCAATGCTCCGTCCGGCGGAGGCACCGCCACCGAGCCCGAGGACATGAGCACCTTCGGCGAACCCGGTCACGAAGCGCCCGCCGCGCTCGTCGCCGACGCCGTCACCGTCCTCAGCAACAACTGGAGCAACGCCAACAGCCGCGGCACCAGCCTGAACAACGACCGCCGCGCCACCAATACCGTTGTCTCCGCCGCCATTGTCACCGGCAACGTGCCCTCCGCCAACAACACCTACAGCGGCGGTGTCGAGAATTTCCCCCGCTTCCTCGAGGCATGGAGCGGGCGCACCCTCACCTACCGTGGCTCCATGATCAACCTCTTCCAGAGCGAGGCCTTCGACGGGCCATGGCGCTTCGGCGACCGCGTCTACAACGCCCCCAACCGCGACTGGGGCTTCAACCGCGGCTTCCGCGAACTCACCCCGCCCCTCGATCCCGGCACCCGCGTCTTCCGCCAGGTCAACTTCCTCGAACTCACCCGCGAGCGCTTCGTCGAAGAAACCAAGGCCCTCTACGCCGTGCAGTGAGCCCCCGGCGTTGACTTGCCGGCGGCCCGCGCCATTGCATTGGCGCATGTCACAGCCATCCGATTCTTCCGGGGCCGCTCTCGTCGAGCTGGCGAAACGCGCCCGCGCAGCGTCGCTCTCCCTCGCGACGCTTCCGGAGGCGGCGAAGAACGCCTTTCTCGACCGCCTTGCCGAGGCCCTGCCGCAGAAGCGCGAAGCCATTCTCGCGGCGAACCGGCGCGACCTCGACGCGGGCGCGGCGAGCGGACTCAGCGGTGCCCTTCTCGACCGCCTCCGCCTCACCGACGCCCGCCTCGACGCCATGGTCGAGGGCATCCGGCAGGTCTCCGCCCTCCCCGACCCCGTCGGCACGGTCCTCGAGGAACGGACCCACGCGAAGGGATTTTCCATCCGCAAAGTGCGTGTCCCCATCGGTGTCGTCGGGATCATCTACGAATCGCGCCCCAACGTCACGGTCGACTGCGCCATCCTCTGCCTCAAGAGCGGCAACGCCACCATCCTCCGAGGCGGCAAGGAAGCCTTTCACACCAACACCGTGCTCGCGGATGTCATCCGCGCCGCGCTGGAGAAAGCGGGCATCACGCCCGACGCTGTCCAACTCGTCCCCACGACCGACCGCGCCGCCCTCAACATCCTCCTCAAGCTCGACGACTACATCCACTGCCTCATACCGCGGGGGGGCGAGGGCCTCATCCGCTTTGTCGCGGAGAACGCGCGCATGCCCGTCATCAAGCACTACAAGGGCGTGTGCAACGTCTACCTCGATGCCGCCGCCGATCCCGCCATGGCCCTCGCCGTCACGGTCAACGCCAAGTGCCAGCGCCCCTCCGTGTGCAACGCGGCGGAAAACCTCGTCGTCCACCGCGCCCTCCTCGACACCGTCCTGCCGGCCGTCGCCCGCGAACTGCGAGCGCAGGGCGTGGAGCTGCGCGCCGACGAACCGGCCCGCGCCGCCCTCGCCGCCGCCGGTGTTGAAGCAGCCGCGGCGGCGGACGAAGACTACGACACCGAGTACCTCGACCGCATCCTCGCCGTGAAGACCGTCGCCGGTGTCGACGAAGCCATAGCCTTCGTCAACGCGCACGGCTCCGGCCACAGCGACGCCATCGTCACCGCAGACCGCACGACCGCCGACTCTTTCCTCGGGGGCGTGGACGCCGCCGCCGTTTACTGGAACGTCTCCACCCGCTTTACCGACGGGTTTGAGTTCGGCCTCGGCGCGGAGATCGGGATTTCCACGGACAAGCTGCACGCGCGCGGCCCCATGGGCCTCAACGAATTGACGAGTTACAAGTTCACCATCGTCGGCGACGGCCAGATCCGCTGATGGCCCGCCTGCGCCAACCGCCCGAATGGGCGCCGCACGCCGTCGTGTGGAGCGCGTGGCCGCGCGTCCCCGAATACTGGGAGGGCGCCATGGAGGGCGCGCGGCGCGAACTCGCCGCTTTTTTCCGCGCTATCACCGATGCCGACCCGGCCACCGGCAAGCCGCGCGGCGAACCCGTGAAAATCCTCGTCTGGGGCGACGAAGCGCGGGCGTCCGCCGCGGAGGCGCTCGCCGCCGACGGTATCGAACGTATCGAAATACCCTACGGCGACGTGTGGTTCCGCGATATCGCCCCCGTCTTCGCCTACGGCGGGGAGCCGCTCCCGACCGCCGTGTGCTTCCGCTACAACGGATGGGGCGGAAAGTATTTGATGGAGCACGACGACGGCGTGGCCGCGGCCGTCGCGGAGCACCTCGGTCTGCCGCGGCGCGAGGAGGACTGGGTCTTCGAAGGCGGTTCGCTCGATGTCGACGGCGAAGGCACCGCCCTCACCACCCGCGAGTGCCTGCTCAACCCCAACCGCAACCCGGACCTCGACAAAAAAAGTATCGCCGCCCGCCTCCGCGACGCCCTCGGCGTGGAGAAACTCATCTGGCTCGACGAAGGTCTCGCCAACGACCACACCGACGGCCACATCGACAACATCGCCCGCTTCATCGCGCCGGGCAAAGTCGCCTGCATGCGCCCCTCCGGCGCGGACGACCCCAATACCGCCGTTCTGCTCCGTATCGAGAAATCACTACGCGCTGCCACCGACGCCGCGGGACGTCCGCTCGAAGTCATCACGGTTCCGTCGCCGGGGCTCGTGCCCGGCGCTGAAGGAAAGCCCGCGCCCGCGAGCCACATGAATTTCTACATCGCCAACACCCGCGTGCTCGTCCCGCTCTACGGAACGCCCTACGACGAAGACGTCCTCGACGCGCTGCGCCCGCACTTTCCCGGACGCGAGGTAGTCGGCCTGCGCGCGGACCACATCCTCGTCGGCGGCGGCAGCTTCCATTGCGTCACCCGCGAACAACCCGCCGCCGCGCCCTGAATCCAAGCAGGAAGAGAAGACGGAGAACGTTCGGTTTCCCGGGACGAGGCGATTTCAGCGATCACGGCATCCTCCGCCGCCGTTGCCTGATCCAGACTGACGCCGTATTCGTCCAAAGCCGGAAAGTCGCTGGGTCGAAAAGGGAGGCCACGCAGTTTGAAGCGGCTTACAGCGTCACCACTGCAACAATCTGCAACGGAGCGCACTTTTCGAGTTGCTTAAAAACCAGGCGTAAGTCTCTGATCTGCAAATCTTTCAAGGTGGTGCCCCCGCCGGGACTCGAACCCGGATTAACGGTTTAGGAAACCGCGGTTCTATCCATTGAACTACGGGGACCGCACAACGAAGCGGGAAACCCGCCACGGCCAGGTAACGATGGGAGGCGACCCGCCGCGGGCAAGCAGGAAATCCGGCGGATGCCTTTTGCTTTGACAACGGGGGCAGGAGAACGGAATGAATGATGCCGCTTCGGAGCCCGACGGAAGTCGCCTATGCCCTCTACAGAACAGCGCGAAGCCGTGGACCTCACGTTTCACGGAAACAAGCGCCCCACCCTCGGGGTGGAGCTGGAACTTCAGTTGATCGACCCGGAGACGATGGCGTTGAAAAGCGCGATCCTCGACGTCGTCGACCGCCTGCCGGAAGGCTGCGAATGGGCGAAGCCCGAGTTGATGCAGTCGTATCTGGAGATCAACACGGGCGTATGCGCCGATGTCGCCGAAGTGGGACGCGACCTCACGAAAAAGCTGCTCGCGGTGGACAAGGCCGCTACCGCAAGCGGGGCGGACCTCTTCTGGGCGGGCTCCCACCCGTTTTCGCTCTGGATGGAGCAGGAGATTTCTCCGAGCGAACGCTACCACAAGCTCGTCGAGAAGATGCAGGACACGGCGCGGCGCATTGTCACCTTCGGGATGCACGTGCACGTGGGTGTCGAGAGCGGCGACAAAGCCATCATGATCATCGACCGGATGATGCGCTACATCGCGACCTTCCTCGCCCTCTCGGCGAACAGCCCCTTCTGGGTGGGGCGAAACACGGGCCTACACTCGCAGCGCTGCAAGATCATGGAGCAGCTCCCGGCAGCCGGCATTCCGCCCTTCCTCCGCAATTACAGTGAGTATTGCTG
Source organism: Opitutales bacterium (assembly GCA_007134215.1). Taxonomy (GTDB): domain Bacteria; phylum Verrucomicrobiota; class Verrucomicrobiia; order Opitutales; family Oceanipulchritudinaceae; genus SLLG01. The sequence goes on along the minus strand of SLLG01000059.1, from coordinate 4,324 downwards.
GGTCGTGAATCACTCGATACAAGCGGGAACGATTAACAGCATTCAGGAGGTCTGGTGGGACGTGCGTCCACACCCGCGCTACGGCACGGTGGAGGTCCGCATCTTCGACCTGCCGCCCAACCTCGAGGACGTCCTTGCCCTCACCGCCCTCACGCAGTGCCTCGTGCAGGCCCTCAGCGAGCAGATCGACGAGGGGGTTTATCAATACGACATCCACCCCATCATGGTACGGCAAAACAAGTGGAAGGCCTGCCGTTATGGTATGCGCGCCGAACTCATCGACCCCGTCACACACAACCCGATCCCGGTGCGCGACCTTGTCTTCCACCTCTACGAAAAACTCAAGCCCTACGCCGAACGCCTCGGCTGCACCCGAGAATTGGGCCGCCTGCTCGGAATGCTGGAACGCTCTTCCGGGGCGGAAAAACAGCTCGCCCTCTACGATGCCACGGGCGACCTGGCCGAAGTCGTGCGCCGCCTCGTGCGCGAACAGAAGGAAGACCTCGCCCGATTGGCGAAGAGCTGAGCGTCTTCGCGGAAAAGCTCAAAGTTTCCAATGTTCGCCGTGGAACCGAACAGGCTTTCGGGCGCGGCAGAAGGCGGATGCCTCGGACACAAAACGGATATACTGCAGGCGTCCCTGCGGCGTGTTGATGTCAATAGACTTGTCGGCTTCCGCATCCTGCCGCCATCGATTCCCGCGCGCGGCCTTCCACGCCTCACGTTCTTCCCGCGTCATTTTCATTGTACCACTTCCTAAGGTTGGTCATGCGGTCGCGTAAGTCAAAAATCTCAAAGTAGTCCTCGAGCAACTCCCAGTCCACCGGCACACCTCCGGAACCTGCGGATTTCAGCAACAGTTTGATGTCCAGCCAATCTCGTTCAGCGCGCGCGGCGTCATTGGACAGGGCTTGCACTTTGAGCCCGATGAGATCCTCCAGCTTGGCGACCTTCAGGCGCAATTCCGGGGTTACCTCGAGTTGATCGGCGCGTTGCAACATCCGCAGAGAAGGTTTGCGGAAAGCATGCAACAAATCCACGCGGCCCCAGTCCGGGTCATCCGACGTATAATGGGACACATTCTCGGAACGGAAACGGCGTTTGAACCCGTGCCTTTGCAGGATCGCGTCCGCCCGCTCCAAATCTTCAAGCGCCAAGATGAAGTCCAAATCCATCGTCGCCCGTTGTACCCCCCGCAACCCCATGGCGAATCCGCCGATGAGCGCATAGCCCACCGAAGCTTCCTCAAGCTCGCCCACAACTACTTTCAGGACGTTTAGCAAGTTCATGACGAAGTGTCGCCCTCTGCGTTCACAAGGGGCGGAGGTGGCCGTCTTCGAGGCGGAAGGACTCGTTGGTCATGGCGGCGAACTCACGGTTGTGGGTGACGAGAAGAAGGCTGGCGCCGGCTTCGCGGGCCGCGTTTAGAAGGACGTCCATGATGGTCTCGCCGGTGCGTTCGTCGAGGTTGCCGGTGGGCTCGTCGGCGAGGATGGCGGCGGGCCGGTTCATGAGGGCGCGGGCCACGGCGACGCGCTGGCGCTCCCCGCCGGAGAGCTGCGCGGGATGCGAGCGCAGGCGCCCGCCCATGCCCACGAGGTCGAGGAGTTCTCTTGCCCGCGCCTCCGCCTCGCGCGGCGACCGGCCCGCGATGCGGGCGGCGAGGACGGTATTTTCGAGCGCGTTCAGCTCCGGAACAAGATAATACGCTTGGAACACCATTCCAATGTAGCGGGCGCGGCGGCGGGCGAGCGACGACAGTCCGCGCGCGGGCAGAGCCTCCCCGCCCCAGTAGGCCGTGCCCGAGCTGGGCGTCTCGAGGCCGGCGAGGATGTTGAGGAGGGTCGTTTTGCCGCCGCCGGAAGGCCCCCGCACACTCAGGGACGCGCCCGGACGCAGGGCGCAATCCACCCCGCGCAGCACCTCGATCGTGTCCGGTCCGCTCGGAAACGTCTTGTGCACGCCCTCGGCGCGGAGGACGGGCGGCGGTTCGGCTGGAACGGGCGGCGGTTCGGCTGGAACGGGCGGGTTCATCCTTCGGAACGGAGCGCCTCCACGGGGCGCATTCGCGCGGCGCGCGCGGCGGGCAGAAAACTGGCGACGAGTGAGACGGCGAGCGTCGCCGTGATGATGATGACAAAGTCGGACACGCTGTATTTGACCGGAAGATACGCGAAGTAATAAAACTGCACGAGCGTCTCGCGCTGGCCGGTGATGTCGGCGAGGACCTGGATGATGGGATCGCGCACGGCGAGTATGCCGAAGGCAAAGAGAATGCCGAGGACGACACCGAACGTCCCGACAATGAGCCCCTGGAGACAGTATAGGGCGAGCATTTCGCGCGGGCGCGCGCCCATCGCCCCGAGGAGCCCGATTTCGCGCGTCTTGCGGATGACAAAGAGCAGCTGCACGCCGCCGATGGCGAAGACCGCCACGATCATGATGATGAGAACGATGAAGAGGAGGAGCGTCTTCTCGAGGTCGAGCACCCAGAGAAAGCTCGACCAGATCTCGCGCCATGTGATTGCGGAAACCCCGCGCGCGAGGATCGATTCCTCGTAGAGAGCCGCCTCATCGAACTCGTTCACATGCGGGTGCAGCCACACCATGATCCCGTGCACGGCGTCGCCGAGGTCGTAGAGGTCCTGCAGGGCGCGGAGCGTGAGGATCATACCGGGGACAAAGGTGTCCTGCCATTCGAGATCGAAGGTCCCGACGACTTCGAGATCGCGCGGGAGCACGAATTCCTCGCCCTCCATGGCCCGTTCGAACATGGCCGGCGAGGTCACCTCGATGCGGTCGCCCGCCCGCGCCCCGAGTTCGCGCGCGAGCGAGCGGCTGAGGAGTACACCGTCGTCGTAGAGCCCGGCCGCCTCGCCCGAGACCATGAACCGTTCGAGGCGGCGGTCGGCCCCGCTCGCGAGATCGATGCCCATGCCGAGTGGAAAGGCGCGGTGTCCGCGGTGCTCGGCCATGAAAAACCCGCGGGCGTAGGGCGAAGCCATGCGCACCGTGGGCCGCTCTTCGAGATCCTCCTGGATGGCTCGGTAGAGCGTGAACGGCCGTCCCCCGGCGGTGATCTCAATGTGTCCGGAAGTATCGACCATGCGCGCGCGGTGCGCCTCGCCGAAACCGCCCATCACACTCTGCGTGACCACGAGAATCATCACGCCGAGGGAGACCCCGAGGACGGCCATGACCCCGAAGAGCGGGTGCCCCCCCTTGCGTCCGAAGGGGAAGAGCTGCCGCCAGGCGAGTTGCAGGAACCAGGGCATCGTGCCGTCGGCGGCCGCTCAGGCCCCGCCCTCCCCCCGGTTTTCCGCCGCCGCGGCGCGGGCGAGCGGCTTGAGCGAGGGGAAGAGGATCACGTCGCGGATACTGGATACGCCGGTGAGGAGAATGACGAGCCGGTCGATGCCGATACCCATGCCTCCGGCGGGCGGCATGCCGTGCTCGAGGGCGAGGAGAAACTCCTCGTCGATCTTCTGCACCTCTTCGCCCGCCTGGCGCTCGAGCTGCTCGCGCTGCACAAGGGGATCGTTCTGCTCGCTGTAGGCGGGGGCAATCTCCTGGCCGTTGATACACAGCTCGAAGACCTCCACCGTGTCCGGATCGTCGGACGAAATCTTGGCGAGCGGAATGAGTTCCTTCGGCAGGTGTGTAACGAAGGTCGGCTGCACAAGCGTGGGCTCGACACGCTTTTCGAAGACGGCGTTGGTCACCTCGAAGTCCTCCGCATCCGGCTGCACCTCGATGTCGTGCTCGTCGCACCACTTCAGCTTCGCCTCCCGCGAAAGGCCGAACCATTCCGGCTCGTTCGTGTACTTCGTGACGAGGTCCTTGTAGCGGACCTCGCGCCAGTCACCGCCGAGGTCGATCTCCACGCCGTCGAAGCGCGTGATCTTCTCCGCGCCGAGGACCTCGTTGCAGATGCGGCGCACCATTTCGCGCACGAGCCGCATCATCCCCCGGTAGTCCGAGTAGGCCTTGTAAACCTCCAGCATCGTGAACTCCGGATTGTGGCGGCGCGAGAGGCCCTCGTTGCGGAAGTTGCGCCCGATCTCGTAGACGCGGTCGAACCCGCCGACGAGAAGCCGCTTGAGGTACAGCTCGAGCGCGATGCGCAGATAGAAAGGACAATCGAGGGCGTTGAAATACGTCTCGAAGGGACGCGCCGCCGCCCCGCCCGCCTCGGACTGGAGGATGGGCGTCTCGACCTCGAGAAAGCCCTCGCTGTCGAGAAAGCGGCGGATGCACGAGATGATGGCACTGCGCGTGCGGAAGACCTTGCGCGAATCGGAGTTGGCAATGAGGTCGAGATAGC
>SLLG01000165.1 GCA_007134215.1 Opitutales bacterium | reverse complement strand
TTCTCTTCCTCTTCCTCTTTCTCTTTCTCTTCGTCTCCGTCTTTGTCCCCGGCTTCCCCGTTCTCCGCCTCCTTGCCCTCTTCTTCGTCGCCGTTTTCCCCGTCGTTTTCCTCGTCGCTTTTCGGGAGGAGGGGCGAGGCGATGTCGTCGCGCAGGGGGACGATCAGGATGCGGTTTGTGCGGTGGTAGACGAAGGTCGTGCCAACGTCCTCGTACTGCGGTTCGGAGAACTCGCTTGCCGCCGTGAAGGCGAGGAATTCACCCTTCGGGTCGAAGGCAGGGTTCGTCGCCGAGAACATGCCGCTCGTGAGGCGGCGCGCTTCGCCGGTCTCCACCTCCACGGCCCAAAGCGCGCTTGTGGAGAGGGTGAAACGCCCGTCGTCCTCGGCGCGGGAATATACGATCCAGCGTGAATCCGGCGACCAATCGAGGCGGATCCAACGGTGCGCGGGGTTGTAGCCGACTTCACGGAGGGAGATTGGCTCCTCCGTGTCCTCGTCCGGGATTTCTCCGTACCAGATGCGCTGCGTCTGGTCGACGACGACGAAGCGTTTTGAGTCGGGTGCCCAGCGGGGGTCTTGGTAGAAACTGCGGCTGCCTTCGGTGAGTTGGCGCGCCTCGCCGCTGCTGTCGGCGGGCATGAGGTAGAGCTCGTATTCGCCGGTGGCGTCGTTGCTATAGAGGATCCATCGACCGTCCGGACTCCACGCGGGTTCGCGCTCGGCGACGCCGCTTGTGCGGGTGAGGTTCCGCGGGCTGCCGCGGCGGGCCGGAAGCGACCAGATGTCGCCGCGCGCCTCGACGAGGACGCGCGCGCCTTTCGGCGAGATCGCGCGGTTCTCGATGTGCTTGGAGGCGTCGGTGACGCGCGGGCGGATCTCGGGCAGGGCGCCGGGGATTTCCACGTCGACAACACGCACCCCGCGGGTGACGAGGTCGATGACGCGCAGTTCCTGCCCGAGCTGGAAGACAATCTCGCCGCCGCCTTCGGGTCCCGGGCCGAGCGAGGGGAAGCGCACGTCGTGGTGCGTGAATTCGGTGATCTGCTCGCGCGCGCCGGTGTTGCGGTCGTGCCGCCAGAGGTTGAAGCGCCACGGCTCGCGCTTGTCGGAAAGGAAGTAGACGGAGTCGCCGTGCCACATGGGGAACGTGTCGGTGCCCGCCCAGTCGGTGATGCGCTCGGAGGTATGGTCTTCGAGGTCGAACACCCAGATGTTGGAGGCACGCCCGCCGGCGTAGCGCTTCCATGTGCGGAAATCGCGCGAGTGCAGCATGTACGCCATTTGTGTGCCGTCCGGGCTGATGGAGGCGTTCATACCGTAGGGCACGGGGAACTTCTCCGCCGTGCCACCGTGCCGCGGGATTTTGTAGAGTTGCTCGAAGCGGTGGTTGCCGCTGAAGAAATTCGTTGAGTAGACGATGTGCCCGCCGTCCGGCGTCCAGCCGTGGATCTGCTTGTTGCCGGGATGGGTCGTGAGGCGGCGCGGAATGCCTCCTTCGACGGGGATGACATGGACGTCGCGCTGGCCGTCGTAGTTGGCGACGAAGGCGATGTGCGCGCCGTCGGGGCTGAAGGCTGGAAAGAGCACCGAGCCGGCGGGGGAGGCCACCGGCCGCGCGAGCCCGCCCTCGCGGGGCACGACCCACAGCTGCGTCGCATAGCCGAACGCGATGTAATCGGCGCTGACGGCGGGGAAACGCAGCATGCCGGCGGGCGGACGCTGCGTATCGTCATCCGCGCGGGCGGGTTGCGGCGCGAGGGCGGCGAGGACGGCGAGGGCCGGAAGAAGCGCGCGGGGGAGGGCGCGGCGGCGGCCTGTTTTGGAAGGGGGGACGTTCATGGTTCGGAGGAAAAGCAGCGTGTCCCTAAAAGCAAGCGGTCTTGCGAATAGTTGGCGCGGAGGTGAATTACGGCGCCGGAGGTAGCGTTCGTCGGCGGGAAGAGAGGTGTTTTACGTCACGAACGTGCGTAAAGGCGTGCGGAGCGGCAGCTTTCCGGATTTTTGGCTAGCCTCCGCCGGGGTGCCGCGGAAAGACTTAAGACCGATGGGAACACGTAAACCGATCCAACTCTTCGCCTCCGACCTCGACTACACGCTCGTCGGGCACCCGAGCGGCGCGCGGGCGTTCGCCACGACGTGGAACACGCTGCCGGACGGCCACCGTCCCTACCTTGTCTACAACACCGGTCGCCTCGTCGACGACACCCGCCGCCTCATAAAAGAAACCGGACTGCCCAAGCCGGATTTCCTCATCTGCGGGGTGGGCACGTCGATTGTCGACATGCGGCGCGACTGCGTGCTCAAGGCGTTTTCCGAGGTGCTTGAAGAAGGTTGGAACCTCCGTAAGGTCGAGGCGGTCGTGCGCGAGGTCATGCCGGACGCGAAGAAGCAGCCGAGCTATTTTCAGACGCCCTACAAGTCGAGCTGGTATGCGGATCGGCTGGGTCCGACGGCGCTGCGGGAGTTTGAGAAATCCCTCGAGAAGGCCGGACTGGATGTATCCGTCGTCTATTCCAGCAGTCGCGACCTCGACGTCCTGCCCAAGCTCGCCGACAAGGGCAACGCCCTGCGCTGGCTGCTGAAGCACCTGCGGGTCCGCGCCGCGAGCGTCCTCGTCGCGGGCGACTCCGGAAACGATAGCGCGATGTTTCAGGTGAAGGACGTGCGCGGCATCATCGTCGACAACGCGCAGCCGGAACTCATCGAGGCAACGGTCGGCCTGCCCGTCTATCACGCTTCCAAAGTGTGCGCGGAGGGCGTCCTTGAAGGCCTCGTTCACTACGGCGTCATTTCCGAGGTGGTCGAACCCTCGGAGCAGATGGAATCGTATGAGCCAGAGATCAAGCACCTCTTCGACGAGCAGGAGACACCGCAGGGGCTCTCGCCCAACCAACGCGATTTCCTAAAGACCGCCTACGAGAGGGCTGTCGACGGCCTGCGCCGCAACATCACGCCCGTCGGGTTCTCGGCCTGTTCGATTCCCGACAACGAGACCCGCGGGACCGACGCCAACTACCACAGCGTCTGGGCGCGCGACGGTTCCATCGCACTCATCGGCTCACTCTGCCTTGAAGACGCGGACTTCCGCGCCTGTCAGCTCGCCACCCTGCGCACGCTTCTCGACCACACCTCCCTCACCGGGCAGATCCCCGCCAATGTGCGCATCGAAAGCATGGAGCCGGACTACTCCGGCGTCGGCGGCATCTGCTCCATCGACAGCGGCATCTGGGTGATCATCGCGGCCTACGAGTATGTGCGCAAGACGAGTGACTTCGGCTTCCTGCGGGAGTATTTCTCCACCCTGCAACGCGCCATGGATTGGCTCAGCGCTCACGACAGCAACAACGACGCGCTCCTTGAAATTCCCGAGGCGGGTGACTGGACGGACCTCTTCGGGCGGTCCTACAACGTGCTTTACGACGAAGTGCTCTGGTACCGGGCCAACGTCTGTTTCGGGCGGTTGCTCGAGTTCCGCGGCGAGGCCAAGCGGGCGGGCGACTACCTGCGCTGGTCGCGCTCGATCAAAAACGCCATCTTGCGCAAGTTCTGGCCGACGACAACGCAGAACGGCGACGATGTGCCCTTTACCTTCGCCGACCAGCAGACGCGCCTCGGTGACACCAACTACCTGCTCGCGCAGATCACGCCCTTCAACTTCGACTGGCGGCTCGACGCCTACGGCAACATTCTCGCCTACCTCTTCAATGTCCTCGACACGGAGCGCGCCAAGATCGCCTTCCGCTTCATGTGGGGGGTGGGCATCAACGAGCCGTTCCCCGTGGCCAACCTCTATCCTCCGGTACAGGCAGGCGACCCGGAGTGGCAAACCTACTACACCGTCAATTTGTTGAACCTGCCCAATCACTACCACAACGGAGGTCTCTGGCCCTTCATCGGGGCGCAATGGGTGCGCTTTATCAACCACCTCGGCTTCCGCGACATCGCCGCGCAGGAGCTGGTGCGCGTCGCCGAACTCAACCAGAAGGGAGTTTCCGTCGAGTGGGAGTTCAACGAATGGGCGCACGGCAAGACGGGCCGCCCCATGGGCAAAGCCTTTCAGGCGTGGTCGTGCTCCGAGTTCATCCGCGCGTGCCACGAGCTGCGCATAAACCCTTGATCCGATAAGGAAGAACCATGAGCGAAAAAAACATCATCTGCTTCGGCGAAGTCCTGTGGGACTGCCTCCCGCGGGGGCTTTTCCTCGGCGGCGCGCCCTTCAACGTGGCCTACCACCTGCACCGCCTCGGGCGCCTCCCGCTCATGGTCTCCTCCGTCGGCGCGGACTTCCTCGGCGAGGAAACGCTTGAGCGCATGGACCGCGCCGGGCTCGACACCGGCTACGTGAAGGTCCGCGACGACCTGCGCACGGGCGCGGTGAAGGTGCGCGTCAACGAAGCCGGCAACGCCGCCTACGACATCCTGCATCCGGCGGCGTGGGACCGTATCGAACTCGACGGCGACGACCTGCGCGAACTGCGCTACGCCGGTTGCGCCGTCTACGGCACGCTCGCCATGCGCGACACGCCCAACCGCAAGACGCTTGAACGCCTCCTCGACGGATTCGGCGGCTTGAAGGTCTGCGACGTCAACCTGCGCCCGAGCTTTGACGACCGCGAATACGGCCTTGAACTCATGCGCCGCGCTGATGTCGTGAAACTCAACGAGGAGGAATTGGAGGAACTGACGGGCGAGGAAGTCTCCATGGATGCTCCGGAGACCGCCCTCGGCGCCCTCCGCGCGCTAACCGGCAATGAACGCGTGTGTGTGACCTTCGGTGCGGAGGGGGCGCTCTTTGCCGAAGACGGCCGCATTGTGCGCGCCGCCTCGCCGCCGGTCGAGGTCCGCGACACCGTCGGCGCGGGCGATGCCTTCACCGCCGCGCTTGTCGAGCGCCTTCTCGCCGGTCTCAACGCTGCTGACGACCCCGAGCTTCTCGAATGGCCCTGCGCTCTCGGCGCCTTCGTCGCGAGCCGCGACGGCGCCCAGCCCGATTACGACCCCCGCGACGTGGCGGAAGCCATGCGGTGAGCGTAATTCGGTGGTACGCACGAACAACCGGAAACCCTGTTTCGGAGTAATCGCCTGTACCTTGTATCTCATCGCCTCGAAGTTCGGTAGTCCGGGTGATTCATCCCCGGACCCCAAGGGCTGAAAGCTTACCGAGGCGCCCTTCATTGGAGTCGGCGCGCGTGACCTCGGCCAGGGCCCTGTGAGCGGGCGATGAATCAGCCCGCCTACGCTCTCAACCCGGAACGGAAAAATTTCGTGTCATCCTTTACTGGCCTCCGGAAAATTCAAAAACGGAGAGCGGGTCGAGGCCCGAGCTTTGTCGAGTCGAAACCACTTTCTGCCGGAAACTGTCCGTAATAGTTCACTCCAGCGCGCGGCGGGCTTCGGCGATGAGACGGCGTGTCTCCCGCATCAGGGCGGCCACTTCCGAGCGCGTGCTTTTGCGCCACGCGGCGGTGCCAAGGGCCTCCTCGTCAATGGAATCTAGCGCGCGGAGGGCATCCCGCAGGTAGCCGCGGGCTTTTTTCAGGAAAACGAGGACAGAGGGTGCCTGGAGGGCATCGGGTGGCCATTCCTCTTCGCCGCGGATGCCGAGAGCGCCGGCGAGCTTTCCGGAAGCGAAGAGGACGCCGTCGGCCAGTTCGTTCAACGGGTGCTCGGGAGACGCCTCGGCGGGGCGCAGGCCGTCCCGGCGCAGGCGCACAGCGAGTTCGCGGCACCGCGTGACGAGCGGATGCGCGCGGTGTTCGCGGCCTTTCCACCGCTCCGCTTCCTCCTCTTTGAGGGCTTCACCGGCGGCGGCGTTCATCTCCTCGATCCACGCCTCCGCTTCCGCCTCTTCCTCGGGCGTGGGGGGCGGCGGTTCGGGCTCGCCCCGCTCGCGGCGCAGGCGGGTGGACTCCTCTTCGTAGATTTGCGCCCAGTCGGCATCCGTTTCGCCGTTTCGGCGCAGCCGCCGCTCGATGCGCTCGGAGAGCAGGTCCATGCGCGCCGCTTCCGCGTCCATCTCCGCCTCGGCGGGCGGGATGACTTCTTCGTCATCGTCTTCAAGGGTGTCGGCGTCGTTCTCCGCCGTGACCGCCTCAGCGAGGTCCCCGAGGAAGTTTTGCATGGCCTCGGCGGCGGCTTCCGCCTGCTCCCGTTGCTCGTCCTCCGAAAGTGTCCAGAGGGGGCCGTCCACGACCTCCACGGCGAAGCGGGCGGACTCGATGACAACCCGCCCGTTGGTCCGCGAATACCACTCGATGTAGAGCGAGTTGGCCCACCGGTAGGCGCCTTCCCGTTCCTCCGGCGTCATCTTGAGAAAGGCCTCAACCGGGACGAGAAGGTCCTTCACCTTGCGGGAGGCGGTGATATCGCCGGCGACCCCGTCCTGCTCCGAACTGAAGCCGTTCGGCACCGTGCCGACCGCTGCCGGATTGCGGAAGCGGATGCGCGATCCGGCGATGTCGGGCCATGCGTTGCCCGCGAGACGGAGGTGCAGCACCCGGCCTTCGGCGAGTCGTATCCATCCACTCACCCGGCCCTTCGTGCGGTTGTCGATCTCGCCCTCGGCGACCTCTCCGTCGATACGCCATGCCATGGTCTCCGTGCATACATGCGAATGACGCGCAGGCAAGCCGGTTTACCGCTCTTTCATCAACACCGTTCCGGTGTGTTTGCGGACGGTGGAAGGGGGGGGCGTTCAAACGCCCGGCTCTTCCGCGGTTTGTATTCCGGGCGGTTTCGTAGGCCGATGGCGGTTTATAGAATCTTCGAAGCGGGCGTCGGCACCGTCCGGGCAGATGAACCGCACTTTACTTTCCGCCTGCAAAGCCCTGATGTGTCCAACGAAATTCCACCATTGCGTAGCGATCCGCTGTGCTTCGCGGTCATTGTCGATCCAAGTCTCAAGGGGGTGCAGGGCGACACGCGGCGGGGTGCGGCGGACGCGCAGCAGTTCGTCGAGCCAGCGGTAGGTGTTCGCGGGGATTCGCCCGGAGCGGCCCGCGACAACGAGCAGCAGATCGCAGTTGCGGCAGCGGCGCAATGCCTCGCGCCGCGCTTCCGCAAACGAGGAGAGGAATCCAAAGCTGTAGACATGGAGCCGCTGCTGCGATGCCCCGTCCGGTGCATCGGACGGGAATAGCGTGTCGATTATGCGCTTGCCGAGCATGCCTGCACGCATGTCTTCGTACAGCATCACGATACTTCCGGGGGGAGGATCATCAATGGAACGGGTCATGAGGCACGGGAGGGTTGGATCATGTTTGCGCGGGCGGCGGAGGGTCCGCCACCGGGAGCAAGAGGATAGCAGGGTCCGTGATGCCCGTAAATTGGGTGATCGGCGCAAAGCATCCTAAGGGATTTGCTTAGACGTGGCTATGGTGTCGCGCCTATTGCCGGTCCTGGGCTTCCGACCATTGGACGGCCATGCGGATGAGCCCGCCGGTTTCCGGCACACCGAGCTTCCGCTTGATATTGGTACGGTGGACCTCGACGGTCTTGGGGCTGCGGTGGAGCAGCCGCGCGATCTCGCGGGTACCGCGTCCGAGGCCGATGTGGCGGAAGATTTCCAGCTCGCGGTCGGTCAAGAGGGAAAGCCCGGGCGCGCGGCGCGGAGAGGCACGGCTCTTGCCTTCGTTCAAGGACTTGGCGACAAGACCGTCGGCGACCTCCGTGCTCATGTGGAGGCGGCCTTCGAGAACGTCGTGCATGGCCTCGAGCGTGCGGCGGCCGCTTTCGCGTTTCATGACAAATCCGCGGGCGCCCGCGCGCAGGACGCGTTCGGCGTAGAGGCTTTCGTCGCACATCGAATACACGAGGACGGGGACATCGGGCAGGAGGTTCTGCAAATCTTTGATCAGGTCGAGCCCGCCGCGGTCGGGCAGGTTGATGTCGACGACGATGAGCCCGGGCCGCGCGGCGGCGACCTTGCGCAGGCATTCGGTCGCCGAGCCTGCTTCGCCGCAGACCGCAAGCGCGGGATCGCGGCGGATCAATTCGGCGAGGCCCTCGCGTATGAGCGGATGGTCGTCGACGATGAACACCCGCGCCGGTTCGGCGGCGGCCGATGGAGCTTGGTGGCTCATGACGGACCGGGCGGCGAAAACGCCCCTGTTGCGGCCGCCCGCGCCTCGGCGGAGCCCGGATCGTAAACGCAGCGTACCTCGGTGCCTTTTTTTCCACCGGGCAGGATGGTGAGACGCCCGCCGATGGCCTCGGCGCGGCTCCGCATGATGCGGAGCCCGAGACCTTCCGAATCGGGGGCGATCCGCGCACGCCACCTTCCGTTGTCGATAATGCTCATCCGGAATACGCCTGAGCGCTCACCGAGGAGGACGCGGACGCGGGTGGCTTTGCCGTGCTTCACCGCGTTGCTGATGGCTTCTTGAGCAATGCGGTAGAGGTGGATCGCCGTGGCCGCCAATGGCCGGATGGACCGCGCGGGGTCGTCCTCCACCCGGCAGGTGACGCTGAAAAGCCGCTCGCTCCCGGCGGCGAGCTGCCGCAGGGCTCCGCAGAGGCCCTTGGACTCGAGGCAAACCGGAAAGAGGCCGCGGATAACCATGCGCACGTCGCCCAAAGCCTCGTCCGCCTGCTCGGCGATACGGTCCGCCTGTGCACTTGCCTCGCCGTTCTCCGCGGCATCGATCCTCAGCGTATCGGCAAGCAGCCGTATGCCCGCGAGGCGCTGGGAGAGACCGTCGTGCAGGTCGGTGCCGATGCGCTTGCGTTCGCGGTCGCTGATTTCGAGGAGTTCCGCCTCCAACGCCCGCAGCGAGGAGACTTCGCGCAGGGAGCCGGCCATGCGCACGGGCAGTCCGCCGGGGCCGGGTACCGCCTTCACGCGGGCAATGAAGACGCCGTAGGAACCATCGCCCCGGCGCATGCGCAGCTCAATGTTGTAGGGCGCGCCGGTTTGCGAGTGCGCCGAGACGGCCTCTTCGAAGCGGTTCCGGTCGTCCGGATGGCAGAGCGCTTTGAACTCGCTGAAGCGCCCTTTGAACGCTTCCGGCGGCAGGCCGAGAATCTCGTGCATGCGGTTCGACCACCAGATACGCCCGTTGTTGATGTCCCAGTCCCAAAGGCCCTCCTGGCTCGCCTCCGCCATGAGGCGGAACCGCTCCTCGCAGCGACATAGGGAAGTCGCGGCATTGCCGGCGGCGGCGAGCCGCTTCTCCAGCCTCCGGATTTCCCGGAGTAGAGCGCCGTTGCGATTCCTGACCGTCATCATTAACCGGGTCTGCCACGCAGCCGTAAGGAAAACCACGAGGCGAGACCTGATTTCCTTTCCGCAAACAATGTATGCCATGCCGGACTGTTTGGCTAGTAAAATCACACTTCTGTGTTCGCGGGGTCCCGGCAGGAAGGGGAACGAACAACACGTGGCGTTGACATCCGGGGCGGGGCGTCGTCGCTTGACGGGATGCCGCGCAAGCCGCCCCGCAATTTCCGTCCCGAACCGTTCGTCTACCATGAGGAGGTCGAGCTGCGCATCGACACGCTCACGAATCTCGGCGTTGGTCTCGGGCGGATTGACGGCTGGGTGGTGATGGTGCCCTACGCCCTGCCGGGGGAGCGCGTGCGGGCGCGTATCTGGCGGAACAAGGCCAACTATTCCGAGGGCGACCTTGCCGAGGTGCTGGAAGCCTCCCCGCACCGGGTGGAGCCGGGTTGCCCGCTCTTCGGGGAGTGCGGTGGCTGCCAGTACCAGCACCTTGTGTATCCCGCGCAACTGGAGTGGAAGACCCGCCAGACCGGTGAGCTTCTGCAACGGCTGGCCGGGCTTGAGGTGCCCGTCGAGCCGTGTATCGGTTCGCCCGTGGTCTACGGCTACCGGTCGAAGCTTACTCCGCACTTCCGCCGTGCCCCGGAGGGAGACGGCACGGCCATCGGCTTCCAGCGGGCCGACTCCCGCGCCGTCATCGACGTGCCCGCCTGTCCCATCGCAAGCGAGGCGATCAACGCCGCCTTGCCGCGGGAGCGGGCGGCGGTGAAGAGCGGCGCGCGGCCCTTCAAGCGGGGCGGCACGCTCATGCTGCGCGATGTGGGCGGCCGGGTGGAGACCGATCCTTCGGCGGTTGTCGAGGAGCGGGTGGGGGAGCATCGCTTCCGTTTTGTGGCGGGGGAGTTTTTCCAGAACAATCCGCACGTGCTTCCGCGCATGGTCGACTATGTGCTCGCCGAGGCACGCGCGGCGGCCGTTCCGCGGTTGGTCGACGCCTATTGCGGGGTCGGCGTCTTCGCTCTGTGCGGAGCCCGGTATTTCGAGACCGTTCATGGCATCGAGATCAGCACCCGCGCCGTCGCGCTCGCGCGGGAGAACGCGGCGCGCAACGGCACCGCAAACGTCTCCTTCCTCGAAGGCGCGGCGGAGCGCATCTTCGGCGGGCTCGCCTTTCCCGGCGCGGAGTGCGCCGTCATCCTCGATCCGCCGCGCAAGGGGTGCGACACCTCGTTTCTCGAACAGCTTCTCGCCTTCGGTCCACGGCGGGTCGTCTACGTAAGTTGCGGCCCGGACACGCAGGCGCGCGACCTGCGCGTCCTCGCGGCGGGCGGTTACAGCGTCTTGCGCGTCCAGCCCTTCGACCTCTTTCCCCACACGCGCCATATCGAAAACGTCGTCACGCTCGAACGCGGCCCGGCGCATCAAGACGCTTGAACCCGCCGGGACTTGCCGCATTCTCCGCTGCCATGGAGTCGCTTCCGACAGTGCGGATTCTCGGTCTGCCCCTCTACAACGGCCCGGCACCGCACGCGGTCGACTGGATCATGGAGCACGGCGGGCTCATGACGGTGCCCTCGGCACCATGCATGATTCTGGCGAGCCGCAATCCGGCGTTCTTCGATGCCATGGCGTCGAGCCGCCTCATCCTGCCGGACAGCGGGTATATGACGTTGATCTGGCGGTTGCGGCGGGGCGAGCGGATCAACCGCGTGTCGGGATACGAATTCCTCGAGTACTTCCTTCCGCACGCGGAGTTGCGCGAGCCCGGCGCGCTCTTCCGCATCGAACCCGGTGAGCCCGACGCCGCTATCCATACAGCGTTCCTTCGCGACCAAGGCATCCCCGCGACGCAGGATGACCACTACCTCGCCCCGATGTACCCGCGCGACAAGGTGGAGGACCCTGCCTTGCTCGAACGCATCCTTGAGCGGCGGCCGAAGTACGTCCTCATCAACCTCGGGGGCGGGGTGCAGGAGTTCCTCGGGGCTTACCTTCAGCGCGGTTGGCAGGCGCGCTACCCCGGCGAGCGGGTGCCGTCGCTGCTCTGCACGGGCGGTGCCATCGGGTTCTTCAGCGCCTCGCAGGTCCGCATCCCGCGCTGGGCCGACCGGCTCTTCCTCGGCTGGCTCGTGCGCACGCTCTCCGATCCAAAGCGCTTCGGCCCGCGCTTTGCCCGCTCCTTTGTCCTCGGCACAATCCTCCTGCGATGGGGTGCCCGCCGCCCGCATTCGTGAGTTTGGCGCGCGCATGCGCGGCTTGTCATGACTTCCTCGAAGTCTCCTGCTTGGAAGGCTTTTAGCGAGGAAGTGATGGATCCATATTCTGCGCGGCGTGCTCACATGGCTGCTTTTCACTTGCCCCTTGGTCGCCGGGCAGCAGGCTTCACAAATGTGATGCTTCTAAAATGTAGAAAACCTGTCATTCTGCGGGCATCCATCCATTGTGGCGTCCTTTCCGGCGCTTTCTTTTGTGTCCAATTCATTTTGTTCCCATGAGGCTTCTACGGTCGAATCCCTTTTTCATGCTGGCATTTGCATGTTTTCTGCTTCTCACGGGTTTTGTCGGGGTGCGTTGGTTTCCGCCCGGAGAGGAGGCCCGCACGGTACCCCTACAGAAGACCACACCCAAGGTTTCGCAGGCTGTGCGAGATGCCGGAACCCAGCATGTTGCATTCGACTCGAAAGCGGATGCGGCGGATGCGAAAAGCGCCTTCGCGGAGGAGGTTGCCATTCCTCTCGATCCGGAACTCGCGGCAATGTTTGATTCCTTCCGCGAACTGGAGTGGCCCGACTTCGCCCATCCGGCGATCCTCGAGCGGCGGGAGAACGGCCGGGTGTTTCATCAAGTGGCCAATCACCTCGTCATTACGGCGGACTCGTCGGAAGCGGTTCAAGTGCTGAAGCAATGGGCCGACTCGGAACAGGGTCGTACAACCGCGCACCTCGTCGCTGAGTCTTATCTCGTCGAGTGGGAGGCAGCGGGTGCCCGCGCATACGTGGAGACGAAAACACGGCTCAAGTCTCTTCTCGGGGACCTTGCCGTGGTCGAGCCGAATTGGATCGTGCGGGCGACCGCCTCCCAGCAAGGCGAGCGGTATTCGCAACAGAAGGCGGACTACGACAGGATCTTTGCCGAAGAGGGCTGGGCGATCCGCACGGACGCTCGGGATATTGTCGTGGCAGTCGTCGACTCGGGAATCGATTACACCCACCCGGATCTTGTGACCCGCGTGCGGCCCCGGCCCGGTGAGATTCCGGACACCGGACGCGATGACGATGGAAACGGCTTCGTCGACGACGTCTACGGCTGGGACTTCGTGGAAAACACGAATACACCGATGGATCGCACGGGCCACGGCACCCACGTCGCGGGCATTATCGGTGCTGACGGCACCAATACCCTTTTCGGCACCGGTGTGGCGTGGGATGTGACCCTCCTCCCCGTGCGCTTTCTCGACGACGAAGGCCTCGGGACGACTGCGAATCAAATTAAGGCCCTTGATTACGCCCGCGTCTCCGGGGCGCACATCGTCAATGCGAGCTACGGCGGCAGTGGATACAGCACGGCTGTTCTCTCCCGGCTTCGGGCATTGAATGACGCGGGGATTTGGTTTGTCACATCTGCCGGCAATGATCGGGAAAACATCGACGAGCATCCGAATTACCCCGCTTCCTACGATGTTCCGAATGTGATCTCCGTGGCGGCCATGGCGGGCAACTCTTTTTGGACGCAAAGCAATCGCGGCATTAACACGGTGGATATCGCGGCACCGGGAGAAGACATCTATTCCACTTACCTCGATGGCGGTTTCGTGCGACGATCAGGTACCTCAATGGCGGCGGCGTTTGTGTCCGGCGCGCTCGCCCTGCTCCTCGCGGAATTCCCCGATGCCGCTCCGGCGGAGATTCGCTCCCGCCTCATCGACCGGAGCCGGTATTTCGATACCCTGAGGTACCGGGTCCGGTCCTCAGGCGGAATCGATCTGGGCCACGCCCTTGCGCCCGGACCGGGACGCCCACCCACTGTGTCGGTCTCGGTCTCGCCGGATTCCGGTTTCCAACGTGAGGGATGGATGGTTGACTTGAAAGCTTCGCGGGCTTCGTCCGTCGGCACGGTTGGACAGTGGCTGCGCAACGGAGAGCCCGTTTCGGGAAAGACCGGCCAGCTTCTGCGGATATCATCGATGGCACCGGAAGATGAAGGTGAATACCAATATCGGGTGGAAGACATGTTCGGGAAAGCCATCAGTGAACCGGTGTCCGTCTATTTGCGGTCGCGGATACCCTCAGTCACTCGAAGTGTTTCGGGTTCAGATTTTGTTGCCGGTGGTTCGATGCACTTGAGTGTTGAGGCAGAGAGTTCAGAGGAGATCTTTTTCCAGTGGTATTTCAACGGAGAGCCGATTCCCGGTGCGAATGCTCCGGAGTATATCGTTGCGGAGGCTGATATTGCAGATGCGGGCCAGTATCATGTGAAACTGTTCACGGACTACGGTTCTGTTGATTCGCGGACGGCGACCGTGTCTTTATTGATTTTCGATGATTTGTATTGGAAACCAATTCTTCCTTTCACATTTGAAATCAAGAAACGGGTCGGAGATTACTACCTGAGAAACACCGACGAGGGTTATCTATATAGTATGGATCTCCTGTCCTGGCGTTCGCACCCGGAGTGGGTTGCCGGCCTGAACTACAGTCATGGTGAATACACGCTGATGACGGCGACAGGAGCGATCTACCGGGGTCCTGACATGGACAGCCTTGTTCGGTGGTGGACCGGACCCCATCCGTGGCCCCGCAGAAGCGACGCGGAGGTTACCTTGGTTCGAAATGAGCGGTTTCTCGTTGCAAAGTATCCAGGATACGGTCTCCACCATGTATACGATCTGCGCGAGAATACGTTCATGATGGGCACTCGCCCTTATACCTCGGTATTGGTGACTGCGGCAGACGGCTATTTTTGGATGACGGGCTTCGGATCCGAGATTCACCGCTCCACTGACGGCATTACTTGGGAAGCCATGGCCGGGAAAACGGTGCTTCCGCTCTGGGAGGACGAGTCGACTGGTTGGACAGTTGGAAACGATTTATCCGCGCGTTTTAGTCGGGGACTGCGCGTTCGCTCCCCGTCTGGGGAATGGAAAGCGGTTCGTTGGCCCGACGGTCATCAGGATGCGGTGCGGGCAAGTGAGATTCATGGGCGGTTTCCGAGCGGGTTCGTCACGGAGAGTTCAGCCCGGGGTTTCATGGTTTTCGCATTTCACGAAGGAGCTGGGCAATGGATCGTCAATGAGCGCGCTGACGGGGATACGGCATTGCCCGTCGCAACAAGCAGCGTGATATGGGAGGACTTGGACTACCGCCTGTACGCGGAAAGCTCGAGTCGGCCGATTGTTCGCGAGTGCCTTGTCACGGGCAAGCACGCACTTCTCTATCCGGGCCGGTCTCTCGCGGAGGACGCGTGGCTGCGTGCGCAGAATTCCTCCACGTCATCCTTGTTCTCCATCGGCAACTCTCTCTTTCGGCTTGAAGATGGAGAGATTTATGCTTTCGGTCCAAATTGGGATCTACGTCGGCTCTCCGGCAATTTAGCGGTGCCTAAATTGACTCGCGTGGGTGTGACTTCGAGTGAAGCGCTATTCCAAAGCGTCACCGGGAACGGAGATAGACTTTTCCGATTGGATTTGACGAGTCGATTGACCGAAGTGACCTCTTCGCGTCCGGCGCAGGCGAGTCTCTTTGTGCAGAAGGGAGATGGTTTTGTCGCCATGAGTTCCCTCGGTTCGGAGACTACAGGTCTGGTCGACTGGAAGAAGGTGGTTGCTCTATCAAGCGACGGGGTTTCATGGAGTGAGCGCGGAGACCTCCCCGGGGAAGCGGGGTACCTGCTTTGTTACAAGGATATGTGGCTGGCTGTTCAATCCGCGGAAGAGTGGATTCGCGTTTACCGACGTTCGAGCGCGCTCGCAAGCTGGGACCTTGTCTTCGAAGCGAGATCCGAAGTCCCTGCCGCCGATCTGGTATCGAATGGCCATTACGTAGTGTTTTCGGCGGGAGATTCTGTGTTCCGCAGCGAGGATGGTCTCTATTGGCAGGAACGCGAGGTGGTTTTCCCTTGGCGAAGTGATCCAATATCGATCGAGCCTCAGCCGAATCCTATGGGTTGGTTTTATGTCAGAGGTGTTGGATATGCCTCCACGAATGGTTTTGATTGGTTTCCGGTCCGAAGTTACCACCTGACACCAAATTTTATTTTCGGCGAATGGGCGGTCACCGATGCAAGTACCCCTTACGATGGGTCCCGAAGAGATATCCGGTTGGCGAGGATCGGCGGCGGTACGGACATTGAGCCGGTGGCGGTGGCTGTGCGGGAGACCGCTTCTCCGTTTGAATGGACCCTCACAGTATCGCAGAGAGATTCATGGGCCATAGCCATAGACCGCTATGAGTTGTTCCGGGACGGACGGAAAAGGTCGGTTGCCGTGCCGGACGATCCGGTATTCGTGGTCAGAGAACACGAACCGGGGACATTCGAATATTCAATACAGTCAGTATATAAAGACGGTCGGCGCGTGCATTCCGACTCAATCTGGCTGGAACACACATTTGCCCGTGAGGATTGCCCGCGCTTGGTTACTGATGAATGGGCAGACATGTGGGGGCAGGCACAGCATTATCGGTTCGGTTCGTCCTTTTATGCACACACCCGGTCTCAGGTTTTCCGTTCCTTGGACGGGAGTGAATGGGAGTTGATCTCGTCTCTTCCGAGCAATGTTGGAGGGTCTCCTTACGAAGACATTCACTACCTCCCCGATGATTCGATCTTGTATTTTTTTAACAGATCATGGCAAGTGTGGAGTAGCGCGATTGGTTTGAGAGCGAGACTTGATGGAACCAACGACTTCTTTATCCAGCCTTCGACTACGGAAGGTTCATTCGCATCTTTTCTTTTTGAAGGAACGCTACACGGACTCTCAAGAAGCGGAGAAATCTACATGTTCGACACAGATGAAGATTGGCGAGCTATCAGATATCTCTCCGATTTTCTCGATATTCGTATCGATAATTTAAACAGCGTGGAGGCGCGGATTTCCGTCGACTCGGGGGATACGCTTTACCTGATTCGGGTGGGGGGCTTGAACGAATCGGAGCCGCCCGTCGTAGCCCGCTTTCTCACGCGGGACTTCGAGGAAGTCCGCGAGGTTCCGGATCTGCCGGATTACTCCTTCCACGGCCTTTGGCCGGATGCGGATGAGTTGGTGTATCTTTCGACCGATCAGCGGCGTGTGTTGTTTGCCGATGAGTATGGTGAACCGCAGGGAGAGATATCCTTTCCGATGCCGGTCGAAAAGTTGAGCCTTCTGGAGGGCCAGACGGTTGTGGGGGAGAGCGGGAACGGGGTCCACGCTTTCCTGGGATCGCGGACCGGGTGCGTGTGGCCTATCCGCACAGGGCTGGTTCCGAAACCGACATACCTGCGCGATACCACGCGGTTGGGTGTGTTCGGCGGAAAGGGCGAATACTACTTTCTCGCGCTGCAAGACTTCCATGTCGGCGTCGGCGGGCGGCCTGAGGTGGTCTACGGTCCCCTCAACCGGGTGCGCTCGCGGGTGCGCCTGAGCCACCAAGGGGGGCTTTCGACGGGCGCCGGGGTCGACCTTTCCGTCCGCGCATGGCTGGCGCCGGCCGGCGGGGAGGGGCCGGCGGTTTATCTGGGCGAACGCATGGCCGACGTCTCGGATATCCATCCCGGGCAGGCCCGCACCGTTGATCTGGACTGGGTAGTCCCGGCGGACGTCGGCTCGGGTGACTATCGGCTCGTCGTGCGGGTAAACGCGGATGACGCCATTGCTTCCATTCATACCGGCGGACGGTCGGCGGAGTCGGTTGTATTCACCTATCACCCGGACCCTGCTCTTGTCGTCGGCGAAAGTGCGTTTGGTTGGGTGGAGATGGAACACGAAGGCACGCGTTTTCCACAGGGATCGATTCTGCAACTCCGCGCGCACGCCGACGAGGGCTTTGTTTTCATGGAGTGGGAGGGTCTGCCAGGCAACACCGCAGCGGACTTGACGCTCCACCTGGACACCTCATACGAGATCCGCGCCCGCTTCCTGCACGCTTCGCTGGCGGCGGCCTTTCCGGATCTATTCCCCGTTCCCGGCGGTGACTGGTTTGCCAACGAGGCGGGTCTCCTCTTTGCCGCCGTGACGGCCGACTGGTCCTATCATTACGAGTTTGGATGGTTTGCCCTCGCGGACACAAGTACGGAAGGCTCATGGCTCTGGTTTCCGGAACATGGCTGGCACTTCCGGACTCGCGCGGCGGAGTATTACTTTGATCCCTCTCCGGGTCAGTGGCTCGCACCTGTAGACACACCTTGAATTTGCCGGCTCAGAATGGGGGAGTTATGGACAGAATCTGCAATCGATCAGGGAATCTTGATAAGCTCATGAGAAATCCAATCCGGACCGGGGCTATGGCCTATTCCCGTGGGGCTCAACCTTCATGGCGTAGGCGGGGTGAGTAGGCCGGTGCGGCAGGGCTTCGCCCGCCTCAGTGTGTTTGTCCGCTCCGCGCGGGGCGGCGAAGTAGTGTATCCCGCCGGGCCGGGCAACAGCCGGAAGTTCTGTGGTTTCGGGCTTTGGCGGAAAATGGGGTGGTAAACCGGACTTGAACCGGCGACCCCTGGTACCACAAACCAGTGCTCTAACCAACTGAGCTATTACCACCGTCTGATAAAGCGGGGAAGGAAAGGGGGTCTTTCCCGCTTTGTCAACACCCCGGCGGGGCGGAATTTCGCGGATTCGCGGAAATCAGTTCAGCTCGGAACTCTTCCAGTAGCGGGTGCCGGCGATGCGTGCCTGGAGGGCGATGCCGTTTTCGGTAATCTGGTAGACGCGCATGCCGGTGCCTGCCGCTGCGCCGTCTCCGGCGGTGCGGCGTCCGTCGCCGGCGGCGGTACCCGCGCCCGCTGTCGCGCCGGTCGTGCCGATGTCAGCGCCCGCCCGTGCGGTGGCTCCGCGGTCGCCGCGCGCGACCGCTCCGGCGTCCGCTTCGGCTCCGAACTGCCATCCGCGTTCGATGAACTCGCGCATGACGGCTTCGTCGTCGAAGATGAAGAGGACGCGGAAGTCGCGCACGCCCAACCCCATGCCGACGGCGACAGTCGCCATGTTCATGTAGGTTTCGGCGCCCGTCAGGTTGTTGTTGACGAGCCCGAAGCCCTGGCCGCCGCCGAGGAGAAAGACCTGCGCACCGATATTGCTGAAGACCGCGTAACCCGGTGCTCCCGCCATCTCGTCGCGCAGTTCCGGCTTGAACCCGTACGCTTTGTCCAGGGTTTCGTCGCGCACCTCGCGCACGTAGGCCTGCCGCTCCGCCACCGTCGAGCCTTTCGGCGTCGAACATCCGGCGATGAGCGCGGCGAGGCTGAGAAGAGAAAGAGAAACGACAGTTTTTTGAAGCAATTTCATGATTCGACAAAGATAGTGCCCAAGCGAACCGGCGCAACTCCGGTGTTTTCTTGGGCGGCGGCGCGTCACCCTCCCGTCAGCAGCCGTTGTGCAAAGAGAAGTAGGAAGAAGATGACCACAACGTAGACAGCGAGTCCCCACGCCATGGGTTTCGACCGTCCGGCGTCCGGCTTGGCGTCTTCGCGCCGAAGGAGAGTGCGATGTATACGAGATTTACGGTCGAATCCCGTGCCGCCGGCGGACTGTCCATTCCCTACGTCGCGTTGCGCAACGCCCAAAGGGTGTCACCGCCGCGATCCGCGTGCCGCCCGCAACGTGACACAGACATTCCTATCCGTCAGCCCGACAACGTGAACCAGATTTCTGCCTGTGGTTGCGGCCATGTCAGCGGCCCTGTTAGCGGTCCTCGCGCGGCGGCGTTCCGGCGGGGTCGACACCTTCCATGGACTCTCCGGTGAAGATGGGTTCGACACGCTGGGCGGCGGCGCGCTCCTGCTCGATGACGGCGGATTCGCTGCGGTGCACGCGGCCGGTGTCGAAGAAGGTAACGTAGACAAAGATCCCGATGAAAAAGAGCATGAAGGCGCTCTGGGAGGCGGCTACGAAGGAGGCAGGGAGAGGCTTTCCGCGCAGTTTGGCGAGGGTGGCGAAGACCATGTGCCCGCCGTCGAGGACGGGTATGGGAAGGAGGTTGAGGATGGCAAGGTTGATGTTGATGAGGACGACGATGGCGAGCAGCTCGCGCATGCCGATCTGGGTGAGTGAGTAGAGGGCGTAGCTGATCCCGACCGGACCACTTAGGTTGCGCACGCCGACGTTTGTATTCGGATTGAAAAGCGCAGCGAGGACGCGGACCGTCATGTCGACATGGTTGCGCACCTGCGTGAAGGGGTCGATGTGACGCATCTCGTAGGCGCGCGCGAAGGCGATGCCGACCATGGGCCGGGTGTCGCCCGCCTGCGTGTAGACGACGTGCTCCGGACGGAGAAAGCGTTCCAGGGTCTGCCCGTCGCGGACGATGGTGACAACGAGGCCCTCGTCGGGGCGGGCATTGACTCGTTCGATGAAGGCGTCGGGCCGGTAGATGCGTTCGCCGTCGACGGCAATGATTTCGTCGCCCGGCCGGAGTCCGGCGAGTTCGCCCGGCGAGTTGTCGAAGACGCGGTCGACCACAACCGGTTCGGCGGCCATAAAGCCGATGATGCGGAGGGTCTCGTGTTCGCTGAGGACGGGGTAGACATCGATGTCGAGGGATTCGCCGGCGCGGTCGATGGTCAGGCGGGTGAGCGGTTCGCCGGTCTCGGCGCGGGCCGAACCCGTTGTTACCCGGGTGACGACGTCGCCCCAGTCGTCGATGCGTTGTCCGTCGATGGCGAGGATGGTGTCTCCGGGGCGGATGCCGGCTTGGGCCGCGGGGCTGGGCACCTCGTTGCCCGCGCGGTCGACGACGGTGGGCAGGACATAGCCGATTTGCGTGGTGTCCATGCTCTCGTAGACGCGCGTGCCGGCTACCCAGAGGATACAGGCGAGGCTGAGCGCGAAGAGAACATTGAAGACCGCGCCCGCCACGGACACGACCATCTTGTCGGTGTAGCTGATGGGCGCGAGGCGTCGGCGACCGGGCTCGGATGATTCGCCCTCGACGCCGCGTAGGTCAGCGAGCTGCGGAAGCATGACGTATCCGCCGAGGGGAATGGGGGCGACGCGCCATTCCACGCCGCGCTTGTCCGTCCAGCCGAAGAGGCGGGGGCCGAAGCCGATGGAAAAGCGGTCGATCTTGAGCCCGCGCCAGCGTGCGGCGAGGTAGTGCCCGAGTTCGTGCACGAAGATCGAGGCACCGAAGAAGAGGACCACCACCGCGATGGCGACGGGGTTGGTGAGGATACGGAGGATGATTTCGGTCGTCATGGGCGGAAGGTGGAACGGTCTGCCTTACCTGCGGGCGCGGCGGTCAGCGAACCGGGAGGCCACGGTGCGGGCGCTTTCTTCCGTGGCGAGCAATTCTTCGAGCGGAACGTCGTGCGCGGGCGGTGAGAGACTCTCCAAACAATGCGCAATGACTTCGGGGATGGCAACGAAGGGCAGCCGGTTTTCGAGAAAGCGGGTCACGGCGACCTCGTTGGCGGCGTTGAAGACGGCGGGCGCTCCTCCACCGGATTCCAATGCCTCGCGGGCGAGGCGCAGGCAGGGGTAGCGCTCCAGGTCGACGGGGGCGAAGCAGAGTTGCAGCGCGCGCGTGAGGTCGAGGCGCTCGGCGGTTCCGTCGGCCCGCTCCGGGTGGAGGAGGGCATACTGGATGGCGAAGGTCATGGAGGGCGGCGAAAGCTGTGCGAGGATCGAACCGTCGATAAATTCCACCATGCTGTGGACGAGACTCTGCGGGTGTAGGACGACGTCCAACTGCTCCGGCGGGAGGCCGAAGAGCCAGCGGGCTTCGATGAGTTCGAGCCCTTTGTTCGCCATTGTCGCCGAATCGACTGTGATCTTCGGCCCCATGTCCCAGTTGGGGTGGCGCGTGGCGTCCTCGGGCGTCACGCGGACAAGGGCTTCCGGCGGGAGATCGCGGAAGGCGCCCCCTGAGGCCGTGAGGATGAGGCGGCGCACGGAGGCGTCGGCGGGGCGGCCGTGCAGGCATTGGAAGATGGCGTTGTGCTCGCTGTCGACGGGCAGAATGCGCGCGCCGTGGCGGCGGGCCGTCTCCATTACGAGACCGCCCGCGAGAACGAGAACTTCCTTGCTCGCGAGGGCCAGCGTCTTCCCCGCTTCGAGCGCGGCGAGGGCGGGACGCAGGCCTACGGTCCCGGTGGCGGCGAGGAGCACGATATCCGCTTCATCAAGCGTGGCGAGGCGCACAAGCCCGTCCACGCCTTCCTCGGCGAACAGGCTCGTGTGTGGTGCCGCGAACTCGCGCGCGACGGCGTCAAGGCGTTCGCGGTTCTTTCCGGCGGCGACTCCGACAAGGCGGAGTTTGCCGGGATGCCGCCGCACGACCTCGAGGGTGTTCGAGCCGATGGACCCGGTGGCTCCGATGAGAACAACGCCTTTCATACGTCTTTCCTAAGCTTCCTCCCTTCGCGCGGCGGCGGAACTCAGAGGCCGGCGAGCAGCCCGCTCAGGAGGAGAAAGCCCACCGGCGCGGCGAGGAGAAAGCTGTCAGTGAGATCGAAAACACCGCCGATGCCGGGGATGGTGCGCCCGGAGTCCTTCACCCCCGCCGAGCGCTTGAGGGCGGACTCGAAGAGATCTGCCGTAATCGACGCCACTGCCACGGGGACGGCCGCCCAGAGGGCGAAGAGCGGTGTGAACCCGACCGGCAGGTAGGGGCTGAATAGCAGTTGGAAGAGAAGACTGACGACGGCGGAGACGAGGATGCCGCCTATGACACCCTCCCATGTCTTGTTGGGGCTGAGAACCGGCGAAAACGAGGTCCGTCCGAATTTCAGCCCGACAAGCAGCGCCCCCACATCGGTGAACTTCGCCGCCGCGATCACCCACACGGCGAGCAGCAGTTGACCGGATTGGAGAATGGGCAGGAAAAACCCGAGCATGAGGGGCACGGCGAGTCCGCCCGCCGTGGCGCTGAAGACAGAGACGCACTCGCTCGCCGGGCTGCGCACGAGCACGAAGAGAACCAGCAGCGTGAAGCCGAGCGCAAGGCCGGCGAGCGGGTGGAGACCGAGGTAGGGCAAGTAGGCGAAGCCGACGAGGTACAGGGCGCCCGCCACGAGTCCGGCCCATGCCTGCGGCTGCCCGCCCGTCTTGCGGATCAGTCCGTAGGCCTCCCACTGTGTGAGGAGCGCGGCGGCCGCGAGGATGAGGTAGGCGCCGTGGACGCCGCCGACGGCAAGGATGGCGATGAAGGCGAGCCAAAGGATGACTGTGCTGGCGATGCGGTGCGTCATACGGTCTGGGGTTGGGGCGCGCCGCCCGCGCTGCGGATCTGCTCGCCGGTCTTGCCGAAGCGGCGCTCCCGCCGGGCGTAGTCCATGAGGGCGGCGTAAAAATCTTCCGGGCCGAAGTCCGGCCAGTATTTCGGCGAGAAATGGTACTCCGCGTAGGCGCTCTGCAGGAGAAGGAAATTGCTCACGCGGTACTCACCGGAGGTGCGGATGACGAGGTCGGGATCGGGCAGGTCCGACGAGTAGAAGTAGCGGCTTGCTTCCGCCCAGTCGAGCGAAGCGGGGTCGGCCTCGCCGCGTGCGACGGCTTCCGCGTAGGCCCGCATGGCGTCGACTACCTCCGTGCGTGAGCCGTAGTTGAGCGCGAGGGCGAGAGTGCGCTCCGTGTAGCCGGCCGTCTCCTCCTCCGTGCGGCGGATAAGTGCCTCCACGCGGGGCGGCAGTTCGTGGGTGCGCCCGAGCACGCGCAGCCGGATCTTCTGCTCGCGCAGCACCTTCGCCTGCTCCTTCAGGTAGCGCTCCAGCAGCCGCATGAGGGCGGATACTTCCGAGCGCGGGCGGTTCCAGTTCTCCGCCGAAAAGGCGAAGAGCGTAAGGCAGCTCAATTCCGCCTCCTTCGCCGCCTTGATAATCGTTTTCACGTTTTCCACCCCCTGGCGGTGCCCCTCGTTGCGCGGCAGACCGCGCGCGCCCGCCCATCGCCCGTTGCCGTCCATAATCACGGCCACGTGGCGCAGGAGCCCCGGCTGAAAGCCCGCGGGCGGCGGCGGTACCGATGGTCCTTCCTCCCTCATGCGTCGAAAACCGATCACCAAAGAACCTCACGCGGACGGAGGCAACCGCTAACTCCCGAAGAAATCCCGCCTCCGGCGCACGCAATATATTTATCAACGAGTTAAATCGTTGCCATAAATAATTCGTAGTTAATCTAGTTGACCGGAGTTTGCAGCCGCGAGACGCGGGATTAGAAAGCGCGCTCGTAGGTTCCGTCGGGGCGTTTGGCGAGGACGCCTTTGAGTTCGAGCATGAGGAGGGCGGCGTGGACGGCGTGGGGCGGGACGTCGGCGCGGTCGACGATGTGGTCTGGATGAAGGCAGTCTCCGTCGAGGAAATGGCGGGCGACGACGGCTTCTTCATCCGTGAGACCGCCGGGGAGGCGATCGCCGGGATCGGGCGGTTTGCGGCCCTGTTGGATGTCGGCGATGAGGTCGAGCTGTCGGCCGTGCCCGTGGATCTCCTCGAGGAGCTGGTCGATGGACTGGACGAGGGTGGCGCCGTCGCGGATGAGGGCGTGGCATCCTTCGAACGAAGGCATATCAATGCGGCCCGGCACGGCGCAGACGCTGCGGCCCTGCTCGGCGGCGAAGCGGGCCGTGATGAGGCTGCCGCCTTTGGCACCGGATTCTACGACGAGAATGCATTGGCTCATGCCGGAGACGATGCGGTTACGCTGCGGGAAAGTCTGGCGGTCGGCGACGCGCCCGAAGTAGAATTCGGACGCGACGGCGCCCTCGGCGCGCATACGCTCGAAGAGGCGTGCGTTTTCGCGCGGATAGGTGATGTCGAGGCCGTTACCGAGGAGCGCGACGGTGGTGCCCCCGGCGTCGAGGGCGGCGGCGTGGGCCTCGGCGTCGATCCCGGCGGCAAGCCCGCTGACGATGGTGAACCCGAGGCGGGCGAGTTCGGCGGAGAACTCGCGGGCGATCTTCCGTCCGTAGGCGCCGGGCCGCCGCGTGCCGACGACGGCGACGGCGCGGTCGGGGCAGCGGGCGGGCCCCTGCCAGTAGAGACCGACGGGGGCGTCATGGAGTGTGCGCAGGCGCGGCGGGTAGTCTTCTTCCTCCGCTGTGATGTAGCGGGCACGGTGGTGTTCTAGAAAGGCTTCCTCGCGGGCGAGGTCGAAGCGTTCGCGCCAGTGCCGGAGTGCCTTTTGTTGTTTGGCGCTACAAGCGTCGCCGAGCGTTGCGGGATCGCAGCGGAGGGCTTCCTGCGCGGAGCCGCAGTGATCGATGAGCCGACGGATGGAAACCGGGCCGAAGTCGGAGAGGCCGCTGAGGACCATCCGGGCCTGCCGCTCATCGGGGTCCATGGCCTCAGTTCGCGGCGGGTTCGCGCAGGGCGCGGTCGAAGTGGTCGAGGAGTTGGGTGGACCGCACGCCGTGGTGACCGTGGGCGCGGGCGAGTGAATCGGCGGCCGCGCCGTGCCATGTGACGGCGTCGCGCAGCGCCTCGACAGGCTGGGCGGGGTTTTGCGCAAGTATGCCGGCGACCATTCCGGCGAGGATATCGCCGGTGCCTCCGCGGGCGAGGACGGGTCCGCCGCTTGCGCTGTATTCGATGCTTGAACCGTCGGAGATCGTGGATACGGGCCCCTTCAGCACGCCGATAGTGTGGTGCCGCCCGCAGTAGTCACGGAAAGCGGCGGCGGGGTTGTCGATGCGGTGTTTTGGGTCGGTGCGGCCCGAGATACGGCGGAATTCACCGAGGTGGGGTGTGATGAGAATGGGACCGGCGGATTCCGGACGGCCGTGGATGGAAGCGATGATGTCCGGCGCGAGGGCGGAGGCGTCGAGGACGGTGGGCACGTGGATTTCGCGCACGAGACGGCAAATGAGGTAGAGGTTGTGCCGTTCGACAAAGAGGCCGGGCCCGACAAGTATGGCGCTGGCGTTTTTCGCGAAGGCACCAACGACGCGCAGGAAATCCGTTTCAAAAATCCCGTCCGGGCGCACCGGAAAGGGTTGCCACATGGCTTCGGGCGCGGCTGCGGCGAGGCGGAGATTGAGCGTGCCCGGAGTGAGCGCGGTGACGAGGCCCGTGCCTGCCTTCAATGCGCCGAGCGTCGCCATGAGCGCGGCTCCGGGCATGCCGGCCGATCCAGCAACGATGAGGAGGTGCCCGTAGTCGCTTTTGTGGGTTTCGACAGGGCGCATGCCGCCCCGGCGGCGGAAGTAGCCAGGATCGAGAATGTATTCGCGATCACGCTCGGAAAAGTCCGCGCCTTTGCCGAAAAAGCCGAGATCGATGAAGCGCACCCTCCCGGTGGAGGCGCGGTGGATTTCGTTGAAGCACGGGCGTTTGGCGATGCCTGTCGCGTATGTGATATCGGCGTGGAAGATCGGAAAACCCGTCTCGTCCCCGAGCCCGCTGGGTAGGTCGACGGCGGCGCGGAAGCGAGCGCGCAGGGCGACGTTGGCCCAGTCGACAATCTCGTCGTAGGGGGCGCGCAGCGGCGGACGGAAGCCCATGCCGAGTAAGCCGTCGATGCAGATGTCGAATTCGGTCTGCGCGAGTTCCTTGCCGACGGCGGCCGACCAATTGTCTTGGACGGCGCACGAGCCGCTGGATTTGAGTTTGTCGAGTACGTTGGCGACGGCGGAGGAGAGTCCTCCGGTGCCTTCGGCGAGGACGACGGTGATCCGGCTCTCGGGCTTTGCCGCCGCGACCGCCCCGGCGGCAATCAGGGCGTCGCCCGCGTTGTTTCCTTTGCCCGCGAGGACGAGAACGCGGCACGCGGCGGGCAGCCCGCCGATTTCCCTGAAGTCGCTGAGGATGTGTTTCCCGATGGCGGACCCGGCGGCGTGCATGGCCTCGACGGCGGCGTCGGGATCTCCGGCGAAGCGTTTTTTTTCATAGTCCCGCGCCTCGGCGCAGGAGAGAATTGGATACTTGTGCGGCATTATCAGTTGAGCGGGAGCAATCGGAAAGTTTCGGTTCTCGGGGCGGCGGAGGAAGAGTTCAAGCCGGGCGGTAGATGAGTGCGACGGCCTGCCCGAAGGCGGCCGTGTGGGCAAGGGAGACGAGCACGCCGCCCGCGCCGAGCGCGCGCAGAAGGGAACCGCCTTTTTCATCAAGGTGGATGACCGGTTCGCCGCGCCCGCCCTTGCGCACCTCGATGCTTTTCCAGCCGAGTTCGGCGCCGATCCCGGTGGTGAAGCACTTGGAGACGGCTTCTTTGGCGGCGAACCGCGCGGCGAGGTGAGGGACCGGATTCGACATGGCCATGCAGTATTCGCGTTCGATGTCGGTGAATACGCGTGCGAGAAAGCGTTCGCCCTGGCGGTTGAGGATACGGGCAATACGGTCGCACTCGATAAAATCAATACCGAGTCCGCAGACGGTGCCGCCGACGGGCAGGCGGAAGTCGGGCGTGGGCGGCGCGCTCATCAGCATTTCCCGGGATTCATGAGACACTTCATGGTCTGGATCGCGTCGCGGATGCCGTCGAACAAGGCGCGGCTGACGATGCTGTGCCCGATGTTCATCTCGTGGACATGGGGCACGCGCCGCACATCGCGGATGTTGGTGTAGTTGACGCCGTGGCCGAGGTTGACGACGAGGCCGAGGGAGTGGGCGCGCTCGGCGGCAGCGGCGAGTTTTTCGAGTTCGCGCG
>SLLG01000177.1 GCA_007134215.1 Opitutales bacterium | reverse complement strand
GGTCATCGACCGGCCCAAAGGCTATTTCCCGGTTCCCGCCCTGAAATACTTGCGCGGCGAGTTTCTCGACATGGCGCGCGATGCCGTCACCAATCAAAAAGCCCGCGAGCGCGGGCTCTTTCAGAAAGCCTATGTGGAAAAACTCCTCGCCAATCCGGAAAAGCACATCACGCCGCTGCGCGGTTCGAAAATGTGGCAGCTCACGCTCCTCGAGCTTTGGCTGCAAAAGCAAGGGATTTGATATCCCCGCATACCATGCCTGAAGCCATACACCCCGGACGCGAAAGCTCCGAAGGAGTGATCCTCGATTGCGGTTGGGGGCGCCTGCTCTTCGCCTTCACCTTTCCTTCGCCGGAGGCCGTCGCAAAGTCGATCCTCCGCGAGGCGCCCGGCAAGCGGGACATCGCCTTCTACCTCACCGACCCGCACATCGTCCTGAGTTGCTCGCCGCAGCAGCTCTTTCTCGATCCGTCGCACACCTTCCGCATCCGCTTCGCGGACTACAAACCGAAGGCCGGCGGCCCAAATGGATTCACCATCGGGCCGGTCACCCGGCGCGAGGAGATCGCCGAGATCAACCGCATCTACAGCCTCCACAACATGGTGTGCGTCGACGAGGCGGTCGTATGGAAGAGCCGCCATGACGAGCGGCTCGACTACGTGGTCGCGCGCAGTGACGAAAACGGCTCCATCCTCGGTGTCGCTCTCGGGGTGGATCATCAGGCCTGCTTCAACGACCTTGAGAACGGCAGCAGCCTCTGGGCGCTCGCCGTCGACCCGCAGGCGCCCATGCCGGGCGTGGGGGCCGCGCTCGTGCGCTTTCTCATCGAGTTCTACAAGGCCCGTGGCCGGGAGCAGCTCGACCTCTCGGTCATGCACACCAACACCAGTGCCATCGCCCTCTACGAAAAGCTCGGCTTCAAGCGTGTCGCGGTCTTTGCCGTGAAGACGCGCAATCCGCACAACGAACCGCTGTATGTGGGCGAGTTTCCGGATTCCGGATACAACCCCTACGCGCGCATCATCATCGACGAGGCCCTGCGCCGCGGCATCGCCGTGGAACCGCTCGATCCGGCGCGCGGGTACTACCGGCTGTGCCTCGGCGGCCGCCGCATCACCTGCCGCGAGTCGCTGAGCGAACTCACGACCGCCGTCGCCATGAGCCGCTGTGACGACAAAGCCCTCACTCGCTCCATCGTCGAAAAAGCGGGCATCCGCGTGCCCGCCCAAGAGATTGCCGCGGATGTGAACGACGCCCGCGCCTTTCTCGCCAAACACAAGCGCGTCGTCGTAAAGCCCGCGCGCGGTGAGCAGGGCCACGGAATCTCCGTGGATGTGCGCACGGAGGAGGAACTCGACGCCGCCCTGGAGTCCGCCCGCGCCGTGTGCGACACGGTCCTCCTCGAAGAATTTGTCGACGGGAAAGACTTGAGGATTATCGTTATCAACAACGAGGTCGTGGCCGCCGCCGTGCGCCGTCCGCCGCGCGTCAGCGGCACGGGCCGCCACACCATCCGGCAGCTCATCGAATCACTCAGCCGGCGCCGCGAGGCGGCTACGGGCGGCGAGAGCCATATCCCCGTGGACGCGGAGACCGAACGCTGTGTGCGCAACGAAGGCTTTAGCATGGACGATGTGCTAGAAGAAGGAGTCAGTCTCTCCGTGCGCAAAACCGCCAACCTGCACACCGGCGGCACGATCCACGATGTAACGGAAGATCTCCACCCGGTCCTTGGCGAGGCAGCAGTCCGCGCCGCAACGGCACTGGAGATCCCGGTCGTCGGGCTCGACTTCCTCGTGCCCTCTGTGAGGCGTCCGGACTACGCTATGATCGAAGCCAATGAACGCCCGGGCCTCGCCAATCATGAACCCGCGCCCACGGCGGAAAAGTTTATCGACTTCCTCTTCCCTCACGCCGTCGGCGGCGCCCAGCCCGCCCCCGGCGGAAAGTGATATGAACCTAGATCTCGAATACCTGCAGAAGAAACTCCTGCATCTCCTCGGACTCCACAGCCCGACGGGTTACACCGATCCCATCGTCCGCGATGTTTGCGGCGAACTCGACGCGCTCGGCGTTCACTACGAACTGACCCGCCGCGGCGCCATCCGCGCCACGCTCGAAGGAAAGAGCAAAGCGCCGGCGCGTGCCGTCGTCGTCCACCTCGACACGATCGGGGCGATGACGGCGCAACTGAAGGACAACGGACGCCTCGGCGTCGTGCCCATCGGCACATGGTCGGCGCGCTTCGCCGAGGGCGCGCGAGTGTCCGTCTTCAGCGAGGGCGTTATCTACCGCGGAACGATTCTGCCCCTCAAAGCCTCCGGACACGTTTACAACGACGAGGTGGATACACAGCCCGTCGGATGGAACAACCTGGAGGTGCGGATCGACGAGCGGGTGGAGACCCGCCGCGGCCTCGAGGCACTCGGTATCCGTGTAGGGGATTTCATCGGTGTCGACGCCCAGGCAGAGTTTCTGCCCAACGGTTTCCTCGTCTCCCGCCACCTCGATAACAAAGCCGGTGTCGCCATGCTTCTGACCGTGGCCAAGGCGCTCACCGAACAGAAGATCCATCTGCCCGTGACGACCCATTTCCTCTTCACGATTTCGGAGGAGGTCGGCATCGGGGCGTCCGCCGTGCTCCACGGCGACGTCGCCGAAATGGTCTCCATCGACAACGGCACCTGCGCGCCGGAACAGGACTCCACCGAGTTCGGCGCGACCGTCGCGATGGCGGATTCCTCCGGACCGTTTGACTTCCATCTCACCAACCGGCTCCTCAAGCTCTGTGAGGACAACAATATCGCCCATACGCGCGACGTCTTCCGCTACTACCGCTGCGACAGCGCCTCCGCCGTCGAGGCCGGGAACGACATCCGCACCGCGCTCGCCGCCTTCGGTGTCGACGCGTCGCACGGGTACGAGCGCACCCACATTGATTCGCTGCACTCCATCGCGCGGATGGTCATGGCCTATGTCCAGTCGATCCCGCTCTTCCACGACCGCGGTGAGCTGGAAGCCAATCTCGACCACTTCCCCTCCACCCGCACCGTGCCCGTCGGCCCCCTCCGCCACGAAGAGGTCTCCCGCATCGCCCAGGAAGCTGAAGCCGACGAACAGGCGAATGCCGCGGACGACAACAAGCCCGCCCGCGACAAGAAAGGCTAATAAACGGAAGGTATGCTCTTTTCCGTTGGTAGGCTCATCGATGCCGGTCTTGTCCGGGCGTCATTGCGGGCGCAGCCCGCCTTGGAGTGCGGTGATCCTTCACCGCCTTGGAGAGGGCGGCCGGGCAACCCCTTTCCCCTTGCGTTCTCCCCGCAGGCCGGTCATTCCGTCCGCCGATCTGCCGCCCTCGCCTGCGCCGCCTTCATCCTCCTCCTTGCCGCCTGCGGGCAACGCGCCGCCACACCTGCGGATGCCATTGTCGTCGGTCAGGTCGCCGAACCGCGTTCGCTCGATCCCCATGTCGCCACCGCGACGAACGACTTCCGCATTCTCGCCCACGTCTACGAGGGACTCGTGCGCTTTGAGCCGGGCACGCTCGACCTCGGCCCGTCACTCGCACGCGAGTGGTCGGTCGGCGAAGACGGGCGCCGCTACACGTTCAAGCTACGCGATGATGTCGTCTTTCACGACGGGTCGGCGTTCGACGCGGAAGCCGTGCGTTTCAATTTCGGGCGAATGCTCGACGGGGACCATCCGTTCGCGGACACGGGACCGTTTCCGATGGCGTTTCTCTTCTCAATGGTCGAATCCATCGAGACGCCCGACCCGCACACCGTTGTCTTCAAGCTCAACGAACCCTACGCGCCGTTCCTCTCCAATCTCGCCTACCCGACCGGCTACATGGTCTCGCCCGCGCAGGTGCGCGCGGAGGGCAGTCGATTCGGGCGAGATCCTTCCGGCACGGGGCCGTGGCGTTTCCGCGAGTGGGCCCGGCAGCGTTGGGTGCAGCTGGAGCGCTTCGAGGCGCACCGCGACGCCGCCTCCGCCACCGGCGTCAACCGCTTGATCTTCCGCCCGTTGCCTGACGAAAATTCCCGGCTCACCGAGCTGCTCGCCGGCAACATCGACCTCCTCGTCGAGGCGCCTCCCGACTTGGTAGGCTACCTGCGCGAACACGGCGACTTTGCCGTAACCGAAACGGAAGGCTCGCACCTGTGGTTTCTAATTCTCAACACACGGGAACCGCCCTTCGATGACGTGCGCGTGCGGCGCGCGGTGAACTACGCCGTGGACAAGGAGGCCATCACCCGCGACCTCCTGCAGGACACGGCGTCGGTCGCGCACGGCGTCATCTCACGGGTCTTCGATTGGGCCAGCAACCCGGATGTGCGCCCGTACCCGCACGACCCCGAAAAAGCGCGCCGCCTCATCGAAGAAGCCGGTCACGCCGGGGCGACGGTCCGGCTCTACGCCACAGAGAGCGGGTCCGGCATGCTGGAGCCCCTGCCCATGGCAAGCGCCCTCCAGGCCGATCTCGCCCGCGTCGGTCTCAATGTGCGTATCGAGGTTTTCGAGTGGAACACGTTTCTGGCGCGGGTGAACGCCGGTCTCGAAGGACGGGCGCACATGGCGCAGATGGCGTGGATCACGCACGATCCCGACACGCTGCCCTCGCTTGCCCTCAGCTCGACCGCGCTGCCCGAGGCGGGGGGCTTCAACTCGGGCTATTTCGAAAACAAGCGTCTCGATGAGTTGCTGGCCGCCGCACGCCGCACGACGGACTTCGGCGAGCGCGGCCGCCTCTACCGCGACATTGACCGCCTCGTCCATGAGGAGGCACCGTTTCTCTTTGTCGCGGCATGGCGGCAGAACGCGGTGCACAGCCGGGCGCTCCGCGGCATGCGGCTGGAACCCTCGTTCCTTCTTAATTTGACCGAAGTGGAAAAGGTACGGTGACGGCATACATCCTCAAGCGTCTGCTCTTCGGCGTGCCCGTTGTCTTCGGCGTGTCCG
The DNA here is from genome assembly GCA_007134215.1 of Opitutales bacterium. GTDB lineage: Bacteria > Verrucomicrobiota > Verrucomicrobiia > Opitutales > Oceanipulchritudinaceae > SLLG01. The sequence continues at coordinate 3,905 of SLLG01000177.1, read as the reverse complement.
TCCTCGTCTTCCTCCTCATGGCCATGGTGCCGGGCGATCCCGCGCTCGCCCTGCTCGGCCCCTACGCCACCGACGACAATGTGCGCCAACTGCGCGAACAGATGGCCCTCGACGCGCCGCTCTGGGAACGCTACGGCACATGGATCGCGAATCTCGCGCGGGGCGATTTCGGCTACGCCTACAGCCTGGAGCGCCCGGTCGCCGAAGAGTTGGGCGAGCGCGCGGGCGCGACCCTTCTCCTCGCCGGGGCCGCCTTTCTCGTGTGCGTGCTGCTCGGCACCGCGGTCGGCGTGGCCGCCGCCGCGCGCCAATACAGCTGGACCGACCGTCTTCTCTCCCTCGGGGTGATGGTCGGTATTTCGACCCCTGCCTTCTGGCTGGGCCTGCTTTTCATTGTCGTCTTCGCCGTGCAGCTGCGGTGGTTGCCTTCGGGCGGCATGGTCTCCATCGACGGCGGGGGCTCGCTGCCGGACATCGCCCGCCACCTCGTTCTGCCCGCGCTCACACTCGGCTTTGTCGCCGCCGCCGTCGTCGCCCGCTTTGTCCGTACCCAAATGCTGGAGGTCCTGCGGCAGGACTACATCCGCACGGCCCGCGCAAAGGGTATCTCCGAAGCGCGCGTCATCGTGCGCCACGCTTTGCGCAGCGGCATTGTCGCGACAATGCCCGTACTCGGCCTCCAGGCGGGCTTTGTCATCGGCGGGGCGGTTTACGTGGAGACGATTTTCCAGTGGCCCGGCCTCGGGCGGATGCTCGTCAACGCCATCAGCCAACGGGATCTTCTCCTCGTGCAGGGCGGGGTTCTCGTCGTCGCCGTGGCCTATGTATTCGTCAATCTCCTCGCCGACGTCATTCAGCACGCCCTCGACCCGAGGTTGAAACGATGAGGAAGTTCCTGCGCAATCCGCTCACCGTGGTCGGCTGCCTTCTCTTCGGCGGGATTGTCCTCCTCGCTCTCCTCGCCCCCGTGCTGCCGCTCGCCGATCCCAATGAGACCAACCTGCGGGACCGTCTCCTGCCCCCGGGGAGCGACGGCTTTCTTCTCGGCACCGACACGCTCGGCCGCGACATCCTCTCGCGCCTTGTCTGGGGCACCCGGATCTCGCTCGCGGTCGCGGCGGCGGCCACCCTCATCGCGGCGTTCATCGGCTCGTTCATCGGTCTATGCGCCGGGTTTTTCCGCGGCTGGGTAGATACTCTCCTCATGCGGGGAATCGACATGGTGCTTGCGTTTCCCTACCTCATCCTCGCCCTCGCCATCGTCGCCGTGCTCGGGCCGGGCCTTCTTAACGCGCTCATCGCCATTGCCGTAGTCAACATTCCGTTTTTCGCCCGCTCCGTGCGCGGGACGGCACTCTCCGTCTCCGCCATGCCCTTTGTCGAGGCCGCCCGCATCGGCGGACAACCGCGCCTGCGTATCCTTTTTGCCGGGGTCTTTCCCAATGTGCTGCCCGTCATCGTCATCGCCATGTCCACGACCTTGGGCTGGATGATCCTCGAAACCGCCGGGCTCAGTTTCCTCGGCCTCGGCGCGCAGCCGCCCCAGGCCGATCTCGGTTCCATGCTCGCGGACGGTCGCAAGGTGATGCTCGTGCATCCGCATGTGGGGCTCCTGCCGGGGGTGTGCATTCTCATTCTCGTCATCGGCATCAACCTCATCGGCGACGGCCTGCGCGACTGGCTCGACCCGCGGCTTGAAGGCGGTGCCCACAGCGCGCCGGGCGCCGCCACAAATGTCGAACCGTCGGGGCGGGAAGAGTCGGCGGATACAGAGGAGGGCGCACTCGTGGACGTGCGCGGTCTGGAGATTGCCTTTGGCGAGGGGGCGGAGGCCCTCCGGGCGGTGCGCGGGGTGTCGTTTTCCCTCAAGGCAGGCGAATGTCTTGGCATTGTCGGTGAATCCGGCTCCGGAAAATCCGTCACCGCCATGGCGCTTGCCCGGCTCGTCGCCTCGCCGCCCGGACGCGTCACGGCAGGGGCGATACACGTCGGCGGGATTGATGTGCTCTCCGCCTCCGAGGCGGAACTGCGCGGCATCCGCGGCGCGCGCGTGGGCTACGTCTTTCAGAATCCTTTTGACAGTCTGCACCCGCTCATCCCCGTCGGCAAACAGCTCGCCGAGGCCGTGCGGGCACACGGCGGCGCCGCCCTGAAAGGAAGTGAGCTGCGCGGGCGCGTCATCGGCCTGCTCGGTCAGGTCGGGATTCCCGATCCGGCGAAAGCATGCCGCGCCTATCCGCATCAATTCTCCGGCGGTCAATGCCAGCGCATCGCCATCGCCATGGCCTTGGCCAACGAACCCGCCGTACTCGTCGCCGACGAGCCCACGACCGCCCTCGACGTCACCGTGCAGAAACACGTCCTCGAACTGCTCGCGGAGATCCGCCGGGAGCGCGGCCTCGCCATGGTCTTCATCAGTCACGACCTCGGGGTGGTGCGCGCGGTCGCGGACAAAGTCATCGTCATGCGCGCGGGCGAAGTGGTCGAATCCGGTGCCGTTGAAGCGGTCCTGCGCCATCCGCGGCATGAATACACCCGGCGGCTCATCGCCAGCATTCCCCGGCTCGGCGCGGGGCCGGACCAAGACCTCGGGATAGTCGGGAAAGATCCCGGCGGCAAGGGGGACGCGCAATGAGGGAACCGGTCTATACCATCAAAGGCTTGCGCAAGGTCTTCGGCGCGCGCGGGTGGTTCGGAGGCGGGCGGGTGGTCACCGCGCTGGACGGCATCGATCTCGAGATCCGGGCCGGTGCCTCGCTCGGGATTGTCGGCGAGTCCGGCAGCGGAAAATCCACCCTCGCCCGGATTCTCGTCGCCTTGGAGAGCGCGACGGAGGGTGAGGTCCGCTTCCGTCGGCGTGCGGTCACACCTGGCAGAATCAACCCCTGCGAGTTCTACCGCACGGTGCAGTTTGTCTTCCAGAACTCCTACGCCGCCTTCAATCCGCGCCGCCGCCTCGGGGTCCAGCTCGACGAGCACCTGCGCTACCTCACGGAAATGGACGCCTCCGCCCGGCGCCAGCGCATGGCACGCTGCCTTGAATACGCGCAGCTCGAGCCCGGCTTGCTCTCCCGCTTCCCCCACAGCCTCTCCGGCGGCCAGATCCAGCGCATGGCGATTGCCCGCGGGCTTCTCAGCGAACCGGAGGCCGTTGTCATGGACGAGTCGGTCTCCGCCCTCGACGTCTCCGTGCAGGCCCGCGTCCTCCGCCTCCTGCGGCACCTCCATGCCGAACTCGGCTTCACCCTCATCTTCATCGCGCACGACCTCGCCGTCATCGATTACCTGTGTGCCGAGGCCGTCGTCATGCGCGCCGGGCGCATCGTCGAGCAAGGCAGAACCGCCGAGGTCCTCGGCAGCCCCAAGAGCGACTACACCCGCGAACTCACCCGCTCGTGCCTGCCGGTGTAGCCGGAAACACACATCACAAAGCATGGACGACACTGCCCGCGGCACCTCCGGTCTCCCGAAAACCCCAGTCTGGATAAGGCGTCGGACCCACCGCCCTACCTGTCCGTCGCTCGAATGCGAGTCATAACGGGCTTCGCCAGCGGAAAGGGCGGCGCTTAACCCAGCCATTGCCCTTCGCCCTACCCCACGCCATATCCCGATTGGCATCGAGATGCGCCCCACCGGGCACCCGCCCGAATCCCACGGAAGGAAAACCGGACGTGAAAAGTGGCAAAAAAATGGCAAGCACGTTTTTCTTTCCTAATGCCAATTAACCGCAAAGCCGCTTAAACAGTGGAGCCAGCTGTCGGACTCGAACCGACGACCTGCTGATTACAAATCAGCTGCTCTACCAACTGAGCTAAGCTGGCGGTAAATGGTACCGGACCGGGGACTCGAACCCCGAACCAATTGATTAAGAGTCAACTGCTCTACCGATTGAGCTAGTCCGGCAT
>SLLG01000137.1 GCA_007134215.1 Opitutales bacterium | reverse complement strand
TCGTGAAGATCAACACCAACATCGGCAACAGCGCCGTGGCCTCGTCCATCGACGAGGAGGTGGAGAAGATGCGCTGGTCCGTGAAATGGGGCGGCGACACGCTCATGGACCTCTCGACGGGTAAAAACATCCACCAGACACGCGAGTGGATCCTCCGCAACTGCCCCGTCCCGCTCGGCACCGTGCCCATCTACCAGGCGCTCGAAAAGGTCAACGGCCGCGCCGAGGACCTCACGTGGGAAATCTTCCGCGACACACTCGTCGAGCAGGCCGAGCAGGGCGTGGACTACTTCACGATCCACGCCGGCGTGCTCCTGCGCAGCATCCCGCTCACGGCGAGGCGGATGACCGGGATCGTCTCGCGCGGCGGTTCGATCATGGCAAAGTGGTGCCTCGCCCACCACAAGGAGAATTTCCTCTACACCCACTGGGACGACATCTGCGATATAATGGCCGCCTACGATGTGTCCTTCTCCATCGGAGACGGGCTGCGACCGGGTTCGGTGGCGGACGCCAACGACGAGGCGCAGTTCAGCGAACTCAAGGTGCAGGGCGAACTCACCCGCCGCGCATGGGAGAAAGGCGTGCAGGTGATGAACGAGGGGCCCGGCCACGTGCCCATGCACATGATCAAGGAAAACATGGACAAGCAGCTCGAATGGTGCGGCGAGGCACCCTTCTACACGCTCGGCCCCCTTACGACCGACATCGCGCCCGGCTACGACCACATCACGAGCGGAATCGGCGCCGCCATGATCGGCTGGTACGGCACGGCCATGCTCTGCTACGTCACCCCGAAGGAACACCTCGGGCTGCCGAACAGGGACGACGTCCGCGAAGGCGTCGTCACCTACAAAATCGCCGCCCATGCCGCCGACCTCGCCAAGGGCCACCCGGGCGCGCAATACCGCGACAACGCGCTCTCCAAAGCGCGCTTCGAGTTCCGTTGGGAAGACCAGTTCAACCTCTCCCTCGATCCGGAAAAGGCACGGGAATTCCACGATGAAACGCTCCCCCAGGAAGGCGCGAAAACGGCCCACTTCTGCTCCATGTGCGGTCCGAACTTCTGCTCCATGAAGATCACCGAGGATGTCCGCAAGTACGCCGCCGAGCGTGGGATGGACGGGAACGAGGCGCTCGAGGAAGGCATGCGCGAAAAGGCGCGGGAGTTCGTCGAACAAGGCGGCAAACTCTACAGTTGACCCGCCCTCACCGGTAGCGGTCGCCGCGCAGGGCCGGAGGCACCCGCCCCTCCCGCAGGTCGCGCAGGCGGATCATCTCCGACATCTCGCAAGCCCATCGGATGCGCTCGGCGGCGTCGAGCCGTGCCGCTTCCGACGCCTGCGCCGCGACACACCCCTCAAACGTGCCCGCCGCCCATGCATCGTCCGTCTTGCGTGCTTCACTCACGGTTCGAAAGTCAGCCGTGCGATGTCATCCTTGTCAATCGCACGACCCGCGCGGCGCTTCATCGAAAGCAGAGTTTCCTTGGAGACAAAAGGCACCCCTTCCGGCAACTCCGGCAGGGAGACGATATGCGCCCGCGTCCGCTCCTTCTCGAAGTCGAAAGGACTGTCCGCGAAAATATCGACGACCAAGCCGCCCTTTTCTTCGCTGACCATGGAGAAAACCTGAAGGTGTTTCTCCTCGATCCACTTGCGGCGGATCGCCGCGTCGCAGAAGTCTGCGGCGGAAACCGGCAGGCGCGGGGAAAAACCCAGTCGTTTCAGAATCTCCAGGGCCCGCCGCAGGTTCGGTTCGTCGAGCGCCATGACGACATCGAGATCATGGGTGACGCGGCTGTGGCCGTGCGCGACAACGGCCAGCCCGCCCGCGACAAGAAAGCGCACCTCCGCCTCCAGCAGCGCCTCCAGCACATCCGACAGATCGCTCAGCCTCATGGAGCCAGAATGCTGCACCGCCGCCGCCAGACTTCAAGACCCGTTCGGGTCCAAACGCTCACGCGTTCGGGGACGATGGACTGCCTGCCGCAACATCCGGACGGAAGGACACGGCGAGCAACACCGTGGCGAGGACGCAGAAGAGCCCGGCCACAAAATAGACGAGGAGAAGATCGATCCCCGCGAGCTGGCCGGCCCAGATGTTGCCGATCACGCGCGAGGCACCGGCGATGAGCATCATGTAGAGGCCCTGCATCGAATTGCGGAAGCGGTCGCCCGCGAGGCTATTCAGGTAGGTAATGGGGCCGATCTGCAGCGCGATGACAACAAAGCCGTGAAGTGCCTGGCTCGCCACGGCCACACCCGCGACCGGAAACGCGGCGAGCAGGAGCATGCGCGCGGTCATCGCCGCCGTCGCCGCGATCATGACACCGCGCAAGCCGAAGCGGTCGACCGCCTTGCCGTAGGCGAGGATACACGCGATCTCCAGAACGACGCCGATGTTGAAGACGAGCCCGGCAGCGCTGTCGCTGAGTCCAATGACGCGGGTGAGGTAGAGCGGGTAAAAGCCGAAATACGCCGCCGAAGCCATATTGGCGATAAAGAGCGCCGCGCAGAAAGCGAAGATGCGCGGTCGCAACAGGACCTGCGCCGCCTCTGCCGTGGGCAGGCGCGGTTTCGCCGCGTTCTTCGCCGCTCCCTTCCTGCCCGGTGCCACAAGCGGCAGACGCCGTGTGTTGAGGTAGCCGATAACACCGTAAACAGCGGCGAGGTAGAGCATCGCCGTGAGCCCGACGCCCAACGAAAACAGGAGCGGCAGGATCAGGCTCGGCACGATGAACCCGACCGTCCCCCAGACGCGGATCTGGTGGTACGGCGTTGTCGGCAAACCCTCCCGTTCGCGCTTCCGCTGGATGGAAAAGTTGAGCCCATCCTGTAGCGGAAGCACCGATACAAAGAGAAACACGTGGATCCCGAAGAAGACGAACGCCGCCCACGGAGTCCCCAACCACGCCAGCGCCAGCATGCACCCCGAGCACCCGAGAAACAGCCAGCCGAGAAGGACCCGCCCGCTCACACGGGTGTCGGCCACCGCCGTTAGCACAACGGGTGACAAGACGACGGCGAGGCTCGACAGCGACATGAGCCAGCCGATCGTCGACTCGCGCAGGCCGATGTCCCGGTTCAGGTAAATCGCAAGGTACGGCAACAGGCAGCCGATCAGCCCGTAGGCGAGAAAGAACTGCGTGCGCACCGGGTAGGCGGCTATACGAACGGGGAAAAACTTCATCACGAAATGCGGCGGCAAGGCTTCCGGCCCCTTACCGCAAAGACCGTGGCCCTCCGCCGCGGCAAAGGTCAAGGCCGGCCATGCCCCGCCGCGCCGTGTTCCTGCTCCGCCTCCCGTCGGCCCCAGGCGCGGTAGGCGCGCAGAAAAGAGGGCGTGTGCGCGTAGCCGCACTGCCGGGCGACACCGGCCGCGTCGAGCCGGGTCGACCGGAAAAGCTGCCGCGCGTGCTCCATGCGCAGGCGCATGAGGTATGCACCCGGAGTCACGCCGTGGCGGCGGCGGAAGGCGCGGATGAGGTGCTCTCGGCTGCGGCCCGCCTCCCGCGCGAGTTCGTTGATCTGCACCGGCTCGCGGAATTCCGAATCCATACGCCGCCGCAACGCCTCCACAGCGTCTTCGCCGCCGCTTCCGACGAGTTGCTCGCGGTAGAGCGCGAGAAGGAGGCGGTAACACGCCTCCGGGCGCGCGAATGGATCGGAACCGCTCCCGCCTGTCCCTGCGCGCATCTTCGACAACCACGCCTCCGCTTCACCGCCTTCCGCCATACGCACCACACTGCCGAAGTCGCCCCGCAGGGAATCGAACAGCTCCCGCAGCCCCGCGGCCGGCGTTATCGCCGCGTAATCCGTCACATAGGGCCCGTCTCCGTCCTCCGGGAATCCGTATGCGGAGTCCTCGCAATGCGTGAAGAGCATCGCGCAGTCCCGCCCTACCCTCCGCCGCTCGCCGCCTTCCTCGAAAAAGGCCTCTCCCGACACCGTCCGCTGCACGACGATCAGCGGCGAGGGCGTCCGCCGACGGTTGTCCCAGTAATACGCGGGAGAATTGTGAGTCTCCCGCGCGACGTAGAGCGGAAAGGGAAGGTGCGGTGTGCCGGAATTCATTTTGCGTGCATCACTTTTTGCTCTTCAAATGTCAACTTAATAGCCTTGAAAAGGCTGTTCCAGCGCTGGACGATCCCATCGAAAAATCACTAATTGATTCACTGCTTTACATGCCATGAAGAAAACCACCAAAACCGCCGGGCATGCCGCCCACACCCAAGACGCCAGCACACAATCATTGCCCGGCGCCTTTCAACGCCCCGTCAAAATCACCGTCACCGGAGCGGGCAGCGGATTCACGCCGCGCATTCTCAATGACATCCTGAAAATCCCCGGCACGCAGGGCGGGACCTTTGCCTTGGTCGATGTCGACGCCGGGCGGTTGCGCGTGATGAAGAGAATCATTACCGCTCTCTGCGCCCAACCGGAGAGCGGGGCCTCTTGGAAAGTCGTGGCGTCGACCGACCGCCGCAAGGTGCTGAAGGGGTCCGACTACATTATCAACTGCATTGAGGTGAGCGGCGCGAAGTGCGTCCACCTCGACAACGACATTCCCCTCAAATACGGCATCGACCAGTGCATCGGCGACACCATCGGCCCCGGCGGTCTCTTCAAAGGCCTGCGCACCATCCCGGTGTGGCTGGAGATCCTGCGCGACTGCGAGGAACTCTGCCCCGACGCATGGGTCCTCAACTACACCAACCCCATGGCCATGCTCTGCCTCGCCTCCGCGCGCGCCAGCTCGATGCCGGTCGTGGGCCTGTGCCACAGCGTGCAGGGCACGAGCAAGCTGCTCTCCAAATACGCCGGTGTGCCCTACGAAGAACTGGACTGGACCTGTGCCGGGATCAACCACCTCGCGTGGTTCACCCGCCTTCAGCACAAGGGTAAAGACTTGTACCCGTTTATCCACAAGAAGTTCCGCCGCGAAATCGCCGAAGCCCTGCGGGAGACGGCGGATGGAAAGGGCGTGCACGACTCCCGCGACACGAAACTGACCGCCGAAGAGCCGCCCTACAAACACACTGACCTCGTCCGCAAAGACATGTGCGTGCACTTCGGCGCGTTTATCACGGAGAGTTCGGGGCACCTCTCGGAGTACCTTCCCTACTACCGCAAATCCGAAGAGGGCCGCCAACTCCTGCGCCTCGGGTACGACGGCGGTTCCCGATTCTACGCGACCAACTGGCCGACGTGGCGCAAGCACGCCGACGCCGACCGCACGGCCCTCCTCAAGGGCGAAAAACCGATGGACTGGGCGCGCAGCTGGGAGTACGCCTCATGGATCATCGAGGCGCGCGAAAAGAACGCTCCCTTCCGCTTCCACGGCAACGTCCATAACGGTGGACCGGGCGGCGGACGGCTCATCACCAACCTGCCGGACGACAGTTGTGTCGAGGTCGCCTGCCTTGTCGACGGCAACGGCGTCCAGCCCACGCGTTACGGTGCCCTCCCCCCGCAGATGGCAGCCCTCTGTGCGAGCAACCTTGCCGTGTTCGACTGCGCTGCCAACGCCGCCATTCACCGCAGTATCGAGGAAGCTGTCCACGCGCTCTACCTCGACCCCTACTGTGCGGCGGTCCTCACGCCCGCGCAGATCCGCTCCATGGCTCTCGAAATGTTCGAAGCGGAAAAAGAATACCTCCCCGGCTTCGCCTGAGCGCGGCCCGTCGGCCACGCCGCACACGCCCGCTACTTCGGAACGCCGACGCCGGCCGGGGGGGGCTGAATGCACCCCCGCTACGTTCGAACCCGCCGGTTTCCGCAGCCGGGCGGCTCTTCCGGCGGTCGGTCCGGAAAGCGCGAACGCGAATGCCCAATCTTGCGATTCCCCGCCCAAACCAATCGCCATTACACCCTCCGCCGCACCGCCATCCCGCCGTCAACCGCCCTCGATTCCCAACTGCTTCAACCGTTGCGGCAGGCCCTTGCGGAATGCGAAAAACCCTTTCGCGCAGTGCGGCCAGTGAAGGTCATCCCATTCACGCCGGTGTTCGATCAGCCGCACGCCGGTGCGGCGCAACTCAACGCGCAGGCGCGCCATGCGATTCCGCAGCGGACCCACCGGTGGCTGCAGGATGCGCACGGCGTTGAGGTGTTCGCGCTCCGCCCAGCGGCGGACTGCCGCCGTCCATGCGTCGACCGCCCCGCAGTAGATCCGCATGGGCGTCGGCCGGCTCACGTAACTGCCCAGGGGGGCTTCGGCGCGGAATGCCAACTCGTCGTCGTGTCCGATCCGCACCTGTTCACCGCCCCAGTGCTCCGCGATGCGCGCGGCGCAATCCGCCGCCGCTTCGCCGCGGAACGCGCGGACCTTTTCGCTTAAGCGCAGCTCAGCGTCCGCCTCCTTGGCGCTGAACAGCGCAATGCTGGAGAAGGGGCACCCCGCGAGCGGGCTGAAGTCCGGGACAAGGTCCTCACCGGTCACAAGCAGGCCGCAGGGAGACGACGAAAGCGATGGCAACGAAGCGCCGCCGAAAGGCTCGAGGGCGGCCAGCGGAGTGGCGAAATCGGGCTCAGACGCCGACGGCTGCGGAAAGTCGCTCAAACCCTCCGGTTCGAACTGCCCGTTCGTGTATTTGCGGATGTTCGCCGCGCGCGCGACATACGGCTTGCCGCGCGTGTGCAGGCCCGCCACCCAGCGCCACGAGAGCGTGTTGCTGGCGGGATCGCCGTCGAGGAGGTGCCGGAGAAAGAAATCCGCCCCCAGTTCCCATGGCAGCCGCAGCGTAAACACCCAGATCGACGCGTACCACATGCGCACGTGATTGTGCAGGTAGCCCGAATCCACCAACTCACGCGTCCATGCGTTCATGCACGCAAGGGGAGACTCTCCGCTGACGGTTTGCCGGTAGCGCTCCCGCGCGCCGTTGTCGAGTTCCGCATGCAGGCGCTCCACTTCGCGCCGATAGCGGAACCATACGCCGGGCCGCACTTCCAGCCATCCCTTCCAATAGGTCCGCCAAGCCACCTCGTCGATGAACTTGCGCGGGCCGGCACCCGGACCCGCGCCGGAGGCCGCGCGGATCACCTCCTCCTCAAGGAGCAACCGCGACCGCAGGTAGGGGCTCAGGCCGCTCACTCCGCCGGACCGGGGAGCGGTGTAGTTGCGCGTGCGGGCATATTCGCCGACGAGGGGCAGAAACGCCTGCAACCGCTCCAGTCCGGCGGCGCGACTCCCGCGGGGACGCGCCGCCACCGTATCGGCAAAGGAACTGGATAGCTCTCGGGTCATAATGATCGCGAAAGAAACCACAATGCCTTGCCGGAAACACCCCAAATGCGGGAGGCGGTTGATTCCCATGGTGAACGGTCAAGGGCACCCGGATAAGCCGGTGCGCAACGCCTTCGGCGGCGCGGAAGCGGTTGTTTCGTCGATTCAGCGTATCGTGCGCGATATTGACAGCGGTCAAAGAATTCCGGTCGCGGGACGGGTAGAGTCGGGCCATGAAAGACACCGAACCGTTCGTTCTCGACGTGCGTCCGCTTCTCGCACGGGGGCAGGATCCGTTCACCGCGATCATGGCCGCGAAGGCCCGGCTCGACCCCGAGCAGCCGCTGCGCCTGATCGCGCCATTCGAGCCCCTGCCCCTCTTTGACGTGTTCGCGGCAGACGGCTATGCCGCGCGCTCGCAGCGGGTGGCTGACGACGAGTGGCACATCGACTTCACGCCGGGCGGAGGCGGGAACGGCAAGCGGCGCGAAGTCGACGCGCGCGAACTGGAGCCGCCCGGCCCCCTGCAGGCCGCGCTTGAGGCCGTAGCGGGACTGGGCCGCGACGAGATGCTCGTCCTGCGCACGCGCTTCCGGCCCGTGCATCTCTTCGAGGAACTCGACGGACACGGATTCGACTGGGAAACCGAAGAAGCCGGCCCGCAGCACTGGATCACGCACATCTGGCGTGTCACCGGAAATTAGAACCCGAAACACCCTTCAAAACAATGAACACCTCTCCGAAAGTCACCAGCGAACACGGGCAGCTTTCCGCCCTTGTCGCCCTTGGATTTTACATGATCGGGCTGGCCTGCCTCATTACGGCATCGGGTATCCTCCTTGGCTTCCCGGAGGTCCTGCGCGGCGATCCCTACCGCATTGAGGTCATTGCGCTCGCAGCCCTCGCGATACCGGGATTCGTGGGCTCGTTCGTCTTCGGCACGTTTTACGCGGTGGCCGCGCTGTTGTCGTCCACCGGGCTCTGGAGTCGGCCTCTGGCCCTTGTTCACCTCGCTCTGCACGCGCTGGGGATGGGCTGGATGGTCGTCGCGTTCGGCGGTATGCCGTTTTTCGACCGGCCGTTCCTTGGGATCGTCATTGGAGCGATGATCGTCCTCACGGGGGTCTTCGTGCTGATCGCCAACATCACGCTCACGACCGGACAGCGCAACCGCTGGGAACCCGCGCAGCTCTCCGTCGTCACTGCCCTCTTCTGGCTCGGTGTCACGGCCGCGCTTGCCGTGGGTCTCGTCATCGAACAGTTCCGCCCCGTTCTGCGGATGGATGCGATGCAGTTGATCGAAGCACATGCCCAACTGGCCCTCGGCGGCTTTCTCTGGCTTGGGCTGCTCGGCACCTCGCTCAAGCTTCTCTCCATGTTTGTCGTGAGCAACCGCAGCCCCGGCGGCTTCTCATGGGCCGGGCTTGTGATTATCAACTGCGCGCTGCTGGGCATGATTCCGGTGCTTCTCTTTTATCCGGGCACCAACGCGGCTTCGGTCCTCGCCGCTGTTGTCCTCGCGGGCAGTCTTCTCTACTTCGCCGACATGGCGCGGCTCTTCGTCGGCACCCGCAAACGCCCAGACGCCGGGGTTCTCGCCGGACTTCTCGGCATCGCCACCGGGATCGCCGTCCTCGCTTGGATC
>SLLG01000164.1 GCA_007134215.1 Opitutales bacterium | reverse complement strand
GGGGGGGGAAGGAAAGAAATTGAGCGGGCCTGACGGCTGTCTCCGGGGCGGTGAACGATCACCGCACTCCACGGCGGGCTGCCGTCGGCGCAGTTCTCCGGCAGCTCCGGGCGCGACCGGCTGTCCGCCGCCTACCGCGAGCGGTTGTAGGCGGAGACGAGGGCCTTGAGGCCGCCGAGTTCGACATTGGTGTCGATACTGGCACCCCAGAAGCATTCGCCGTCGGCCTGGCGCTCGACCTGGATGAAGCTGACGGCCTCGGCGGCGGAGCCTTTGTTGATGGCTTTCTGGGCGTAGTCGGTGAGCTTGAAGTCCTTGAGGCCGCCGTTGTCTAGGGCGTTGACGAAGGCGGCGATGGGGCCGTTGCCGCGCCCGGAGAGGGTGCGCTCCTCGCCGCCGACGGTGACCTTGGCGGTGATGCCGACCTTGTGGAGTTGCTTCGGGTCGTGGTGGACTTCGTAGTCGACGAGGTCGAGCGGCGTGGTGCGGTCGAGGTATTCCTTTTGGAAGATCTCGCGCACCTGGAGGCTGGTGAGTTCGGCGGAGGTGTCGTCGGCCACGCGGGTGGCGGCCTGGCCGAACTCGGGCTGCATGGCCTTGGGCATCTCAATGCCGAAGGAGCGGTCGAGCACGTAGGCCACGCCGCCCTTGCCGCTCTGGCTGTTGATGCGGATGATGGCCTGGTAGGTGCGGCCGATGTCGTCGCAGTCGATCGACAGGTAGGGCACCTGCCAGAGGTCGCCGCCGGAGCGGTCGCGGGCATCCATGCCTTTCTTGATGGCGTCCTGATGGCTCCCGCTGAAGGCGGTGAAGACGAGGTCGCCGGCGTAGGGATGGCGCTCGGGGACGGCCATGCGCGTGCACATCTCGTAGATGGAGCGGATGGCGGGCAGGTCGGAGAAATCGAGGCCCGGGTCGACGCCCTGCGTGTACATGTTGAGGGCGACGGTGACGATGTCGAGGTTGCCGGTGCGCTCGCCGTTGCCGAAGAGGGTCCCCTCGACGCGGTCGGCCCCGGCCATGAGGCCGAGTTCGGTGGCGGCGACGCCGGTGCCGCGGTCGTTGTGGGTGTGCAGGCTCACGAGGACGCTCCCGCGCCCGCTGATGTTCCGGCAGAACCACTCGATCTGGTCGGCATGGACGTTGGGCGTGAAGAGTTCGACGGTGGCCGGCAGGTTGAGGATGAGGGGGTTGTCCGGCGTGGGTTGGATGACCTCTTTGACGGCCTCGCAGACTTCGAGGGAGAATTCCAGCTCGGTGTCGGAGAAGCTCTCGGGCGAGTATTCGAAGCGCACGTTGCCCGGCGCGGTGGCGGCGAGTTCCTTGACGAGCCGCGCCCCCTCCACGGCGATGGCCTTGATGGCGGGCTTGTCCATGCCGAAGGTGACACGGCGCTGGAGCGGGTTGGTGCTGTTGTAGAAGTGGACGATGGCGTTGGGCGCGCCGTCGATAGCCTCGTAGGTGCGGCGGATGAGGTGCTCGCGGCACTGCACGAGCGTCTGCACGTAGACGTCCGGAGGAATGCGGTCTTCCTCAATGAGGCGGCGCATGAAGCGGAACTCCGTGTCGGACGCGCTCGGGAAGCCGATCTCGATCTCCTTGAAGCCGATGGCGACGAGCATATCGAACATTTTCAGCTTCTCCTCCACGGTCATGGGCACGGGGAGGGCTTGGTTGCCGTCGCGCAGGTCGACGCTGCACCACACGGGCGCTTTCTCGATGCGCTTGTCCGGCCATGTGCGGTCGGGCAGGTCGACGGTCGGGTAGGGGCGGTATTTGGAAATGGGATGTTTTTGCATCGGCATGGCTGGCAATGGGTCGGTGAAGGTTAAGAGACGTAGGTACGGCGGAGGCCGGGGCAAGAGCGAATCCGGACCCGTGCGCGGGCCGGGAGCGGAAAAAGATTGCGGGCGGGGCGCGTCTGCCCGCCGGGTGCGCTCGATGGACTCCCCTACACGGGGAGAAGGAGGAGACCGCCGTGCGTGAGCGACGGCGCGCGGCGCGCGTCCGCCGGGACGGGAATATGGTGTCCGTTGGCGTGGCAGTGGTCCATTTCAACGGCGACTTTCAATCTCCGGGCGCGCCCGTGTCAAGTGTCAATGGCCGTGACCGGGAATGTGCGGAGGCTTCTTTTCGCGCTTTGCAACAACCGCGGGCTTGTGCAACATGCCGCCCCAGTCACAGGAATGATGCACCCGATGAATTACGATCCCGACAATATTCCGCACAGCGAGCTGGGCCGCGGCAACATGTTCCGCATCGACGCCACGAAGCCGGCCGGTTTCTGGCTCCGCGTGGGCGCGCTGGTCGTGGATTTTGTCGTCCTACTGCCGGTCTACATCCTCACGCTCTTTCTGCCGGGCGTGGCGTTCTACCTGCTGCTCTCGATCGCGGCGATGCTTTACAAGCCGTTGATGGAGGGCATCTTCGGCGCGTCGGTCGGCAAGTTCGCCCTCGGCCTGCGGGTGATGGACGCGGAGGGCGGGGTGGTGGGCGTGCCCACGGCGGTCCTGCGCAACCTCTTCTACATCCTCCCGGCGGTTCCGGGGCTCGTGATCGGCGTGCACCTCAAGGAGGCCGGGCTCAACCCCCTCGATTTCGCCCGCGCCGAGGAGATCGCCGAAGTCATGGAGCGCTACCAGACGGCCAATCTGCTCTCCAACGTCCTCTGGGTCCTCTGGGTCGTCACCGTGCTCTGGGTCGCTTTCCATCCGCGCAAGCGCGGAGTGCACGACCTCCTCGCGCAAACCTACGTCGTGGAGCGCAAGAAATGAGCGCGCCCTTCGCAGGGAAAACGGTCGTCCTCGGCGTCACGGGGTCCATCGCGGCCTACAAGGCGGCGGACATCACGGGCGAGCTGGTGCGGCGGGGCGCCTCCGTGTTTGTCGTCATGACGGCGGCGGCGACGCGTTTTATCACCCCGCTGACTTTGCAGACGCTGAGCCGCAACCCGGTCGCCGTCGATCTCTGGGAGGAGGAGAAGGGGTGGCAGCCGGGGCACATCGACCTCGCCGACCGCGCCGACCTCCTCCTCGTCGCGCCCGCCACGGCCCACTGCCTCGCCCGCTTCGCCCACGGCCTCGCGGACGATCTCCTCGCCTGCATCTACCTCGCCACACGGGCACCGGTGGTCCTCGCCCCCGCCATGAACACAAAAATGCTCGAACACCCCGCCACCGAGGCAAACCTCCGCGTGCTCCGCGAGCGCGGCCACGCCTTCGTCGATCCGGCGGCGGGCATGCTCGCCTGCGGTTACGAGGGGCGCGGCAAACTGGCGCTCGTCGACGACGTCGTGGCCGCCGCCGGACGCGCCCTCGCGGGATCTCCGGAATAATCCCGCAGGGACGCCCCTCAAACGGGTGTTCGACCACAGGAACACGGTGCCTCCCGGACAGCCCTTGCGGCAACGGCGGATTTTCATTGCCTCGGGCAATGGAAGGGGGCATCTTACAAGGCACAATCCATTGCTTTAACCAAATTATGGCGCTCACACAAACAGCGACAGCGACAGAGCAGCTGACAACAACCACGGCTGCGGAGACCCCGGTACGGTCCGAAGCCAGCGAGGACGCGATCCTCGTGCAGCGCGTGCAGGGCGGCGACGTCGCCGCCTTCGACCGTCTCGTCGTGAAATACCGCGAACGGCTGTTCTCCATCGTCTACAACCTCACCTCGAACCGGGAGGACGCCGCCGATCTCACACAGGAGGCGTTCATCAAGGCGTTCTCGTCCATCGGCCGGTTCAAGGGCAAATCGTCCTTCTTCACGTGGCTCTACCGCATCGCGGTCAACACCACCCTCAGCCAGCTGAAGAAGAACCGCCTCCGCCGCTTCTTCAGCCTCGAGAACATCAACGACGAGGCGAGCAGCAGTGAGATCGTCGAGGCCCTCTCCGTGAAGACCCGCACCGAGAAGGGCGCGCTCGTCCGCGAGCTGCAGGAAAGATTGAACGAGGCCCTGCAGAAACTGTCTCCCAAACATAGGACTGTGGTGGTGCTTTTTGAGATCGAGGGCCTGAGCCATCAGGAGATCTCCGAGATCATGAATTGTTCGGTCGGGACGGTCCGGTCCCGGTTGCACTACGCCAAGCAGCAACTGCAGTCCTACCTCCAGGACTACATCCGTTAATTCAATTTCCTCCGCATGCCGAAAAAAGAACCGACACCCGTCACACTCGAAAAGCTGCTTCAGCTGAAGCGCGCGGAGCAACCGCCTCCGGAGTTCTGGGACTCGTTTGACAAGGCATTGCACACGCGCCGTCTGCGCCAACTGGTGGATCAACCGTCGCCGTGGGCATGGTGGTGCCGCTCCCTTCGCCGCGCGGCTTATGTTTTCACTCCGCTGGCTGCGGCGGCTTCGTTCGCCTTTGTCTTTCTCGCCGACCCTGAGCGCCCGGTCGATTCCCCGCCGTCCGGCGCGGTCGCATCGGCGGCGGAATTCGATTTCGCGCCGGGCGCCGCCCTCGACTTTGCGCTGGCTTCTTCCGGCGCCCGTGAGGACGTGGCGGCGGTCGACCGTTACGCCGACACCTCTTCGGCGCGCAGCCGGTTTGTCGACGAGACGATTTCGATGACCTCCGACCGCGCCCACTACCGCAAGGTGCTCTACACGCCGTCGATCCACTCCGCCGCGCGTGACGGTGCCGTGCATTACGTGGCCGAACCCATCGCGGAGGCCGCTTCGCGGGTCGGCACGGCCAGTTCCGCGCGCATGCGGCACTTCTGATCCGGACGGACGTACATGACGACGCTGTGCATCCGATGGCGCCGGTTTGTCGTCGCTCTCTTTCTCGCTTCGTTTACCGCGCAGGCCTTCGGCGGCGATTTCCTCAGCCTGCAGCGGCGGATCGTCGAGATCTACGAGGAAAACCGCGCCTCCCTCGTCCGGGTCAAAGCCGTCTACGAGCCAATGGAGGACGAGGACACCCCGCAGGTGTTCATCGGCACGGGCTTCTTCATCAGCCGCGAAGGCTACGTCATCACCAACACCAACATCGTGCAAAACCCGCTGCGCGCGAGCAAACCCATCCGCGTATGGGCCGAGCACGACGGTGTTTCCTACTCCGCCGACGTCGTGGGCGTCGATCCGGTCGCCAATATCGGGCTCCTGCGCCTCAACACTCTCCCGCGCAACTTCCGCTTCCTCTCCCTCGTCGATACCACCGATATGCCGCCCGTCGGCACCCTCCTCGTGCGCCTGAGCATGCCGCTGGAGTTTGAGCCGACCCCCGAGCTGGGCATGATCACGGGCTCCGAGAGCCGGTTCGGCGGCCGCCTCTTCCCCTGCAAATACCTGCGCACCTCCGTCGCGGGCTCCCCCGGCGACGGCGGCTCCGCCTACCTCGACCTCAACGGGCGCCTCCTCGGCGTCAATGTCGTCTCCGTCCCCGAAGTCGGGGCCACCTACATCATCCCGGCCCGCGCCGTCCTGCGCATCCGCGAAGACCTCCTCGCCGCCGGCGAGGTCACGCGCGGCTGGATCGGCTTCGAGGTGCGCGAGGAAAGCTCCGTCAGCGACGGGTCCCGCGTCATCCTCGCCGCCATCACCGACAGCCCCGCCCGCGACGCCGGTCTGCTCCCCGGCGATGTTTTGCGCAAAATCGGCGACTACACCATCCGTTCTCTCGACGACCTGCGCAACGCCATGTTCTACACCCGCGTCGGCCAATACGTGCAGGTGCGCGTCAAGCGCGACGGAGACAACCGCGAGGTCAACGTCCGTATCGCCAAACGCCCCGATGATGAACCCCTCGAAATCGTCCGCCCCCTCCCCGGCGACGACCTCTTCCAGCCCGTCAGTCCCGTCCAGACCGAAGAGGCCACCGACGATGACCTCGAGGAAAGCGACCCCTCCCTCCCGCGCCTCGTCCCCGACCGCTGAGCCCGCCGGCAACCCGGTTGGCCCTGCAATCAACCCGCGGTCTCACCGTCCCCCTCCCGTCGCCTCGACACCGCTATATCCGCTCAATCCCCCCGCCTTGCGCGAAGCGGATGCGGCGTTTTCGCAGGAGGGTGCCGATGGCCTTCTTGAAGGTTTTCTTGCTCGTGTTGAAGGCCTCGCGGATGGCCTCCGGCGCACTGCTGTCGTCGTAGGGCAAGCGCCCCCCGGCATTCCCGAGCGCATCCATGATCTCGTCCGCGAGGTCCCTGAAGCGGGCGGGGCCCGCCGGATCAAGGCCGAGGTCGAGCTTTCCATCGGGCCGGACGGCGTGGACATAGCCGTCCAGCTCCCGGCCGGGCGCCAGCGCCGTGCCGAGATTTGTGTGGTAGATGAGGCCACTGTAGCGCCCCTCCGCAACGGCATTGAATCCGAGGGGGGTCCGGTGGGTAATGAGGAGCCGGACCTTCTGCCCCGGCGCGTAGTGAGGGGGCGCCGGTTCGAGGTAGCGGCTGAGCTTGGTGGTGGCGACCACACGATCGGTGCGTTCATCGACCTTGATGTAAACCCCCACGCGCTCCCCCGCCTCCACACGCCGCTCCCCTTGTTCGCGAAAGGGCAGCAAGAGGTCCTTGCCCAGGCCCCAATCGAGAAAGGCACCGGCGCGCGGATGAACGGAAACCACCGTCAGCACGGCAAACTCACCGACGGTGGCATGCGGCCTCTCCGTTGTCGCGACAAAGCGGTCCTCCGAGTCGGTGTAAAGAAAGACCTCGATCATGGCGCCCCACTTCAGGTCCGGCGGAGCGAGGTTTCCGGGTAAGAGCACCTCGCCGAGATGCCCCGCGTCGAGGTAGAAGCCGCTCCCCGTTTCGCGGTTCACCTTGAGTGTGTTGTACTGTCCGATGGAAGCCATCCCTCCAACCTGCACGGAATTCCCGCCGGAGGGGAGAGCAATCGCGCCCGATGCCGTGATCTTCATGTCCGGCCGGCCGTTCGAAACGGACCGGCCGACGGTCGATGCCGACCCCCGGCCGCCAAAGGGTAGCGGCGGAGCCACGCCTCCGTCGACCCGCGGCAACCCGGCCGGACCCGTGAACCCGACGCCTCGCTGAGCCGCCCGGGCAACGAATAGACCATTGCAGCGCACCCACGGCCCGGAATCTCGCCCGGTTGAGGCGCTGGCTCGCAGGAGCGCGGGTCTCCGGACCGCGATATCCCGGTGGTGCGCGCATCGATGCCGGTATTTCCCGCGCCATTGGGGATACGGGCCGGATGAAAGGCGTTTGCAGCTGAGCTTTTGTGTATTTTGTGCGTCTTGTGGCTATTTCTGATACTGGAAGATGGGCCACAAGAGGCACACGAGGGGATACCGGCAAATGGCGGCCGACAACGCCCGCAACGCCTACGTCTTCGAGCGCGCCATCGAGATGACCCGGCGCGGCACCACCGGCTACATCGACCTCTACAAGCGCGGGTGTTTTGTCTGCGAGACGAAGCAGGGCGTCGAGCGCGAGGAGGCGGGCGCCGCCCTCAGCGACAAGCTCCGCGAGCGCCGCCGCGCCCAGCGCAAGGGCCACGGCATCCGCGGCACCGCCGGGTTCGACCAGGTCCTCATCAAGGCCCGCAACCAGGCCGAGGGCTACGCCCGCAAACTCCCGACCGACGAGGGGCGCCCGCCCTTCCTGATTGTCGCCGACGTCGGCCATTGCTTCGAGCTCTACGCCGAGTTCACCCGCAGCGGCGGCATCTTCTCAAGTTCGAATTCCGAATGGCGAAGTGCGAATGGAAATCTGTTGCCAACAAGAACTTTGGCCTCGCTTTGGGGGACTGCTGCCTAAGATGAGCACAGAACTGCAACAACGCACGAGGACCTTCGCGCTGGACGCAATCTGCTTGTGCGCCGACTTGCCCCACGTCCTTGAAACGCGGAACGCGATCGGACAAGTCATCCGGTCATCCAGTTCGGTCGCGGCAAACTATCGTGCGGCCTGCCGAGGTAAGTCTACGGCCGATTTCATTTCGAAACTGGGAACTGTTGAAGAAGAAGCCGACGAGACTGAATATTGGCTCGGTATGCTTCGCGACATTGCCAAGCGACGCGGATTGCATCTGGACGCCCGCCAACTCGATGAGCTCACCCGCCTCGAACGCGAGGCAGGCGAATTACTTGCCATCACAGTCAGTTCGCGTAAGACAGCGCGCAAGAATGCGCAGATTCGAAAAATGAACGTCGGAACAAAGGAGCTGAGATGATCTTGCAAAATTCAAGTTCCGAACTTCGAACGCCGAACAGAGAACGCCAACAATATTCCGTTCGCAATTCGGACTTCAGCGTTCGACATTCGCACTCCGGCATTCGACATTCGCTCTCCGGCAAGCCCACTCGTCTTCCGCAAATTCGACATTCGCACTTCAGCATTCGACATTCGCACTCCGGCAAGCCCACTCGTCTTCCGCAAATTCGACATTCGCACTTCAGCGTTCGAAATTCGTCTGGCTACCTCCAGTGGCACCTCCGTAACGCCGGCGACGTGAAGACCGTCTCCGAGCCCGTCCTCGAAGACGCCCGCAATATCGAAACCCGCGACGCCATCCTCGCCTACGACGACCAACAAATCGTCCGCGACGAATCCGGCCGCCCCCAAACCCACTGGGACGGCCGCACCACCAAACCCCATCCCGTCACCGGCCGCCCCGTCCCCGACGAATCCGCCCAGCTTCCCGTCTACACCTACCAAAACCCGCGCCCCGCCCCATGGCCCCAGGCCGACTTCATCGTCGGCAACCCGCCGTTTATCGGTGCCTCCCGCATGCGCGACGCCCTCGGCGACGGCTATGTTGAAGCTCTGCGCAAAACCATCAAAGCCGTCCCCCAAAGCGCCGACTACGTCATGTATTGGTGGCACCGCGCCGCCGACCTCGTGCGCTCCGGCCAGGCCCCAATGGCGCTCGGTTAAGCCACCTTTCGATAGGCTGCACGGCTCCGAAAGCGGGCGAGACGCCCGCGCTCCCAGGGAATCACCTGCTTATCCGAGCGCCATTGC
>SLLG01000274.1 GCA_007134215.1 Opitutales bacterium | reverse complement strand
CCGTTAAAAACCCGGATAAATCAAGCGCAAGCGGCTCAGGCGCGCAGACATCGGCGAAGCATCACGAGTCCCAGCGCTCCCAGACCGAAAATAGCGGCATAGGTGGTGGGTTCGGGGATGACCGTGATCGAATCGATGTCGATGGAGTTCTCCGTGTTTCGGTTGTAATAACCAAAGGTCATCGTGTTGAAGGTGTAGAACTCATTGCCCGGGACGCTGTTGTCGGATCCTGAAATCGTGAAGTTTCCGTCGGTGAGCGTCAGGTCGAGACCCGTGGAGGTGCGGCTAATCGTCATCGAATACGTCGTGAAGGTCTGCGTCAGTGCCATGCCGGTTTCCGATACGAGCGTGGTATGATCGCCGGACCCCGGGCGGCCGAGGAAACCTTGTGTGCCGGCATCGCGAAGGATGCCCGTTGCTCCGCTCCCCGCGCCAAGGGCCACGATGTAGCCCCGGTCGTTTTCAAAGACGGCGGTTTCACCGTCAGCCGCAGGCACATCGCCCATGTTATTGCCGATACCAAACTGGAACTCGTTATTCCGGTTCCCCTGATTGCCGGTTAACTTGGCTGTAAACGAGAAGGTGAGTTCGTCTCCAACGCTAAGGGTATAACCGCCGTTCGGACCGATCTCCCAACTGCTTGAGAGAGCACGATGCTGGTTGGTAGAAGTGCTGCCCAGCGAGAGAATGCCGTTTTGCTCGGTGATGTCGTATCCCGCCGGATTGCCAATGGTATACCACGCCGGATCCGTCGTCCGATCATTGTTTGCAAAATCATCGGAAAAGACGATGGTCGCGGACACCGGAGCGACGGCGATAGCCCCGGAGGCAAGGAGAGAGATCGGGAGAAGGTATTTTCTTAGGATCATTTTATTTTCGTTCTGTTTGGGTTTTCGGATTGAATAAGGCACCGGAAGGAGTCGCCGGAAGCCGAACGTCGACAGAGAATATGCCGTCCCCGCACGGCAGTCTTCCGGTTTTCCGCAAAAAGCCTTCCGTGAATCCGCAATGCGCTTGCCCCGGTTGGGCTGCGGATCGAAATCCGAAGGGTGCACCGATTTCCATACCCCGCCCTTTCGACCCGCCATGACGTCCACCACCCTCCTCGAACTGAACCACCCCGCGCCCCTGCGCGTCCGCCTGTGGGCGCAGGACGCGGCGCCGGTCCTCCGCGCGGCGATCCTGCATGACGGCGGCGACGGCTCGCCGGAGAATCCGCACCGCTGCCGCCTGCGGCTGGAAAATCCCACACCGCGCGCATGGTCGGGCATCGTGGAAGTAGCGGTCCGCCGCACGGAGACCGCCGCGCGCTTTTTCCTGCCGGGCTTTCTTTACGGAACCAACCGCGCCGAACACCCGTCCCCGCCCACCCTCCGCAAACACTTTCCCCGCCTGCGCGCCGGTCCTGTCGAACCGCCCTTTGCACCCCTTTGGCATGCGCACGCCAACGAGTTGACCCACCCCGTGGCGGCTGCCTTTGCGGCAAAGCGCTTCACGGCGCTCGCCACCACCCCGTCGGATGAACCGGGCGGCACGGGCAACGGCTTCTTCGCCTCGGTTGAAGACGGCGCGGCGGTCGGCTTCACCCTCGGGCACCGTCCGTATCCGGGAATCTACCGAACTCCCCTTGCGTTCGAGCCGGAGCCGCCGGAGGAAGCGGAGTTTCTCCGCATCGAATCCGCAGCTAGACCCGAGTTCGCCTTTCGTCTCTATGATTTCGCAGCGAACACCGAAACCGCGCTCGGCCGCATCCTCGCCGATGTCTACGCGGTCTACAGCGAACCTCCGCGCGCTGGGGCGGCACCCGCCGAAGCTGTCGAGAAGATCGCCCGCGCCATCGTGGAGGACGCCTATGACGCCGAACACTGCACCTTCGCCCTCATCGCCCTCGATCCGGTGCCCGCCGAAAATCACGCCGCGCACAAGCCCCGCGAATTCGCTATCGACGCCCCGGAGGAGGCCACCTACCACCGCCACCACGAAGGCGGGATCGCGTGGACAAACGGTCTCGCCATCGCCCACCCCCTCCTCCAAGCGGCGCACCGCCTGAACCGCCCGGAGTGGAAAGCCCCCGCCTACGCGGTCATCGACAACATCGTGGGCAATGCCCTCAACCCGCGCACCGGCCTACCCTACGCCTGTAGAGCCGGCGGGTGTTGGACCAACGCCGGATGGTGGCACCAATGGATCGAAAGCGAAGGCCTGCGCCCCGCCCACCCGGCCTACTTCGTCGGCCAAGCCGCCTACTACATGCTCAAAGCGTGGGCATGGGAGCGGCGGACTACCGGCCGCGCACCGGCCGCATGGCTTTCCTTTGCCGAACAGATCCTCGCCGCCGCCGCACCCACGCAAAACGCCGCCGGGGCCTTTCCCCGCTTTTGGGATGAGGCGACCGGCGCGGGCAGCGGATACGACGCCTTCGCCGGCTGCTGGGTCGCCGCCGCCATGGCCGCACATGTCGCCGTCACCGGAGACGACCGCTGGCTCGCGCCCGCCTCCCGCGCCGAAGCGCACTACTTTGCCAGCGCCGTGCAACGCATGGAATGCACGCAGACACCCCTCGATGTCGCCGACGCGGCCGACGCCGAAGGCATCCTCGCGTATGTGCGCCTCGCCCGGATGTTGCACGAAGCAAAACCCGGCGAAGCCCCCGCCGCGCGTCTGCGCTCCGGTATCGACTACGCCCTGAGCTTTGTCTTTTGCCACAACGCGCAAATCAAAGGCCCGCCCCTCGAGGGCCATCCGTGGACCTCCGCGGGCGGGTCCGTTACCTCCGTCTGCAATGCCGTCGTCCACTGCATGACCAACAGCATTCTCGATGAACTCGCCTACGCCCACGGCGTCACCGGCGATCCATACCTTCTCGCCCGCCTGCGGGATATCCATGCCTTCGGTCTCCAGACCTTCAATCGTTCTGCGAACGAATTCTACTTCGGAAAGCCCGGCTGGTCACCGGAATACTTCTGCCAATCCGCGCGCCGCGTGCTCGACATCCGCCTGCGCGGCGGTGCCCCCTCCAACCTCTGGTTCGCCTACCATCCATGGGCCGCCGCCGCCATCCTCGAAGGCCTCTGCGGCAGCCTGTGGGAAGCGGAACCAAAAGCGCGGACACACAAGCCAACGCCGCCCGCATTTTGAGACAGACATTTTTGTCTGTGCCAGTCCGATAGTGACACCGACATCAAGAGCCGGGACGCCGTGGTGCGGGTTTTCGCGTGGCGCGGGACCGACTGCGAGGAGGGCAGTCGGCGACGGTGGCCCGTATCGAATCCGCCGCTCGGATTCGACGGAAGGGGGACGATTGGTGGATTCGGGAGGGGTCGGCGTCTCTTTCGCCTTCCAAGCCAAAGCCGCCCCCAAACTGCCCGACGTTCTTATTCCGAGGGTGGATTATAGCACCGCGCAAAGGAGACGCAGACTCAGCAAGGCATCGCGACCCCAGGGGTCTTCGCGCGCGCAGCGGCCGCTCGCTGAAGCTTCGCGCTACTTTTTCCCCATCCATGGAATCTGTGAAATCCATGGTCAGAAAGCCCATGCGCCAAGGGGCAAGCTGGAAACTCACCCTGCTTTGTGTCCCACGCCACGATGCGGCGTTGCTTGCGGGAAAACTCGATGCCCACGCTGTCCACGGAGATTCCCTCGGCATGATACCGCTTCGCGTTGCCGCGCTCTTCGATGGCCGCCAGCGCGCTGTTGCCGCTGGGTGTGGTTCCGTCGTCGACGAACTTGAACTCGAAGATGAGCGCCGGTTCGCGGAAAGCGAACGACCATGTCGAGGCGGCCCGCGTTGCTCGATATGAGCCGGCCCATCCCTGCGAGGTCGTGTGCCTCCAGCAGGTCATAGAGTTTGAACTGAGGCGGTTCGCGCAAAAGGGCACGTCCGCCGTCCAATCCGCGAGAAGCGATTCGTTGAGGCTCTGGTAGACCTCCTGCTTCGGATACTTCAAACGGCAACCCGTGGCATTGCCCAGCCGCATCGTCTCCGCGATCGTCAGGTAGCCCGTCTGGAACATGAGCAGCTTCCACCGGAATTTTTCCCACATCAAAGGTCGAGAGCAGCCGCGCCGTGGAGCGCACCTGTTGCAGACCCGGTCCGCAACGCCCCGGCGGCGTCCGCACGCCGCGCCCTTCCACGGTCCTTCGGCCGGGGTTGCTTCTGCTGACTACGCGCGGAGGTCGAAGCGGTCCAGTTCCATGACTTTGTGCCATGCGGCGACGAAGTCGCGGAGGAAGCGCTTTTCGCCGTCGACGGTGGCGTAGACCTCGGCAAGGGCGCGCAGCTCGGAATTAGAACCGAAGATGAGGTCGACGCGCGTGCCGGTCCACTTGAGGTCGCCTGTCTTGCGGTCGCGGCCTTCGAACTCCGCGCTCGTCTCGGAGGTCGGCTTCCAGGTCACGCCCATGTCGAGGAGGTTGACGAAGAAGTCGTTCGTCAAGGTCTCCGGACGGTCGGTGAAGACGCCGTGGGCCGAGCCGCCGAAGTTGGTCCCGAGGACGCGCATGCCACCGACAAGGGCGGTCATTTCGGGGGCGGTGAGGGTGAGTAACTGGGCGCGGTCGACGAGCATTTCCTCGGCGGAGACGGTGTAGCGCCGCTTCGCGTAGTTACGGAAGCCGTCGGCCTCGGGCTCGAGGAAGGCGAAGGACTCGACGTCGGTCTGCTCCTGCGAGGCGTCGGTGCGGCCCGGCGTGAAAGGCACGGTGACCTCGTGCCCCGCGCGGCGGGCGGCCTCCTCGATCCCGGCGCAGCCGCCGAGGACGATGAGGTCGGCGAGGGAAACTTTTTTGCCGTCGCTCCGGCCCTCGTTGAACTTTGTTTGCACCGCTTCGAGCGCGTCGAGCACCTTGGGCAGTTCGGCAGGGTGGTTGACTTCCCAATACTTATGCGGAGCGAGCCGGAGACGCGCGCCGTTGGCCCCGCCGCGCATGTCGGAGCCCCGGAAGGTCGAGGCTGAGGCCCACGCGGTCGAGACGAGCCGCGAAACGGACAGGCCCGAGCCGAGGATCGCTTTCTTCAGTTCGGCGACATCGGATTCGTCGATCAACGGGTGGTCGACTGGCGGTACGGGGTCCTGCCAGATCAACTCTTCCTCCGGCACTTCCGGCCCGAGGTAGCGGGCGCGCGGCCCCATGTCGCGATGGGTGAGCTTGAACCACGCGCGGGCGAAGGCGTCCGCGAACTCCGCGGGATTTTCGTAGAAGCGCTTGGAAATCTTCGCGTAGGCGGGATCGAGTTTGAGCGAAAGGTCGGTTGTGAGCATGAACGGCGCGTGCCGCTTTTCCGGATTGTGGGCGTCGGGCACGGTGCCCGCGCCCGCGTCGCCCTTCGGTTTCCACTGGTAGGCGCCAGCGGGGCTCTTCGTCAGCTCCCAGTCATATTTGAAGAGATTTTCGAAGTAGTTGTTGCTCCATTGCGTGGGTGTCGTCGTCCACGCCCCTTCGAGGCCGCTCGTGATCGTGTGCTCCCCGTGGCCGGGGCCGAAGCGGTTGCGCCAGCCGAGGCCCTGCTCCTCAATGGGGGCGGCGGCCGGCTCGGGACCGACGTACTCGCCCGGATCGGCGGCGCCGTGGGTCTTGCCGAAGGTGTGCCCTCCCGCGATGAGCGCGACGGTCTCTTCGTCGTTCATGGCCATCCGGGCAAAAGTCTCGCGGATGTCCTTGGCGGCGGCGAGGGGATCGGGATTGCCGTTCGGGCCTTCCGGATTGACGTAGATCAGGCCCATCTGGACGGCGGCGAGCGGGTTCTGCAAGTCTCGGTCGCCGGAGTAACGCTTGTCGCCGAGCCACTCGGCTTCCGGACCCCAGTAAATGTCCTCTTCCGGCTCCCACACGTCGACGCGCCCGCCGGCGAAACCGAAGGTCTTGAAACCCATGGACTCGAGAGCGACGTTGCCCGCGAGGATCATGAGGTCTGCCCAAGAAATCTTGTCGCCGTATTTCTTTTTGATGGGCCAGAGGAGGAGGCGCGCTTTGTCGAGGTTGGCGTTGTCGGGCCAGCTGTTCAGGGGGGCGAAGCGCTGCGCGCCGGTGCCGCCCCCGCCGCGGCCGTCGGCCGTGCGGTAGGTGCCCGCGCTGTGCCACGCCATGCGGATGAAGAGCGGGCCGTAGTGCCCGTAGTCGGCTGGCCACCATTCCTGCGAGTCGGTCATGAGGGCGGTGAGGTCCTTCTTCACCGCCTCAAGATCGAGCGACTCGAACGCTTCGGCGTAATCGAAGTCCTCCCCCATCGGATTGGAGAGGTTGGAGTGCTGGCGCAGGATATTCAGGCGCAACTGCTTCGGCCACCAGTCGCGGTTGGAAAAGCCGCTCCCGGCGGTAGGGTTGAGCGCGCCGCTCATGAAGGGGCACTTGCCGCCGCCGTCCGGTTGGTTCTGCGGTTCGTCCTGGTTGACGGATTCGAGACGTGTTTCGTGTGACATAGTGATGAAGCTGCTCTGGATTTCCGTAAGGGTGAAGAAAAAACCGACGGAAATCCCGGACGTCCGAAGAAGCAAACCGGAATCGCGGAAAACCGCGAGAGCGTCCACGGCATTGATTTTCCGGCGGGCTCCGCCACGATGGGGGCATGTCCGGATTCGTGAACTTTGTCTCGCCCCCCAGCCTCTCCTTTGCAGGGCTGATCGAGCAGGCCTTCAAGGCGCAGTGGCGCAGGGTCAGCGCGCTGCCCATCGTCACGATCCGGAGCCACGAAAAACGCGTCGCGGACACCCCCGGCTGCCGGGGAATCGTCCTGCCGGTAAGCAACCGACGGGTGTTCGAGATGACTGCGGCGCTTCGCATGCCGACGGTCAACACCTCCGAACGGCTGCCACCCTGCCCCCACGCCGTGAACATCCGCTACGACAGCGACGAGATCGGCGAAATCGCCGTCGCGCACCTCGCCGCAGTCGGATACCGGCGCTTCTACTTCGTGGGCGATCCGCCCTCCGCGTTCTCGGAGGCGCGCCGCGCGGGATTCGCCGCCGCCCTCGCGGACGCCGGCCTGCGCCTCGAAAACGACTTCAGCTTTGAAAAGCGCAACCGCATGGACCCGGAGTCGACCGAGCGGGCGGAGGCGCGGCAGGTGGCGACATGGCTCTCCGAAATCGGCCCGAGCGGGGGCGTCTTCGCGGCCAACGATCTCATCGCTGTCCGCTTCCTCCGCGCCCTCCGCCATTGCGAGCCGGACTACGCCGAAACCGTCGGCCTCGTGGGGGTCGACGACGACTATCCGCGCCTCGACGATCCTACCGAGGGCGAGCCGCTGACCTCCGTCGTGCCGAACTTCGCGGGCATGGGCGTTCACGCGGCGGACGCCCTCGAACGCGCCGTCCACCACGGGGAATACGAACCGGGCAACCTCGTGCGCGTGCGCGGGGCAAAGCTGGTCGAACGCGAAACGACGGGCGGCTTCTCCTGCGCGGACCCGCTCCTGACAAAGATCGCCCGCTGGATCTGCGGCCAGATCAACCGCGGTCACTCGCCCACGGTGGGCGAAGTCCTCGAACGCTTTCCCATGTCCGAGCGCTCCCTGAGCGAAAAGTTCCGCAAACACCGCGGGGAATCCATGCGCGGCTTCATCATGCAAAAGCGCGTGCAGCGCGCCGCGCGCATGCTCCTCGACACCGATCTGAGCATCGCGGAGATCGCGCAGCGCTGCGGCTTCAACAAACACGCCGACCTCTCCGAACGCTTCGCCAAATACATGGGCTGCTCCCCCACCCAATACCGCCGCGACCACGGCGGATAAGCGGAAGGGGTTTTGCCGGAAAGCGGAAGACACCCGCGTCCGCCCCCGATACCCTCACCGCATCGACTTCCCCAAAACCCCAGCAACCCAAAACCCCAGCCCCCCCAACCCCCTTCATGCATCCCCGCCCCCGTCCGAGCCTCCGCGCCGCCCTCCCCGCCCTCTTCTTTGCCGCCATGACGACCTTCCCCGCCCTCGCGGCGGGGGGCGGCACCGCGCAGATCTGGGAGGACTACGCGGCTGCCCCCCACGCCCACCCGAATCTCCCCAACAACGCCTACGCCGGCTACCGCGGCGGGACTGTCCCCATCCCCGACGTGCCCGTGGTGGCCGACCTCCTCGATTTCGGAGGCAACGGCGACGGCGTCACCGACAACACCGCCGCCTTTCAGCGCGCCATCGAAGCGGCATGGCGCGCGGGCGGCGGTGCCGTCCACATCCCCCCGGGCGTGTATGTCGTGGACAAGATGATCCACCTCAACCAGAGCGGTGTCGTCCTCCGCGGGTCCGGACCGGAGGCGACGACGATCCGCTTTCCCAACGACCTCGACCATGCCGTAGGCCCTCTCATCGACGGACACGGCAACACGCACTGGTTTTGGCAGGGCGGCCTCCTCTGGATGGGTCCGGCCGCGCAACTGTTCCGCGACTTCCGTCGCAACGCCGTGCACGAAGGCGTGAACATGGGGGTCGACACCGGCACATGGTGGCCCGAGTCGCCCGACAACCTCGGCTTCATCGGCCGCCGCGTGGCCGAGGTCACCGGCGATCATCCGGAGGGCGCTTTCACCGTCGAAGTGGACGACGCCTCCCAACTGCGCGAGGGCGAATACTTCCGCCTCGTCTACAAGAACGACGCCATCAACGGCGACTACGACCTCTACAAGGACATGGTCGGCCACCCGCTCATGCACACCTACAACTGGGCGGGGGCGACGGCCATGAACAGCCGCCTCCAATGGGTCTGGCCCGTGCGGATTGCCCGCATCGAGGGCAACCTCGTAACCCTCGACCAACCCCTCCGCCTGCGCACCCGCGCGAAATGGGAGGTCGCCTTCGAGACAATGGGCGAGGTAATCAGCGAAAGCGGCGTCGAAGACCTCACCATCGAACTGACGAGCGCGCCCAACCTCCCCGACGACCACTCCCACGATGTCCGCCACAATGCCGTTTACATGACGAAGACGGTCAACTGCT
>SLLG01000286.1 GCA_007134215.1 Opitutales bacterium | reverse complement strand
GGTATGGTCGAAGACATAGACCCGGCGGGCACCGGCGTTCAGGCAATGCTCAACAATGCGCGCCACGAGTTCCGGATTCGTGTTGGCACCCATTTCCGGCGGTTGGTCCCATCCGATGTTCGGCTTGACCACAACGGTTTGCCCTCTGGAGACAAACTGGGCCATACCTCCCAGCGCGGCAATTCCCTTGTCGAACATCTTGGCCGGGCTTCCGCCTCGAACGGCGACCAAATCATAAACCGGTTTGTTTCTATCTCCTGCGGAAAGCGACGCCATCCCGCCAAAATGCGCGGCGGATCCCAGAAACACCCCCGCCCCGATACCCTTCAGGAGAAACTTCCTTCGGTTCATCTTGTAGTTCATTGTATCTGCCTTTCGGGTTGTTTTTTACCCGTTATCCAGTTTTCAGAAAACGGGAGTGCACGTTTCCCGGCCCGCTGAGGCCTTTGGGATGGTGCGGTTGACTGAACGAGGGATGGTTTTCAGACAGTCGCCCTCCGAAGGCGGCCGGAACCCGCATCCTCATGGTGGCCATTGAGCCGGAATCGGACCCGGAGGTCAAGTTTTTCGGCAGTGCCTGCCTGCCCCTGCCACCAGAAGCATTCGTCCGCCGAGAGCGGCACCGGCGTCTTGTTGCACCACCTTGTGGCTTTGTGGCTGGGTTGTCCGTCGACGGCAGCATCACGGGTAATTCCGAACCGTGCATGAGGTTCCATCACTGTGCGAGTGCCCATACCCGCGCGGAAAGGCCGGATAATAGCGGGGAACAGTTTGTTTTATAATTACGTTGGAGCGACATTTTCACAATGCGCTCAGTTCGATTTCGGCGATATCGAGCCAGCTTCCGTGCTATGGGGTGTAGTGGATTTCCAACCGCTCGACCAAACTGCGGGCCAACCCGGCTTCAAAGGCGGCGTATAGGGAGGCGGCATCATGCGTTTTGAGGTTGTCCATGAACAGCCTCACGCGGACGGCATCCGGGTAGCGTTCGTCGCCGACAACCCCCGCTTTCGCAACTCCCACAGGTGCCGAGGAGGAGAACTTCGGATCCGAATTTGAAGAGAGAAAATTCGATCCTTAGCGAACAACCAATTCAGACAAGTAACGCGCCAAACGCCAATGGCGCGGATAAGGCACGCGTCGATGAGCTTACCAACGGTTCTACGCGGTCTAAGCCGCGCTCCTATAAGCCAGCACCTTATCCGAGCGCCACTCTCTTTTCCTCACTCATGCCCCCACCTTGACGGGCTTGCCCGCGTCGGTTGTGGTAAACGTTCCAGAAAAGAGGAAAGTCCCCGTTCCGTTTCCGGAAAAGGGGCTGATGTCGTCATTGGCGAACCGACGGCGACGCGGTCGACGTGACCGATGGATGCAAACGCTTACGGGCAGTATTCCCATTGGACATCCACATGGATGCCATAATAGTTGTAGCAGGGAACAAAGACCCACGCGCTCATTCCGGTCTCTGTTGACTTCGAGGTGTTGAACCTACCCGGCGCCGGATTGCTAGCCGGCGGGGCTTCGTCATAGCCTTGGATCTTGAGGTTTTCCGAGACCGCGTCACCGTCTTCATCGAGGGCGAAGCGCCAACCCGGATTCAAAAAGATGGTGATGGTCACTTCTCCGTCCTCACAGGCGCTGAAATGGACGGTGCCCGCATCCATGGTTTGTCCAGCGTAGAGGTAGACAACCTTGTCGGCTCCATATGCCGTGTAAGTCGCCCAGTTGCCGCGGGAGACATAGCGATCACCATCGGACCACGCGGTTTCGCCGACCCAATCGCATTCTTCTTCGTCAAGAACACAGATCGGACCCGGGATGCAGCCAGAGCCCGGTAGTGGACCCCCAGAATTCCGCACATCTTCCTGGCCCGCCTTGGTCGCACCAAGGACACAACCTACCCCGGTCACGTAGCCGTCAGCGACCAAGCTCGTGTCGAAGGTCACGCTGCAATCCGCGCATTCGTCTTTATCGAATCCGACGTCGAACTTGATGCCGAAAAGCCCCGTCGTGGGATCGAAGCCGACTTCGTATTCCTCATCTTCAGCCGAAAGGGCCACGCCGTTGAGCATTGTTGCGAAGACCGCATCCGCAACACACTCTTCCAACCCGATCACCCAGTGGCTGAGATCCGGTGCGGGAGGCGGTGGAACAACCATTTCACCGTCGCCGTAAACACACACGGTATAATGGAAGGTGACAAGGTCGCCGACGGTTTCGACTTCGACCAACTCGATCGTGAAGACCGAAAGATCTCCGGCGAGGGTTGCCGGATTCTCGCATTTGTCGCACTCGGTTTCATCGGCATGCGCCCAACTGCCGAAGGCAAGGGCGGTGGCGGCGAAAACAAGATGCCGCCACGTTATATTGGAACGAGCCTGACTCTTCGTTTTTTCCTTTTTTGCGTTTTTTTATTGGGTGGGGAGGTAACCAAGGATCGCTCCCGCGCCCGGTGTTTTAGTCCAAGTGAAAGCAAATAACGACCGTTGTTTTGGAGACTGCGTAATTCGGGGTTAGCGCCTAGAAACTTTTACTAAGACTATTACGGTTAAACCCCGGCAAGTGAAGATAAATATGCGTATCCCTTGCATAAGTAGATTAACTATTGCC
This sequence comes from Opitutales bacterium, assembly GCA_007134215.1. Taxonomy (GTDB): domain Bacteria; phylum Verrucomicrobiota; class Verrucomicrobiia; order Opitutales; family Oceanipulchritudinaceae; genus SLLG01. The sequence continues at coordinate 24,727 of SLLG01000286.1, read as the reverse complement.
TGCGAACAAAGAGGAACGCGTATACGCGGTAAAGCGCTGAAACCAAGCACTTGGGGAATATGAAAAATAAGTGCTTCTAATTGCAAAACTCTTGCCCGGATTTCCGCCGCAAGATCCGGCGTAGATACACCGCCCCTCAGCCCGCCGGAAGCGCGGGAGGACGATGATGGAAGCGACTGAGCCCATGAGCATCAGGGTGATGAGGGTGGCGGCAAACGCTTTGCCCTCACCCGCCGCCGTCGCCATCCAACTGGCGGAAGAGCGCCACACAAAAACGACCGAGAGCATCGCGGTGGTGAGGAGCGCGGCGATCCACACCCAGCGGTGGCCGAGCCACATAAGCCCGCCCCACGCGGCGGAGAGAGCACCGAAGACGGAACCGGAAACAAGTGCCGCCGATCACCGCCCCGTCCGTCAAGTAACGCACCCGGCAGCGCAGCAGCTCCGCGAGCGACAACTTCCCGCCCGTTCGCTCCACCGCCCGCGCCGTCTCCAAGTCCACCGCCGCGCCCGCACCGCGCCGCGTCCGCGCACCCTCCCCGTACAACAGCTTCCGGTACCTACGCGCCTCCGCACGCAGCTCTTCCTCGGAGAAAGGACATTCCCGTCCACGTTTCCCGTCCGCCGTAGTTCGGTCCCTTCCAGGGGCCGGGTCCCGCACCGAACGCTCCCGCCGCAAACCCGGTTCATCCTCATCCGTTCCCTTCGCACGGTTCCGGGGGCCGGGATGGCCCCCGGCTACGCCCCCGCGCTTCACCGCCCGCGGCTTTTCCAAATCCGCTTCCGCGCCGCCGCCCAACCGGAGGCGCGGTCCGGACACCGCCGGTTGGCCGCGTGTCACGTTTTCTGCGTGCGGGGGGGTGCGCGGACCTTGACAGGCATGGCGACCATCCTAGGCTGGATCGTTTTAATTGCCCATGATTACTTGGCTCCAGACCTTTTTCCTCAAGCACAACAAGTGGCTTTTCGGCGTTCTCCTGATCGTGATCATCGTCACGTTCGTGCTCACCATCGGCCCGCAGGGTATTTTCGACGGCGGGCGCACCTTCCGCGTGGAAGAGCGTGACTTCTACGGCTACAATCTGCACTCGGAGGAGGACCAGCGCCGCATGTTCCTCAACGCGGAAATCAGCGCGCAACTCAACCCGGACAGTCCGTTCCGCGGCGAGATGGTGCAGCAGTATGCGTTCATTCGCGTAAGGGCACTCGCGCTGGCCGACGACCTCGGCATCCCTTCGCCGGACCGCGACGAGTTGGAGAAATACGTGCGCGGCCTCTCGGCCTTCCAGGATCCGGAGACGGGCGAATTCGACACCGACACTTACACACAGATGACGGATTTTCTCCGCATGCGGGCAGGCATCAGTTCCTCGCATCTGAACCGCGTCCTGCGGGAGGACTTCCGTATCCGCAAAGTCGTCGACGCGCTCGCCGGTCCGGGCTTCCTCGTCCCGCACGAAGGAAAGCGCGCCCTCATTGACGAGCGTTCGGAGTTCACCGTGCAGACGGCGCGCCACCCGTTCTCCGCCTTTCGTCCCGAGATCGAGCCCGACGAGGACGACCTGCGTGGATTCTACGACAACAATCCTGCCCGCTACGCTCTTCCCGAGCGGATCCGCGTGCGTTCCGTGCGCTTCCACGCCGACAATTTCATCGACGCCGTCACCCGCCAACCCTCGGAAGACGATCTGCGCACCCACTTCGAGCGCAACCAGTGGCGCTACCAGGACCTTGCGCCCGAACCGGAGGAGGAAGGTGAGGCTCCCGGCGAAGTGCGGTTCGCGGACGCCCGCGAACGCGTCGAGCGCGACTGGAAGCGCGAGCAGGCCCGCCGCATTGCGGAAGAGCGCTCCGAAGACTTTGTCACCTCCATCCACCGCGCCGGTCTCACGCGCGACTCCGACGAGGAGGTAGACGGCCTCATCCGCGAATTCGGCGGCGATGTCGCCGGGATCGAGCCCTACTCGCGCAATAACCCTCCGCAGGACGGCAGCATCCCGCGCCAGCTCTTCAACTCGATGTGGATCTACCAAGAGAGCACCCGCTTCTACTCCGACCCCGCGCAAACGCGCAACGGAGCGGTCGTACTCCTCTTCGACGAAACCGTCCCCGCGCGCCAGCCCGGCTTCGACGAAGTGCGAGACCGGGTGGATGAAGACTACCGCCGCCAGGAGCGCCGCCGCCTCTTCTCCGAAAAGCTCTCGCAACTGCGCCGCGACCTCGTTGAACGCGTCGAAGCCGGCGAAACTTTTGCGGCGGTTGCAGAGGAGAAAGGCTTCCGCGTCAACGATCCCGAGTCATTCGACGGCGGCAACATTCCCTTCACGCTCCAGCGCAACCGGCTCTGGGAGAACGCGCAGTTTCTGCAGTCCGGACAGGTCTCGGACGTCATTCTGCCGGAAGAGGACGGCTTCCTCGTCTACATGGCGGAGCGGACGACCCCCGAGATCGACTGGGAAGACGCGGAAACCACTGCCTTTCTCCGCGAACAGCGCACGGAAGCCAAAGAGTTCCTCGGCTGGATTCTCCTTCAGGAGCTGACGGACAGGAGCCTCCAGGCCGTCGGCCCGCTCGAAAGCTGACCCGGCCTCGCGCGCCCGCGTAAGGCTTACGTGAACAAGCCCTCCGCCGACACCGCCGCGGCGTCGACCCGCCGTTCCACCGGTATCTGCGTGCGGAACCATGTGCGCTGCTTGCGCACCAGCCGCCGCGTGTTGCGCGTGATCGCGGCGAGCAGCCCGTCCTCGTCGTACTCGCCGTCGAGGAAGCGCAGCGTCTCGCGGTAGCCGATCGCCTTCGAAGCGGAAGTATTGCCCTCGATACCCTCGCTCCGCAGGCGCGCCACCTCGTCGACAAGCCCCTCCGCGAGCATCGCCCGCGCCCGTGCCTCCGCCCGCCGGTCCAGCTCCGCCGTGTCGCGCTCCAAAAGGCAGACACGCCGCCGGTAGCCGTCGAACGGCGTCCCCTGCCGCGAAAACGCCTCCGCCTGCTCGGCGAGGCTCCGCCCGCTCGCGAGGCAGCGCTCCAAAGCGCGGGCCACGCGCCGCGGATTCATTGTGTCGAGATCGCCGAGCCCCGCGGGGTTGTGCGAACGCAACTCGTCGACTGCCCCTTCAAGGCCGCCTGTCTCGAAAATCCACCCCACCCGCTCCCGGATATCCGCCGGAACATGAATCTTATCCACAACAGGCGCGAAAAAACTTTTCAGGTAAAATCCGCTCCCGCCCGCGACGAGAAGGTCACGACCGCGTGACAATACAGCCTCCACCACCGCCCGCGCCTCTGCCGTGTAGTCGGCCACAGAGTAGAGCGTATCCACACCGACGAGGTCGATCCCGTGGTGCGGTACGCGCGCCTGTTCCGCCTCCGTGGGCTTCGCCGTGCCAATATCCATGCCCCTGTAGACGCAAAACGCATCGCAGCTTAGGATCTCCGCACCGCGCACTTCCGCCCACTCAAGGGCAAGGCGCGTCTTTCCCACGGCAGTGGGACCGACAAGAAAATAGAGGGTTTTCGATGATTCCATAACCAATTTCACAATACCGTAACCTGATCGTAAGGGAACAGCGGTAAACGTGCGATACACTGCGGGAAAATGAACTTGTTCACAAGTTATTCCCAATGATGCCGCCGCTCCCCGCCTGCGGCCCAGCACCACGCGCACCACATTGAAAATCGCCCTCGTCACGGAAACCTTCCCTCCCGAGATCAACGGGGTCGCGATGACCCTCGGCCGGATCGTCGAAGGTCTCCGGCAGCGGCGCCACAAAGTCACCGTCGCCGTCCCCGCCCGGCGCGACCGCACGCCCGGCACCCACCCGGCTTCCGAACTCCTCGCTCTTCCCGGGATGCGCATCCCGCGCTACCCGGAGCTGCGGATCGGGTTTCCCGCGAGGGGCCGCCTCCTTCGGCGCTGGCGTGAAGACCGCCCGGACATTGTGCACGTCGCCACTGAAGGTCCGCTCGGATGGAGCGCCACCCGCGCCGCGCACGCCCTCGGCATCCCGCTCGTCACCAGCTACCACACCAACTTCCACCGCTATGGCACCTACTACGGCTACGGCGCGCTGCAAAGCGGAGTCCTCCGGTGGCTGCGGTACATCCACGGTCGCTCGCGGTGCACCTTTGTCCCGTCCGAGGACCTGCGCACCGGCCTTGAACAAGAACGCTTCGCCAACCTCCGCGTCCTCGGCCGCGGTGTCGACACAGCCTGCTTCTCCCCGGACAAGCGCGACTCCGCCCTGCGCCGTGAATGGGGGGTGGACGACAACACCCCCGTAGCTCTCTACGTCGGCCGCGTCGCCGGCGAGAAAAACATCCCACTCACCATCCGCGCATGGGAAACCCTGCGCGAAACCATTCCGGCGATGCCCCTCGTCATCGTCGGCGACGGCCCGGAGCGCCCTCGCGCCGAGCGGACCCACCCGGACATCCGCTTCGTCGGCATGCGCCGCGGCGAGGATCTCGCGCGGCACTACGCGAGCGCCGATGTCTTTCCTTTTGCCAGCACGACGGAGACATTCGGCAACGTCGTCACCGAAGCCATGGCGAGCGGACTGCTCGTCCTCGCCTTCGACTACGCCGCTCCCGCGAAATTCATCCGTGATGGACTCAACGGCTTCCTCGCGCCCTTCGACGATGCCGAAGCCTACCTTGCCGCCGCGCGCCGCGCCGCCGCCGCCGGTCCGGTCTGGAAGGCTCTCCGCGCCGCCGCGCGTGACGCCGTCCTCCCGTATTCCTGGGACTGCATTCTCGACCGATACGAGTCGACCCTCACCGAAGTTCTCACACCTGCCAAAGCCTCATGAAAACGAAACGCAAGAAACCCGTCCTGCGCTACAAAACACTCATCCTCTCCGATATCCATCTCGGCACGGAGGATTGCCAGATCGACAAGGTCAACGATCTCCTCAAGCACATTCACTGCGAAAAGCTCATCCTCAACGGAGACATCATCGACGGATGGGCCCTCGGCCGCAGAGGCGGCTGGACGCGGAAGCACACCCGCTTCATACGCCTCGTACTTAAGCGTATCGAAAAAAGGCGCACCGAGGTCATCTACCTGCGCGGAAATCACGACGACATCCTCGACCGCTTCCTCCCCCTGCGTTTCGACAAACTCCGCATCGTCGACAAATACATCCACAAAACGCCGCGCGGCCGCTACCTCGTCGTCCACGGCGACGTCTTCGACGCCGTCACGCAGAACAGCAAGCTCGTTGCCGTGGCGGGAGATATCGGGTACAAAACCCTCCTGAAGATCAACCGCCTCTACAACCGCTACCGCCGCTGGCGCGAAAAAGGGCCTTTCTCCCTAAGTAAACTCATCAAAGCGAGGACTAAATCGGTCGTGAATTACATCAGCCGCTTCGAACAAAACGTCGAGCAGTTCACGCGGCGGGAGGGCTGCGTCGGATTCATCTGCGGACACATCCACACGCCCGACGACAAACACATCGGCACCATTCACTACATGAACTCCGGCGACTGGGTGGAGTCCGCCACCGCTATCGTCGAGCATTTTGACGGCCGCCTCGAACTCATCGACTACGACACCTTTTCCGCCCGCCTCGCGGAAGAGGAAGCCCGCTGCATCGCCCTTGAAGCCGAGTCGCTCTTCGCCCGGGTGGAGACGCCCCTCGCCTTGTAGCTCCAACCGGAGTACACCCGCAGGCACAACCGGTCCCGCGGTTCACAACCCGCGCCGCCCTTCCCTCCGCACAACCGTGGCATGGATCTTCGATAAGTGGCGTTCGAGGTTGGCGGGCACGGCTTCCTCGGGATAAGGCGTGCGGTATTCCGCGCCGAAGAGCCGGTTATGCACGCGGCTGTTGCGGTAGATCTCGTCGTCGATACGCCCGATCCGCCGGAAATACAGCGTCACGACCGATGAAGTAATGACAACCGACGTCGCATAAAGGATGGGTAGCCAGAGCATCTGGCTGCGCAACGGCTCCTCAAAACTGAGTAGAATCACGGCAAATGCGATGGGGGTGTTCTGGATACCCGTCTCAAGGCTGATGGCACGCTGCTGCCGGGGCTCCACGCGCCAGAGAGCCGCGAATCCGTAGCCGAAAAAGAATCCGGCGAGGCTCACGCCGAGCGCGGCGACATAGACCGTGCCCGGAGTTTGCAGAAAAAGCCCGCCGTGCCGGAATGTCACCGAGCCAATCAGAAAAAGGATCACCACGATACCCATGAACGCGGCGGTGTCCTCCGCCGTCTTTGCCCAGTCCGGTGAAACGCGGCGCAGCACCATCCCCGCCCCCACCGGAACAAGTACGAGCAGGAGTGAGACGATGATATTCACATGCGGAATCACGAAACCCTCCGCCCCCTCCGCAAGCATCACGGCATCGATGCGCGCGGCGAACCCCGACGCGTATAGATTCAGCAGGATGGGCACGAAAAAAAGCGCGAGCAACGTCGACGCCGCCGTCATGGAAATACTAAGCGCGACCGATCCCCGCGCGAAGTAGGCGAACATATTCGAAGTCGTCCCGCCCGGCAGACACCCGACCAATACAAGGGCGATGGCCTGCGGCGGCGGCAGCCGCAGCAAAAAGGCCAGCCCCAGCGCGATGAGCGGCATCAGTCCGAACTGCGAGAGAAATCCGATGGCCATCCCCTTGGGACGGCGAAGCGCCTCGCGGAAATCGCGCGGGGTCAGGCTCGCCCCCATGCCGAACATGATGATGAGGATCATCACGGCGAGGAGGGCCTGCTCACCGGCGTTGAGCAACTCGCGGTCGATCTCCATCATGATCCGGCCTCCTTGCCGGGACGGGCCTCGCGCGCATACACCGACTCAATGAGATCACGGTATTTGTCCGTCACGACATGGCGCCGGAGCTTCTGCAGGTTGGTGAGTTCCTCGCCAACACGGAAAGGCCCGGGAACGAGCCGGAACTCCCGCACTACCTCGTGCGCCTTAAAGCCCGCCGCGCCCGAAATCCGCGCCCGGATCTCCGATCCGATCCGCTCCCGCAACTTACCGTCGGCGGAGGCCATCGCCTCCGCTGTCGGCACAATGAGGACCGCCGGAAACTTGCGGTCCTGCCCGACGACAATGGAGTGCTCGATGAGCGGACTTTGGTTGAGGCGCGCCTCAATGGGGCCCGGCTCCAGATTCTCGCCACTGGAGAGCACGATGGTCTCCTTCAGGCGACCGACAATCCGCAGGCAGTCGTTGAAGGTCATCATACCGAGATCGCCCGTGCGGAACCAGCCGTCCCGCAGCGCCGCTGCCGTCGCATCCGGATTCTTGTAGTAGCCCTTCATTACCTGGGGGCCGCGAACCTCGATCTCTCCACGGCACCCGCGTCCGCCGTGCGGGCACGCGGGGTCCGGGTACAGCACCGCGCCCGAGTCCGGATCGGTGATTCGGACATCCGTTTCCGGAATGAGCGGCCCGACCGTTCCGACGACGAGCTTGGCAGGTGTGCGCACGGCCACGACGGGCGAGGTTTCAGTGAGACCGTAGCCCTCGAAGACGGGAATGCCGAGGTAGTTGAAAAACTTATCCACCTCGCGCGGAAGGGCACCCCCGCCGGATACCGATCCCTTGAACGCTCCGCCCACGACGAGCCGCAGCTTTTCGAGCACAGCGGCGTTGAAAAAGCCGTACCACGGAAGCAGAAAAAACCACCGCAGGGCGTGGAAGAGGGTCGCGCCGGTTTCCCGCAGGATCCCGCGCGCGCGCAACTGGAGCTGCCGCCGGGTGAGAAAAAACACGGATTCCTTGTAGTAGTGGGCGAGAAAATACGCCGTGTGAAAAAGCGCCTGCCGCACGGGATGGGTTTCCCGCACACGCTTTAGAATACGCTGGTGCAGGTTCTCCCAGAGCCGCGGGGCCGACCCCATGAAGGTCGGTTCGACATCGGCGAGATCGTCCGCAAGGTGTCGCGGGCTTGTGTAGTAGTTACAGCAGCCGCGGCTGACGGCGATCATCTCAAAGACGCGCTCGAACACGTGCCAGACCGGCAGAATGGAGAGGATGCGGTCCGTGCAGCGAATATCCATGCGGATGTTCTCCAGCTGGGACATCATGTTGGCGTGGGTGAGCATGACGCCCTTCGGCTCACCCGTCGTCCCGGAGGTATATATGAGCGTAAAGAGGTCGTCCGGGCGAATACTCTCCATGCGCTCCTCCACGTTGTGATCGCCCGCCGCGCGCAGGTCATGTCCTCGCGCAACGAGATCACCAAGCCTGCGGACTCCTTCCGGCGCACTTCCTTCAGCATCGAGCAAGATGATCTCACGCAATTCCGGCAACTGGCGGCGCAGTGCGTTCACCCGGCGGGCAAGGCGGGCGTCTTCCACAAAGGTCACCCGCACGCCCGCGTGGCGCAGGATATATTCAATCTCCGCGTCGGTGATGTCGCACCCGCGCGGGACGTCCGCCGCGCCGCACAGCTGCACGCCGTAATCCGCGAGAATCCATTCGAGACGGTTGTCGCCGAGCAGACCCACATGCTCCCGCGCCGCGACCCCGAGTTCGATCAGGACGGTCGCAAGCGCACGCCCGTCCTCGAAGAGCCGGCGGAAGCCGACGGGCGTCCACCGCCCGCGCTCCTGCCGGGTGGCAAAGGCGGGCAGGTCGCCGTAAAGCTCGGCGGCCCGCGCATACATCTCCGCCAAGTGGCTTCCCGTCGCACGAAGGGTTTCCATTCCGGCCTAGGAAATCGGGCATCCGCCGCCCCGAAGCAAGTGAAGAATCGCTTTAAGGACCGATAAGCGCCGACAATGGCCAACCGCCGCACGGAAAATGCGTTACCGAGGCACCCAACACCCCACCGCGCCTATGCGTTGAAGTACAGTTCGTATTCTTCCGGTGTGGGCGCGTGGTAGACGTGTCTCGCTTCGCCTTCTTTCATCGAAGTCCACAGCTCGATCAACTCCTGCGGAAATACCGGTTTGAGGTATTCATTGTCCGAACGGACGCCTTCCATGACCGCGTTCAGGTGTAGCGGAAAGCGTTTCTTCGCGGAGTTCCGCGCGTCGGCGTAACCGGCTGCGACAGGATCGAGTTCGCGCTGGATCCCGTCGAGTCCGGCGAGGATCATGGCGGCGAGCATGAAGTGGCAGTTCGCGGTGGCGTCCCCCGTGCGGTATTCGATGCGCTCCTCGCCTTTCTTTAGGTAACCGGGAATCCGCACGGCGGCTTCGCGGGACGCCTTGGCAAAAGTCGCGCACACCGGTGCCTCGAACCCGGGCACCAGGCGCTTGAAAGAGTTTGTGCTCGGATTGCTGAAGCCGAGGAGCGACCCGGAGAGACTGTGCTCAAGCAGTCCCGCCGTGTAATGCAGCGCCGTCTGGCTGAGCCCGAACATCCCGTCGCCCGAGAAGATCGACTTGCCGTTCTTTTCCAGAAACTGGTGGACATGCATCCCGTTACCCGGGGTCTTGTTGATCGGCTTCGGCATAAACGTGACGAAGACCTCGTTCTCTTTCGCGATGTTGCGGATCACCCACTTCGCGATGGCGACCTTGTCCGCCGCCTCCGCCGCCGGGAGGAAATCAAACTCCAGTTCCAATTGCGCCGCACCCACCTCGTGGTGGTGGTATTTGATGGGAATACCGATCGCCGTGAGCGCGTTGACCATCTCGTTGCGTAGGTCGAAATAACGGTCGTCCGGATAACTGCGGTGGTAGCCGCGGTGGATATTGAAACGCGGTAGGTCGTAGTAGTCGGGGCCGATGCCCTCCGCACTCTGCAAGCGGAAATAGGAATGGGCGAAATCCGTCGCATAGTTCACATCTTCCAGGACGTGAAACTCCAGTTCCATCAGCACCTTCGCTTCATCGGCGACGCCGCTTGAGCGCACCTTCTCCATCGCATTCGCGATGACATTGCGCGGGTAGAACTCGAATATGCTTCCGTCCATTGCGCGCACATTACAGAGCGCGTGCAGGATCGTTCCGTCCGGGCGCTCTTCCGCGAACGCAGTGTCCAAATCGGGCACCGCCACCATGTCCGACTTCGAGACATCGGCGAAACCGTAGTTGGAGGCGTCAAATCCGATGCCTTCCGTGATTACTTTTTCGCTGATATGACCCTTCGGGATCGTTACGGAGCGAATGCTTCCGTAGATATCCAGCATCATGAAATCGAGGTAATCTATGGAACTGAGATCACCGTTGTATGTTTTTAGCTTCATAAGAAAATCTAATCCTAAGCCGAACTTAAATAAAGAGACTCGTATGCGATACAGCGCGACAAACCCCGTCAAATCCAAATTCCCACAGATTCTTTTGACCCCGGAGTGCTTGATGCTCAATCTCGACACCCATGACACCATCACCGCAGCCGACTCTACCGCTCCCGCACAACCAAACGATGCCGCAACTCGGCTTTGGCACGTTCAAGCTGAAAGGCGAAGAAGGCACCGAAGCCATCCGCACGGCCCTCGCCTGCGGCTACCGTCACCTCGACACGGCGGCAATGTATGAAAACCACCGCGAGGTCGGCGAAGGCCTGCGGCTCAGCGGCGTGGCGAGAGACGAGGTCTTCATCACCTCCAAGGTCTGGTTTGACAAGCTGCACTACGACGGCGTCATCGACACCTGCCTGAGCGCGCTTGAGGAAATCGGCACGGACCGGCTCGACCTCTTTCTCGTGCACTGGCCGAACGAAAAGATCCCCACGGAGGAAACTTTCCGCGCCATGACCGATCTCATCCGCGACAAAAAGATCCGCAACTTCGGGGTGTCGAACTTCACCGTACGGCGGCTGCGCGAGGCCCTTGCCGAAACCACTGCGCCCATTGCCGTCAACCAAGTCGAATACCACGTCCACCTCAACCAGGAGAAGCTCCTGCGATTCTGCCACGAAAACGGGATTCAGGTCGTCGCCTATTGCCCGCTCGGGAGCGGCCGACTCACCGATGATGCCGAACTCGCCGCCATCGGCAAGGCACACGGAAAGACGGCCGCACAGACCGCCCTCCGATGGCTCCTGCAAAAAGGCATTGCGCCCATTCCCAAGGCCACCGCCCGCGAGCGTATTGAAAGCAACTTTACCGTTCTCGATTGGTGCCTAAGCGACGACGAAATGCGGCGTATCGACGCCCTCCACCGCAACGAACGCATCTGCGACTGGGACCGCGGCGGCTTCGGCGAAGACGACCCGGCGGATTGAACCGACGGGGCCGCCTCCCCGGCCAGCCAGCCGCCAGCCAAGCGGCGCACAATAAAGGCAAAGACCTTCCGCGACGAAACCGCGCGGTGCCCGCCGACCGGCGGCAGCCGCCCGCCCCACAGCCACAAACCGTTCTACAAGAGTACTTTCGATTCATAAAAATGATAGGCAACCAATTCTTTAGAATTTCACTTAAAGAAACAAATGGATCAGAGATTCAAGATGCTGTGATTGGTTTTATCTCTGAGAAATAGAAATAATCAGAGATATTTGATTGGACAGAACGTCTGGACGGAGATCCTTCGATGCGGGCAGACTGGGACTGGAATGTCTGGAACGCTGTCGTAAAACGCTTCTCAATCTTTCGCGGTGATTTGCTTAAGGCTCGCGGCGGGCGGAGTTCCGGGAAATGCTCGGTGCATTATGAAGAGGAGCCGGTTTGTGTTTCTCCGGGTGCTGACGCTGGCCCCGGTGTTCTTGATTCCCGCAGGCGGCTGCCAATCCGCGCCGCCGGCAGCGGGCCGGTCCGCTGACAACGGAGCGGAGCGCGCCGCGACGGCGGAGACCCGCGCGCAGCCCGCCGCCGCGACGAGGCAGCCGACTTTCCGGCAGCCGTGGGTGGAGGGCGTGGTTCCGCTTGGGCAGCTCACCCAGCGGCCCCGCCAGATCGAGTTCCGCGTGCCGCGCTTCACTCCGGAGGAGATCGAGGCGGCGGCGGGCGAGAATATTGTGGTGCGGTTCATCATCGAGCCGAACGGCGGGGTGCGCTTTGCCGAGGTGACGGAAACACCCGTCCCCAACCGGACGGAGGACGTGGAACGGCTCATGCGCACATGGCGCTTTATCCCGGGCGACATCCGCGGCGAGGTGCCGCGCACGCTCGCTTTCATGCGCATACCGGTGCGCTGAGCGGGAGGAACCGGCGCGGCGGCTTGACGCGCGCGCCACGCCGTATCCCACTCCCCTTCCATGGGAAAACCGCGCGCGCTCCTCACCAACGACGACGGCATCGACTCGTTTTTTCTCCGCGCCATCGCGGAGGCGCTCGCGGATGCCTTCGAGCTGTCCATCGCCGCGCCCGCCGTGGAGCAAAGCTGGATCGGGCGGGCGATGAGCCGCCGCGCAAGTGTTTCGGTGCAGGCGGTCCCGGGGTTTCCCGGTCCCGCGTGGGCGGTCGGCGGCACCCCCACGGACTGCGTGAACCTCGCCCTCGCCCACCTCCTCGGCGAGCCGCCCGACATCGTCATCTCCGGCATCAACATCGGGCACAACGCCTCGCTGCCGCTCCTCTACAGCTCCGGCACGGTCGCGGGCGCGCTCGAGGGGGCCAACTGGGGTTTGCCCGCCCTTGCCGTGTCTCAGCAGATCGCGGCAGACGCTTTCGAGCGGGTGACTTCCTCGCGCGGGGCGCTTCCGCCGGAGCACGAGCCGAGCCTCCACGAAGCCGCCGCGCAGAGCAGCCGTTACGCCCTGACACTCTGCGGCACCGGGAACCCCGACCTGCACGTGCACAACCTCAACTTTCCCATGCCGCTGCGCGCGGACACTCCGTGGGTGCGCACCGTACCGGCGCGCGTCCGCCTGCCCGGACTCTACGAATCCGACGGTAACGGCGGCTACCGCTTCCGGTTTGCACACGGTGAGGAACAGACGGGCGGACCGGAGACCGACCGGCGCGCCCTCTCGGCCGGTAAGACCAGCCTGAGCATCTTGAACTTCTCCGCCCCCGGAGCGTCCAAACCGCAGTAGCCGTCCCGCGTCGCCCTCCGGCACCGGACCGGCGCAGGCGGATCATCACGCCATCACGCCACGGAGATCCATCTCCCGAACCCGGGCGCAGCGCAAAGACCGTTGACCACATCCTTTCGCCGCGTCTACCTTTTCACCAATCCAACGACAAATCATGCAGGGTCCTCATCCCGACAGTTCCACACGTCCCGCCGGAGCCGCCGCCGCGTTTTTCCGCGTCCTCGGCGTCGCTCTCCTCGTGCTCTCCGTTCTGGGTGCGCCGGCCGCGGCCCGTTCCGCCGCATCCGGCTTTCTCGGCTTCTGGGAGATTCCCGAGCCGGCGGGCGACACCGCTGTTGTCATCATCAAACGCGGCGGTGAGATCTCCGCCTTTTGGACCGGTTCGGGTGCTTCCGGGATCGTGCAAGGCCGCTGGACGATGGAGGATCCGCATCTCGTCGCCCGTTGGGACTCCGGTCAGACCGAGCGCTATCGCCTACTCGGGGACAACACCATTCTGCGGCAGACATTCGCCCCCGGCGCGGATGTCGACGGCCCACCCACGACCGAGGCCCGCGGCGAACGCGTCGATCCCCGGCTGCCCGGCAGTCTGACGGTGGAGACCGAGCGCCCGCGCACACGCGACACACGGCTCCCCGAGAGCGAAGTGAACGCTCTGCCCCTGCGCAATTTCTACACCGGCTACTGGCAAGTCGAACAAAGCACCGGTTTCCTCGGCGTAGGCGGCGCGCAGTCGCCCCACTTCATCATCAATCTGCTCCGCGGCGGGACGGCCCGCGTGGCGCTGCGCAACTGGGACGGGTCCAATGACCAAAGCGGCACATGGTCGGTCGAAGACGGGCGCGTTGTCGTGAAATGGCCGGACGGACGCCGCGACATTCTTCAGGAACGCCGGGACAGTCACGAGCTTCTCGTCTTCGACCGCGAACGACGCTTCCCGGACCGACCCGCCTCGCGACGTGCCGCCGTGAAGATTTCCGCCGCCGAGGGCATGCGCTACTTTGACGCCGGCGAATTCCGCATGCTCACGCTCGAAAACATCCGCGGACGCTGGGTGCCGATCCATCCCGAAGCGGACACCGACCGTTTCATCGAAATCGCCCAGTGGGGCCGGGCCACGCGCCCGCCCCGCACCAACGGCGGGACCGAAGCCTCCAACGGCCAATGGCGCTTCATGCGCGACCGGGTGGTTATCCAGTGGGATGACGGCTCGAAGGATGTTCTGCGCATCGGGCAGCGCTCCTTTGTCCTCGATAATTTCGCGCCCGGAGACTCGCTCACGGGCACGCCGCAGCGCTCCACCCCGGTGCGCCGCCTCGCCCCCGAGACGCTGACCTACACGCCGGAAACACGCTGAGGCCACGGCTCATCGCTCTTCGTCGACCGACCCGCCGACGATGCGCCCCTCCCGCAGCTTCCAGCGGAAGAAGGGGCCGGTCCGGCCCTTTTTGAGCATCTTCACTAGGCCCTTTGCTTCGCGCGCGCGGATCTCGCGTTCGTACACGCCCGCCGCTTCGCAGGACAGCACACTGACGCCGGCGGGCGCTTCCCGCGCCCGGCCCAGCACGCGGGCAGGGGTTCCTGTGTCTTCCGGGGCGGCGCCCGCCACAGGCTTGTTGCGGCACATGGCAAGGTAGGCGTAGGGCAATGACCGTAGATCGATTCCGAGCTGCTTCGAAAACGCGGCCCAAACCGGATCGGTGAACGCCTCCACCGGCGGACGCGAGAACGAATGGCACCAGTGCCGTTCCATCCTTTCCGCACAAAGCCCGCAAGCCTCCTGGTGCGGGCAAGGCCCCGCGACAAGAAAGGTGTCCATGAGCCGTGCGCGCACGGCAATGAGCCGACGGCTCTCCGCGTAGGTCCCCGGCTCCACCCAGACGAATGCTCCGGCCCGCCGCAGCAGCCCGTCGACGATGCCGTCCAGCGCGCCCTCATCCAATTCGCTGAGGACATGGCTCAGGAGGACGGTCGTCCCAGGCTCGACGACGCCGGGCTCCAGAACACCCGCGCGCCGGATGCCACTTGCCGCTCCGGACGCCGCCTCCCCGAGCCGCTCCTCGGCAAACCGCATGGCTGCGTCCGAGCGGTCGTGGAGGACTACCGCGCCACCCGCCTCCGGAAACGTCCGCAGGAAACATCGCGCCGCGATACCCGTCCCGCATCCCCAGTCGAGAAGCGGTCCGCCGCCGGGCCGGAAACCGCGGTATTTCAGTTCGTGCAGAACCGCATCCCACTTCCACCCGATGCGCGCGGCGAAGAAACGGTCATAGAGTTCGAGCGTACGGCGATCGGTCCAGTAATTCGAAACGCCGGCCGTGCCGCCGAGGAAACGTGTGCGCAGTTCACTGAGCCTCGCCCAGTCCGCCGCCCCGACTTCCGCCCTCTCATTCATCGAAAAGCGCGGGCAGTGGCGAACGCTGGCGTTTCATGTTCTCGCTCAGGTGCTCGAGCGAAGTCCGCAGGATTTCACCCATTCGCGTGCACGCGAGAAACGCCTTGTTTTTGTGGTGTTCGGCGAGACTGCCGCGCAATTGCCGCACCTTCGCATCCGTGGAAATACGGTCGCCGCACATGCACTGCATGATCCGCTCGACCCGCTCGGCCGCCATGAGGACGCGGCGGTAGACAACGCTCTGCTCCTCCTTCTGGTATTGATTGGCCGTCGGAATGTTGAGCTGGCGCATGCAGAACTCCGCCAGCGGACGGTTTTCCCGGAAGAACTGCGGAAGGTAGAAATTCTTGTGTCCGCTGTAGCACTGCTGGTCAAAATCCATCGCGCGGATGCGCACCTGCGTCTCCTCGAAATCGGGTGTCACATCGACAACAAAGTTGTAGGAGCGCATGTCGCCGAGCAGACGGATGAAGCACCGCTCGTTGAACTTCACCAACTCCTTCGCGAGCCGGACCTTCTTGATGTGCCGGTCGTGCATCCAGCGCTCGACGAATACATCCCCCGGAATCCCCACGATATGCTCCTCGACAAGGATGTCGTCCGCCACCATGTAATGCATCCGGTTGGGCGAGAGAAGATGTTCCAGCTCAAGGCCGTAGATGCGCGAGGCGTCGGCCTTCTTGATGTAGTAATAGTCCTGGTTGTCGTTGTAGGCGTTGACGATGCGGATGCGGAAGGGGTTGCTGTTGCCGAAGGTGCAGTAGTCGATGCGGTCGACATACAGGTGGTCGACGAAAGAGTAATCTCCCTCCGTCTTGAGCATCGCGTAGATCCCCGTGAGGTGCTTGTTCAGCCGCTTCATCAGCTCCGGACGGTAGATGAGCGAGCGCCAGAGGCTGTCCTCCCCCTTCTCGTCGTAGAGCGGCATGGCCTCCTCCCACTCCGTCAACCGCGAATACGAAACCGGCAACTTGAACATACGGTTGTAGCGCGCCAGATACGCCCGCAGCGGGTCGCCCACCGGATACATCGGCTTTTTGCGGGTCGCGAACTGGTCGGGGAGCGTCGGCATGATCTGCATCCAAAGCAACACCCGGCGAATTGCCAAGAGAACAATCCGGCAGCGGCAGTCCCGGTGCCGCCAATCCCACTCGCCTACGCCCGTCCGAGGTAGCTGCCGTCGTCGGTGCTGATGCGGATGGTTTCGCCTTCCTTGATGAAGAGCGGCACCATGACGGTGAGACCGGTCTCGACGGTCACGGGCTTCTGCACGTTGCCGCTGGTGTCGCCACGCACCGCGTCGGGTGCGTCCGTCACTTTCATTTCGATGGCCGAAGGCAGGTTCACCGTGAACGGATTGCCGTCGATATACATCAACTCGTAGTGCTGGGTGGGCACGAGGTAGTTGACGGCGTCGCCGATGAAATCCTTTTCCAGCTCGATCAACTCGAAGGTCTCGTCGTCCATGAAGGCGTAGACCCCCTGGTTTTCGTAGCTGAACTCCACTTTGCGCTGCTCCGTGGGCAGCACGTCAAAAGTTTCGCTTACCGGGCAGCGCACGTGCACGGCCTTGCCGTTGGTGAGGTTGCGCAGCTGCATCTGGCAGAAGGACGTCAGATTCGGCGGGGTGCGGATGGTGCACTCCAGCACGATACACGGGTCGTTGTTGTACCGGATGACGTTCTTCTTTTTGATCGTGTTGACTTTAGCCATTGCCATAAGACGACGCACGGTGGACAGCCGGCCGCCCGCTGGCAAGCCCGTGTTTACCGCCATGAAAAGAAGGGAACAACGGTGGGCGCTTCGCGCAGAGGGGACGCCGGGCATTGCCTGCGACAGGCCGCCACGCCCTCCGGACACCGGCCGCGGCGGCGCGAACCGGACCGCGACGGCCGCCCGGGCGGTGCGGAGGCGCGGCGGATATCAGATATGCCGCGAGTCGGCTTCGTCCTTTTGGGCGTAGCCGCTCTCCTGACGCTGGTGGTTGACGGCGTTTTTCTTGAGGTAGGCGGCGTGGACGTCGTCGGCGGTCATGCCGAGGGTCTGGGCGAGGGAGACGAGGAAGTGGAAGAGGTCGACGACTTCGACGCGGGCGTTCTGCTCGTCGAACTTCTGGTAGCGCGCCCACCATTTCCACGGGACGGAATCAACGAGTTCCGCCATCTCCTGCTGCATGGCGCGGGTGTAGTTGAGCACCCAGCGGGCCTTTTCCGCCTCGTCCAGTCCTTCGAGGCAGACGCCGATGCGCGCGTTGAGGTCGGCCTGCAGGCGGAATATTTCCTCGAGTTTATCCATGAGACGGAAAAATTTGATCGCGGGCGCGGGCCGGGCAATCGAAAAAAGAGTTGAGCGCACAGGCGCGTCCTTTACGGTTTGGTAGTTTCCGCCGGAGCGGGGGCGCGGCGGCGCGCGAATCCGTCAACGACATCAACCGCCGCCCGGCGAATTCCCAAAACCATCATGCCCGAATTCGAAAACATTGAAGCCTACGAGACGCAGGAGCGTTCGGGTAAAACCCGCATCTCGCCGGTCGCGCCCCACTCGCTGCGTCCGGTCGACTTTATCCTGCGTCCCGGCGAGGCAAACCGGCGCCGCCGAACGGAGATTCCCGTTCTCCAGCCGCCGCCGATCACCATCGATCCCATCGACAGCCGCGACCTTGAGCGGGAATTCCGCGCCGCCGACCGCGCCGAACGGGCGGAGAGCCGCCGCCGCCACGGCGGTCCGCTGACGCGCGCATGGAAGCGGCTGCGGCGGTATTTCCGCACCCTGTTTTCTTCCTCCCGCAAAACCGAGACACCGCGGCCAAAAGGAAAAGGCGGCAAACCCAGCCGGGGGGACGGCGGCCCACGCGGCGGTCGCAAAGACCGGCGCACGCGCGGCGGAAAGGGCGGACCCTCCGGAACGGGCGGAGGCGGAGGCCCCGGCGACGGCGGCAAACAGCGCCCTCGCAGGCCGCGCGGTCGCCGCAAGGGCGGTCCGGACGGTCCCGGAGGCGGCGGCGGCGGACGCGGACCCGCCGAGCAAGCCCCTGCGGCCAAGGGCGGCGGCCCGCGCGGTGGTCCGGGCGAGGGCCCCGGCAAGGACGGAGGCGGACCGAAGAAACGGCGCCGCAACCGGCGCAACCGCGGGGGCGGGGGCGGCAACCCCGGCGGACAAGGCCCTTCCTCCAACCCCGGCAACTGACCCGCCATGGATGTCATGCGTATCGAGGGGGGCAATGCCCTCCGCGGGCGGGTGCGGACGGGCGGCGCGAAAAACGCCGTGCTCCCGATCTTCGCCGCCACTCTTCTCACGGACGAGCCTGTCGTCATCCAGCGCGTTCCCGACCTTTCGGACATTCGCTTCATGGCGGATCTGCTCCGCGAACTCGGGGCCGAGGTAACCGACCAAGGCGGCGGCACATGGCGGATCCACGCGCGCGAGGTCGGGCATGTCGCGCCCTACGAGTTGGTGCGCAAGATGCGCGCCTCGGTCTGCCTGCTCGGGCCGCTCGTCGGCCGCTGCCGCCAAGCCAAGGTGTCGCTGCCGGGCGGCTGTGTCATCGGCCCGCGTCCTATCGACTTGCACCTCAAGGGGCTTGAGCGCCTCGGCTGCCGCAACAGCATCCGCCGCGGTTACGTGGAGGTCAATGCCTCCGGTCTCGCGGGCAACCACCTCTACCTCGGCGGGCGCCACGGCCCGACCGTCACGGGCACGGCCAACATCGTCATGGCCGCCGTCCTTGCCCCCGGCGTCACGCGTATCGAAAGCGCGGCCTGCGAACCCGAAGTCGTCGATCTCTGCCGCCTCCTCCAGGCGATGGGGGCCGACATCGAAGGCGTGGGCAGCCACTACCTGAAGATCACCGGCGTGGACAGGCTCCACGGCTGCGAACACACCGTCCTGCCCGACCGCATCGAAGCGGGAACACTGCTCCTCGCCGGCGCGATCACGGGCGGCGAGGTGACCGTCGAAGGCGTCGTGCCCGGCCACATGCGCGCCCTCCTCGACAAGATGGAGGAGGCCCGTATCGCCGTGGAGGCCGATCCGGACGCCGGCACGATCACCGTCCACGGCTCGCGCGAAGAGCGCCGCGCCGTCGAGGTCATCACCCTGCCCCACCCCGGATTTCCGACCGATTTGCAGGCGCAGATGCTCGCCACGCTCGCGCTCACCTCCGGCATCAGCATCATCACCGAGCGCATCTACCCCAACCGTTTCATGCATGTGCCCGAGCTGTTGCGCATGGGCGCCGACATCTCCATGGAGGGGCCGAGCGCCGTCGTCAACGGGCGCCCCGCACTCTACGGCGCGCCCGTCATGGCCTCCGACCTGCGAGCGAGCGCGGCCCTCGTCCTCGCCGGGCTCGCCGCCGAAGGCGAGACGTGGGTACAACGCATCTACCACCTCGACCGCGGCTACGAGCGGCTCGAGTCGAAACTCGCTACCCTCGGCGCGAAGATCGAGCGCCTGCCCGACAGTGAAATGCCCTCGGAGTTCAAGGAAGAGTAGCCCGCCGCCATGACGCAGCCCGCCAAAGGACAGGACTTCATTCAGGAAGCAACGGAGAACCGT
Source organism: Opitutales bacterium (assembly GCA_007134215.1). Lineage (GTDB taxonomy): Bacteria > Verrucomicrobiota > Verrucomicrobiia > Opitutales > Oceanipulchritudinaceae > SLLG01. The sequence continues at coordinate 4,886 of SLLG01000286.1, read as the reverse complement.
TCGGCGCTCGACGTCACCCTGCGCCCGCAGCATTTCGGCGACTACACGGGCCAGCGCAAGACTGTCGAGCGCCTGCGCGTCATGACCGGGGCGGCCGCCAAGCGCGGCGACGTCCTCAACCACATTCTCCTCAGCGGCCCGCCCGGCCTCGGCAAGACAACCCTCGCCCACATCATCGCGAACGAGATGGGCACCAACCTGCGCGTCACCTCCGGCCCCGTCATCGAGCGCCCCGGCGACCTCGCGGGCATGCTCACCAACCTCGAGACGGGCGACGTCCTCTTCATCGACGAGATCCACCGCATTCCCAAGACCGTCGAGGAATACCTCTACTCCGCCATGGAGGACTACCGCATCGACATCATGCTCGACCAGGGCCCCAACGCGCGGAGCATCCGGCTCGACATCCCCCGCTTCTGCCTCATCGGCGCGACCACGCGCACCGGCCTCCTCACCGCGCCCCTGCGCAGCCGCTTCACCCTGCAGACGCGCCTCGACTACTACAGCCGCGAGGACCTCATACGCATCATCACGCGCAGCTGCTCGCTTCTCGGCGTCGAGATCGACGCGGAGGGCGCGGCCGAGATCGCGGGCCGCGCGCGCGGTACCCCGCGCGTCGCCAACAACCTCATCGCCTTTGTGCGCGACTTCGCCGAAGAGCGCGCCGACGGGCGTATCACCCGACCCGTCGCGGGCGACGCCCTCACCCTGCTCGAAATCGACGCCCGCGGCCTCGACGAAATGGACAAGCGCATCCTCCGCGTCATGGCGGAGAACTACAACGGCGGCCCCGTCGGCCTCGGCACAATCGCCGTCGCCGTGGGTGAGGAGCAGCACACCCTCGAGGAAGTGCACGAGCCCTACCTCATCCAGGAAGGCTACATCCAGCGCACGCCCCAAGGCCGTGTCCTCGCGCCCAAGGGCTACGAGGTCCTCGGCCTTACCCGCCCGGCCTCCGGCCAGCCGGAACTGTTCTAACGCTTACCTTCGCCCCTTGATCGCGCAGGGCTTTGCGGAATGTTACCGGTAGGGCCATGGACGTCTCGCAACGCTCCGGGCGGTGTCCGCCGACAGCGCTTGCGGCATGCCGCCGGGCGTTGACTTCCGCGCCGCGTCCGAAATACCTTGGAGGCTGGCTTCACGCCCGCTCACCCATGCGTTCCACCACCGACAACCGACGGCCCGGAGCCCGGCCCGCGCTTCGCGCCGGGCTCCTCACCCTATTTCTCTTTCTCCTTTCCGCCCTTTCCGCCATGGCCCGCGACGACTCCCCGCACATCCTCCTCTGCTTCGGCGACTCCATCACGCAAAACGGCGAGTGGGTCGGCGCGGCGTCCGCGCCGGACGGATGGAAGCTGCGCAACGCCGGACGCTCCGGCCGCCGCGCGGCGCATATCGCCGAGGAACTTCCCGCCGCGCTCGAAGCCCATCCCGAAGCGACCCACCTCCTCATCCTCCTCGGCGTGAACGACCTCCCCTCCCGCGATCCGCGCCCAGGCGCGGAAAAGGTCGCCGGCGTCCTCGCGGACATCGACCGCGCGGTCACGCTCGCGCTTCCGCGTTTCCGCCCCGGCCGCATCATCCTCGCCGCGCCCGCGAACGTCGATCCATCCCGTCTCTCCGACATCAACCTTGAAAAAGGCTACGACGCGACCCCGCCCCTCCTCGCGGATCTTGGAGACGGACTGCGCCGCCTCGCCGCCCGGCGCGGCACGCGCTTCGTCAGCTTCCTCCATTCCGTGAACCCGGAAAACCTGCGCGACGGGCTCCATCCGACCCCGGCGGGCGACGCCGAAATCGCCCGCGATCTGCGCGCCCACCTCAGCCTTTCCGAACCGCCCCTCCCGCGCCTCTACCTTGTCGGCGACAGCATCTCCATCAACTACCACGACGCCCTCGCGGATCTCTGCGAGGGACGTTATCACTACACGCGTAAGGGCGGTCTCAAACATGCCCTCAGCGACCTCGACTCCGCGCAGGGGGCCAATGGCGGCGACTCCGCAAGAGTCCTCGCCCACCTACGCGCGCTCTTCGCGTCCGACGCCGACGTCGCCGACACCTTCCTCATCAACTGCGGGCTCCACGACATCAAAGCGAATCCGCGAACCGGAGAGAAACAGGTGCCCCTCCCGGAATACAGGCGCAACCTTGAGGCCATGGTCTCCCTCGTCGGCGGCGCGGGCAAACGTCTTGTCTGGATCACGACGACACCGGTCGATGAAGTCCAGCACCAGCGCCACTCCCGCTCGTTCCACCGTTACGAGGCCGATCTCACCGCCTACAACGCCGCCGCCGCCGGAATCATGGAGAGCCACGGGATCGAGATCATCGACCTGCACGCCTTCACCGCCGCCCTCGGAGCGGACATCTACCGCGACCACGTGCACTTCACACCCGAAGTTTCCGCGCGCCAGGCGGCGTTCATCCGCGCCTCCCTCGACAAGTTTGACTGGCCGCAGGCGGACAGGGATACCTTCAACGCGGACAAGCCGAACTAAAACGTTCCCTCACGCCTGCGCACGCCGCGAAGTCCGCCGACGTGAAGTGTATCGACTGGCGAACTCTTTGTGTGATAAGAACGCCCATGTCCACCGCTTCGCGCGGAATCGCTGAATGCCTCTTCTGATAACGCGTTTTAGAAACGCTTCTAATCCGACCTCCCTCTGCGGTCTTCATTGTCCTAACGCACATGGTGTTTAAACTCGGATAATGAATTTACACTCATCCTTATCTGCTCCTTGCATAGCGGTCGTAAGCATCATCGCCGCACTTGCATCCAATGCACAAATCGTCTTTGAAGATGATTTCGAATCAGGCCTCGACAACTGGATAGCCTCAGGCACCTGGGGGCCGACAACAGTCCGTCACGTCTCACCCACCCGTTCCGCGGCAGATTCTCCGGGTGGTTTCTACGGAAACAACTCAGACACGTCGCTCACACTGGCAACATCGCTGGATTTGACCGGTTTGGAGCGCCCTATGCTCGCGTTTAATCACCTTTATTTCCTTGAGACGGGTTACGACTTCGGCAGCGTGGAGATTTCGACCGATGGCGGCGACAGTTGGTTCCCGCAACCGCTCGCGGAATACACGGGAAGCCTCTCCGATTGGCAGAGGGAATACATTGATCTGAGCACGCACGCTTCGGAGGTGGACATTCGCCTCCGCTTTCGGCTCGTGACGGATGCGTCCGTTGTCATGGAGGGCTGGTTTGTCGATGACGTCGTGATCGGCGAAGCGCCGGCGCCAGTCACTCTCGATAAACCGGAGGGTGATGACCTCCAACGAAACTCGGTAACACTTCGCTGGAGCGCATCGGAGACGAACGATTTTGCCGGATACCGCATCTATCGTTCACGTGAAAGTGGTATCAAGACCACACGCGCCACGCTTATCGGTGAGACCACTTCCGCCACGGAATCCACGTTCACCGACATCAGCGTCTCACCAAAGACCCGCTACCACTATCGCGTCGCTGTCGTTAACGCCGGTGATCTGGCCACTCTCTCCAACGAAGTCACCGCGCTCACGCCCGCCGGAATGGACTACCCGTTTCTCGATGACGGCGAAGGCGGGCCAAACACATGGATTGCCACAGCGCCATGGGCGCTTTCCGATGAATACACATATTCGGGCACCTACGCATGGGCCGATTCGCCGTATGCCGAGTATGAGAACAACATCGCCTCCCAACCGCTGACGTTGGCCGCTCCGGTCGATCTCTCCGCAGCCGACACCCCGGTGCTTTCGTTCGTCCACCGCTACACGTTTGCCAGCGGCGACACCGGTAATGTGGAAATCTCCACAGACGAAGGGGGCAGTTGGACGACACTGGCCGCATACGGCACGGGTTCCTTGGACTGGCGCCGCGAGCGTTTTGTCTTGTCGGATTATGCGGGCGAACCTTCCGTCCTCATTCGTTTCCGGCTGACCACGGATTCCGCCCACACCGCCGAGGGCTGGCACATCGACAACATTTCTTTGGCGGAGTCTCCGACGGTCGTTCCGGCACCCGCCATCGACGAAGTTGGTTCTCATTCGATGCGGCTGACATGGGAAGCCAACACAGACAACCTGTTTTCGCACTACGCGGTTCACCGCTCCACCTCCCCCGATGTCGGCATCCAGTCCCCCCTCGCCGGAACCGTGAGCGATCAAAACGCCCCTGTTTTCACGGACACCGGACTGGCGATGGACACCGTCTATTACTACCGGGTGTATGCCGTTTCCCCCTACGGAACCTACTCTCCGGACAGCGACGAAAGCAGCTCCGTTCAAACCTTGAACAACCCCCTTCCGTTTGCCGACGACTTCAGCGAAGGGCTGCAAAGCTGGAACGTCACCGGTATGTGGGGCCTCACCGCGACGCACAGCCACAGTGGCGAACGGTCGCTCACCGATTCGCCGGAAACCATGCACCACAACAATGCCTCCTCCTCGGCAACGACCGCCGTGGACCTGCGCGGCAGCGAATGGCCCGTCCTTACTTTCCATGAGCGCTACGACTTCGGCACAGGTGACCGCGGTTACGTCGCGGTGTCGACGGACGGCTCCAATTGGACGGACCTTTACTCCGTGTCAGCCCAGCAATCCGAATGGTCGGAAACCCGGCTGGATCTTTCCGCCTATCGCGACGCGGCCAACCTGCGTATCCGCTTTACCCTCACCGCAAACAACGACGGAGATGTTGGTGACGGCTGGTACATCGACACCGTATCGGTCGCCGAGCACGGGGGCGGCCTGCAGTCGCTGCCCTTCCGCGACGACTTCACCGCAGGACTCGACAACTGGATCACCGGCGGATGGACCACGCGCGAGGACGGTGAAGCCCTCCTCGGCGGACACGTCCTTGCCGACTCCGCCGAAGATGCTCCGTGGTCGGGACT
>SLLG01000298.1 GCA_007134215.1 Opitutales bacterium | reverse complement strand
GCAACCGTATTGGCACGCGCCACATCAAGCTCTTCCGAAAACGAAATTTCCACTTCGCGCACCAAAACTTCCGGCGCGTCCGCCGCGTCGGCAAGAGTTGTTCCCGTCACGGCGGGGGGAAGCGTGTCACCGACAAAAACATCGAGCAGGTAAATGGCATCCAACCCGCCCGGAAAATCCACCGGCGCAAAGGACGCCACGCGGGCGGGCGCGGTCAGGCTCCAGTCTTCGTCGCCGAGAAGACCGTCAAATCCGTTTGGTCCCGCATCGGTAAGAACGGTTCCCACAGAATTGCATCGCCAATGGCCCACAAGCCCTACAGTGGAATCAGCCAAGTCCGGACGGTCATACCATGCCGCAATCTGCTCCCCGGTCCGTGCCAAACTCCATATCCGGACCTTGTCCAGCAGTCCCTCGAATCCAACGTAGGCATCAAATTCCCGTCCCAACTTCACAGGATGTGAATTCTCGACCGGCAAACCCGTCGTGGTCACAGCGTTGTCCAACACGCCGTCAATATAGAGTCTCAGCTCACTCCCGTCATAGGTCATCGCTACATGCGACCAACGGTCAAGCGGGAGACTGCGGACGCTGTCCCAACTGCGGTAGGTTCCACCCGTCTGAAAGGTAAAATGAATCCGCGAGGTATTCGGACGGATGAAGAGCCCGAAATTCCGGTCACCGCCCGTGCTGTTTTGCTTCGTTATCAACGGTTGCCAATCACCTTTAATGCGGCGGGGAAGAACCCAGCCCTCGACCGTGAATTCGCCGAGGCTGATTTCCGGTGCAATCGGGACCACCGCGATATCATCCATCCCGTCGAATTCCAGCGCGCCGCCCGCCGCGTTGGCGTTGGTGACCCTAAGGAAATATTCTCCCGCGTCCGCGATGGACTGGGTTTCCGTGCCTTCCCCGTCGAAATCCGCGGCAACCGCGCCGGCGGCGGCGAGCATCCGCACGATCAAATCGCCGGACGCAAGCGACTCGGACGCTTCGAGCCCAAGCGACGGATTGACGGTGTCGCCCGCCGCCAAAAAGCCAAGGGCATACAGATCGCCTTCGGTGTCTCCGCCGTCGAGCGCGCCCACCGCGCGCAACCGGTAGCCGCCCGCCACAGCGACGGGGGAAAGAAGGCGGGTCGCCGTTCCAAGGGTGTCGTTGGGCTCCACCTCGAGATCGAGAGGAGCCCTGTTGCGGATGACCCGCAAACCATATGCAACCGCCTCGTCCGGGCTCAGCACACGGACATGGTAGGTGCCGGGAAGCTCAAAGAGGTGGTTGCGGATTTCCGCCGGTGCCCCCGCCGTGCCGTTCACGGTCAGGAGGGTCTGGCCCGCCGTGTCACGGAGACGGAGGTACATGCGCGCCGTGGCGGACGCACCCTCCACCCGCACGCTCAACTCGTCGCCCGCCTCCGCGTCGAAAAACCAGTCGTCCTCGACATTCATCCCGCCGAGCGTCGCCGTCTCCGTCGCGATGGACACGTCGAGGCCGGTGAACGGCTGCTCCATGGCGAAAATCCCGGATGCCGTCGGTTGCAACGAAAGATCTCCGGGCGCGTTCAACGGCCACAGGAGAAAGCCTACCGCCAGCGCAATCATGCACCGCAGTGTGTGATCGTATCGGGCACAGGAAGGGCGGAAAACCGGGTACAGTCTCACCTGCCCCTTTGGACGGAATCGAAGAAGTGTTTTCATGGCACAGTGCGTAATGTTGGACCACAGGGGCACAGGAGGAAGTGGCCCACATTCCAATCACACACTACTAGGAGGCGGCCGTAACAGCACACCCGGGCCAGTCACTTGATCCCTTGCGATCTGAGAATGAACTAAACCTTGCCCTGTTGATAGGAATTTAACTGCGCAAGAACAAGAACAATTTGAGACCAGAGGCAAAAATTGCTTACGCTGTTCCAGCTAATAACATTAAGTAATTTTCTATTTTTAGTTGATTAATTGATGCGGCGATCCCGTCCACGCGAAAGCCACGGCGTTCCACCGCCGGAAGCACTTCCCGCGCGAGGCAATGCGGACTCAATCAAGGCCGCAGTTCGTCGGCCACGGCGCGCATAAAGGCGGCGCGTTCCGGGGCGGGCGGATGGGAGCGGATGACGGGACGGCCGACGCGGGGCGGCGCGGAGCGGGCGGCGAGCCGGGGCCAGAGGTCGAGCGCTTGCACCGGATCGAAGCCCGCCTCGGCCATCCAGCGCAGGGCGAAGAGATCCGCTTCATACTCAAAGGCCTCGGAGCGCGCGGCGGCGGCGGAGAGGCCCCCGAGGTTGGGGGTCAGCACGCCAACGAGGGCAAGCAATCCATCGCCCGCCGTGCCGAGCAGGTAATTCCATAAGACGGCCCGGTGGTGCCGCAGGGCGTTGTGCGCCATCTCGTGGGCGATGATGAAGGCGAGTTCGTGCTCGTTTTCGACGAAGCTCAGCATGCCCGCGTTGATCTCGACCCGCCGCCCGAGCGCCCAAGCGTTGACACGGTTACTGCCGCGCAAGCGCACCGGCATGTCGGCAATGCGCACGCTGCCGACGCGAAACTCCAATTGCCCGCCGCCCCGCTCCACGGCAAGGACGGCCTCACCCGTCCGCTCCAGGGCGGCCGCAACGGCCCGGCCCGCGCGTTGGCTCGCGCCGGGCCCGCCGCCGACAGCCCGTCCGCCGACAGCCACGAGGACGTCGCCGGGGAGCAACCCTGCGGTCCCGGCGGGTGAACCTTCGATCACGTAAGCCACGGAAGGCCGTTCGCCCACGCCGAAGAGTGCCGCCGCCGCGACACGCTCGCCCTCCTCGTAGACGGAAAGGTCGTGCAAGCGCACGCCAATGGCCGGGCGCGAAGGAACCTCCGGCAGGTGACGCGCGACCACGGCGGCGAGCGGGAAGCCCGCCGCGAAGAGCCGGTCGCCGTCCCCGGCACGCAGCCGCATCCGCCGCTCTCCGATTTCCGCCGCCATTTGATCGACAAGCCCCGGATCGGGCCGCGGTATTTCGAAGCGCGGCCCCGCGCACCCAGCGACCACCGCCGCCATGAGAAACAAGGCGGTCGCCGCCCACAAGGCGTGGGTTCTCTGCCGCACGCCGCCGCTCATGGCGCCGCGTCCCTCTCCGCCAGCGCGGCGAAGGCCATTCCCGCGGCAAAGCTCCATAGCTTCGCGTCGATCATCACACCTTCTGCGTCAAAGGACTCCAGCGCTTGGGACAAGTCCGCGCACGGTACCCACACCGGCTTGATCTGCTCGTCGCCGTCCGGCTGCGCATCACCGCCTTCGCTCAACAGCACGTCCACCATCCGCACCCATTCGTCCGTCATTCCCGGCGAGGAAGGGATGCAGGGACCGACCCGCAGCACCGTGCCCGTCCACCCGGTTTCCTCCCGCAGCTCGCGCAGCGCGGCCGCCTCGGCGGTTTCACCGTCGTCGAGCAGGCCCGCCGGAAACTCCAGCACCTCGCGCCCCACCGGCGGCCGGAACTGCCGGATGAGCAGCAACTGCGGCGAATCCCCGCCTGTATGCGCGACGACGCACACGGCCCCCGCCGTGCCCTCGCGCCGGGCGTAGGTCCAGCGCTTCTCGCTGCCGTCGCCCCGCCGCACCACCTTCTCATGCAGCGATAACCACCGCGTTCCGCATACGCGCTCATCGTCCATACCGCACACGCTGGCCGCCCCTTGCCTCCGGGTCAATCCGCGCCCTACGCGATCTCCTCAAGCTCCGTCACGCGCAAGCCGTCGACATTTTCCGCCTTGAGGGGGCTCTCCCATTCGGGAGGGCGGCCCGCGGCGGGATCGTAGTGATTTTTTCCCCACTTTACCGAACAATGGTTGAGGGAGACGCGCCGGAGGTTCTCGAGCAAAAAGCCGTGCACCGGATGACGCTCGCATCCGCCGTGCTCCTCACCGTCGACGGGCCGCAGGTCCTTCCATCCGCAAGGGTGCTTCGTCGTCTTCACAAGAGTCACGGCGACATGATCGAAGCGTATGTCCTCGACGACAGCCTCGGGCGCGGCCACGACCATGACACCGCCCTCGCCTTCCGTGCGGATATTCGAGAAGTGCACGCCGCGCACCGCGCCGATCCGGTCGCCGCGGCGGCGGGGCAGCGCCGTGACGGCGACCGGCTCCGCCCGGCCCCACCACAGGCTGTCGAAAAGACGCGTGCGGACAACGATGTTCTGGAAGAGCACGTTTTCCACGTTGCCCCAGTCGCGCAGCTGGATGCCGATGCCCCGGCTGGAGCGGTCGATGACGCAGTTGGCGACGACGATGTTGCGGAAGTCGCCGTGGCTCTCCGTGCCGATCTTGATCGCCGTCGAGGTGCTGACGATGGTGCAGTTCGTTATGGTGATGTTCTCGCATGCCCCGTATTCAGCGAAACTCGCGTGGTTCTTGATGACGATGCCGTCGTCACCCGCCTCGATACGGCAGTTGGCGATACGCACATTTTTGCAGTGGTCCGGATCGATCCCGTCGCAATTCGGCGTCTTAAGGTCGTTGAGCAGGCGGATGCCGTCGACGAGCACGTCCTCGCAGCCGACGGGATGGAAGGACCAGTTGGAGGCATCGCGGATCGTGATGCCGCGGGCCGTCACGCGGCGGCAGTTCTCGAGGAGAATGAGGCGCGGGCGGTCCGCCTTCATGCGGTAGATCGGTCCGAGGTCGGCGTCGCGGTAGGCGCGGGCGTTGCCGTCGATCATCCCACGCCCCGAAAACGCGATGTCATCCGCACCAATGGCCTGAATAAAACAACGCGCCTCCGTTTCCTGCGGGCGGGCGGCGGAACCCGCGTTGAAGTTGCCGTCCACCAAACGCAGCGGACGGTGGCTCGCAAACTCCGGCGAAGCGCGCAAAACGGCCCCGTGCTCCAAGTGCAGCTCCACCCCCGCCTTCAGGAGCAGGCCGCCGGAGAGGAACACCCCCGGGCCGGGAATGACGACCCGCCCGCCGCCGCGCCCGTGGCAGGCGTCGATGGCCGCCTGGATGGCAGCGCAGTTGTCCGTCGAGCCGTCGGCAACGGCGTCATGGGAGAGAATGTTGATATCGGGCATGGTCTCCGGGGGAATGCGGGGAAAAAGCGAGAGGAAGCGAAAAAGGCGGGAGGAGACAATACTGAAATTCCCCTCACCGTCCCACGAAAATCCACGCTGCCACGTCTGTAATGACGGAGAGATGCGCGCCCGGAGGAAATACCGCACGAGCGGTTCGGTCGTTGCCATCGGATGGCTCTTTTTCGGTCCGTCTATGTTTGGTATCCTCGGCACCGATGAAGAACCATGACTGTGCCGTCGAATCAAAAGCGCGGCCGTGCCCGTCAAAGGGGATCCAAAGCCAGCCTCTGTCCTCGACATAGCAAAACGCAGAACGTTCCCCGTCAATCCGGACATACATCCAGCCAAGGTTTTCCGAATAGGCCCAGTCACCCCACACCGAGTTCGGAAGATAAATGTACCCAAAGTCTTTGTGCCGAAGTTCGTAGTAGTCCTCTGTGCGGGAGTCCACCGATATCCGGGCAAGGGCAGGATTGAATCGCTCGGCTAAGAGCAGGGCGTTTCGCGCGTCAACCGATCCTTCGTGAACAAGGCGTCCGCGAAGTGATTCGTAAGGGTTGTTCTCCGCACTGAGGCGTAGAATCAGCGCCACCTCTTCGGCACGGAGTTCCGGTTTCTGCGCCCAGACCAACGCCCCGATTCCGGAAACAACGGGGGCGGCAAAAGAAGTGCCTTGGTTGTATTGATACTCGGCCCCGGTTTTAAAGACCGTGACGTCATTGAGGCGGAAGTCGGTAAGGTAGATACCCCTGTCCTGGAGAGTATCATCGTTCTCCAAGAGAAATCGGATCCGAACGCGGTCTCCGGCATAGGCACCCAAATCAAGGCTTACCGTTCGAGGGACCAACGGGTCGGTGCCATCCGTCTGGTCGTAGATCAAGGCGACAGTGCTCCACCCGTCTTCCTCCCAGCCCTCCTTGTCGACGCCTACCTGGACGGCGACAACATCGTTGATAAACCGGTCCCAACGAGGTTCACGTTCATAGACAAGTTCAAATTCCGCAATCGGACTTACCCAACCTCCGAGGTCGATCAACGGTGTCGCGGCGTACGTTTGCGTGTGGGGCTCGTAGTCAATCGGTGGCCCGGGAAATCCGAGACCGTCGGTGAGCCATGCCAGGCTTGAGACGAGAGGACGGCAGGGTCTCCAGTGAGCACGGGATGACTGATTTCCGGTGAGCGGCCCCGTGACCCAATCCACCGCACCATCCTTGAAGTCCTCATTAAAATACACCTCACGGCGAACATCCGGGCCGAACATATTCACTCCGGGGGCGGCCACATCGACGGTTTCCCGTCCATAGTTCGAAAAGTCGGCGAGATCGCCGTTCTGGTCGATTGCGGCAACGGAAAGCAGGTTGTCCGCGGTATAGGAAGCAGGATACTGCGGACGGACGTCGGAATCCTCCGAGGAGTTGCCCGCCGCCGCGACGACCAATACATTCTGCTTCTCCAGCCACTGGATCTGAAGGGAGTCTGTAATTGAGTATTCGGTACCTCCGAAACTGAGGTTGAGGATCTGCGCGCCATTGCGAACCGCATAGGTCGAACCCTCGATCCACGCGGATGTTTTGACATTTCCCATGTGGTCGAAAATGCGGATCGACATAATACGCGCATCGGGAGCGATGCCCACGCCACCCCGACCGTTACCCGCGTTTGCAGCGATAATTGCGGCGACAAGCGATCCGTGACCGCTGACATCCCACGGTTGATTCCGGTTGTCGAAAAAATCCCAGCCGAAGATGTCGTCGACCCAGCCGTTTCCATTTGTGTCCTTGCCGTCGCTCTCCTCACCCGGGTTCCGCCAAAGAACCGTCTGCTCCGCGTCAAGATCAAGAAAACTCGGGTGATTGAGGGCCACACCGGAATCGAGAACTGCGACCACGATTTCTTGTTTCGGTTCATAGAGGCGCATAGCCTCTTCCCACGTTATATCAATCCCCTTCCGGCCTCGTGTGCCATTCACAGATTGACCCGAGTTGAAGAGGTACCACTGCAGGGAATACTGCGGGTCCGTCGGACGACTCCAGCTTTGGAGATGCTTTACCGCATTGGGCTCGGCGTATTCCACCCGCGGATCAGCGTTGAGCCGGTTGAGAAGGCTTTTCAGGTCGCGTGCATCCGGGACTCTATGCACATATACGTCGAGGTGGCGCAACCAATGCACAAATTCCATGGCATGGATTTGCTCAAGATCCTCCATCTCCTCCGAGGTTGTCTGCTCGGAATAGCGCACAAGAATTTCGGTCACCTCTTCGTTTCCTGCGACAGCAACCGCAGCGCCGTACAGACAAAGGATCGCAGCTCGCAGAAACAGGCTTTTCCGGAAGCCTGTCATCTAAATGACATCGGGAACAAACTCACGGAAGCAATAGGGCATAACCCTACCTAAACAAGCAACCCTAGATGTCCTCCTCCTGAAAATTTACGGAAAATCGACAGCTTCGCGCCTCAACCAAACACCTGCGGGCAGGCATTGGTGGCGCTACGACGCATCCGCGGCGGCCTCGCGTCAATATTTACTTTCCTTCGTCCCCGTCGCGCCTCTAACTATGCATCCATGCGACCGCAGCGCCATCGCCCGACACCGGAGCCGCCCCCGTCGACGCCTTCATCGCGCGGTGGTCGGGCAAAGACGGCGGCGAGCGCGCGAATTACCAGCTCTTCATCCACGAACTCTGCGGGATCCTCGGCGTCCCCGGGCCGCGTCCGAAATCGTCCGACACCGCCGAAAACGCCTACGTCTACGAGCGCGATGTGCGCATCGCCCACGCCGTCACCGACGACCAGCTCGAACTCCTCATCGAATCCGCCAAGTGCGACTGGCGCGATGTCGAGCCCGCCATCTTCGGCACCCTCCTCAAGCGCACCCTCGACCCCGCCGAACGCCACAAACTCGGCGCCCACTACACCCCCGCGCCTACGTCGAGCGCCTCGTCCTCCCCGCCGTCATCGAGCCCCTCCGCGCCGACTGGCAGGCCGTGCAGACCGCCGCCGCCCGTCTCGCCGCCGACGACAAAATCCGCCCGGCCCGCGACGAAGTGGAGCGCTTCCACCGCCGCCTCTGCCACCTCCGCGTCCTCGACCCCGCCTGCGGCACCGGCAACTTCCTCTACGTCACCCTCGAACACCTCAAACGCCTCGAAGGCGAAGTCCTCGATACCCTCGAGCGGTTCGGCGGCAACCGTAACCTCGAAATGGATACCGCCACCGTCCGCCCCGGCCAGATGCTCGGTATCGAAATCAATCCCCGCGCCGCCGTCATCGCCGAACTCGTCCTCTGGATCGGCTACCTCCAGTGGCACCTCCGCACCGCCGGCGACATCAAAACCGTCTCCGAGCCCGTCCTCGAAGACGCCCGGAACATTGAAACCCCCGACGCCCTCCTCGCCTACGACCGTCAGGAGCTAGTCACCGGTAAAGACGGCCGCCCCCAAACCCACTGGGACGGCCGCACCACCAAACCCCATCCCGTCACCGGCCGCCCCGTCCCCGACGAATCCGCCCAGCTTCCCGTCTATACCTACCAAAACCCCCGCCCCGCCAACTGGCCCCAGGCCGACTTCATCGTCGGCAACCCGCCGTTTATCGGTGCCTCCCGCATGCGCGATGCCCTCGGCGCCGGCTATGTTGAAGCTCTGCGCAAGACCGTCAAAGCCATCCCCCAAAGCGCCGACTACGTCATGTATTGGTGGCACCGCGCCGCCGACCTCGTGCGCTCCGGCCAGGCCCGCCGCTTCGGCTTCGTCACCACCAACAGCCTCCGCCAAACCTTCAACCGCCGCGTCCTCGAACAACATCTTAAAGTGGAAGCGGCGTCTCGCCGCTTGTCTTCCCCCAACAAAGCACCAAGCCCCAGGAACCAAGAACTGTCTTTAATCTTTGCCATTCCCGACCACCCGTGGGTCGACGACGTCGAAGCCGCCGCCGTCCGCGTCGCCATGACCGTCGGCGAGGCCGGAAACACCAGCG
>SLLG01000082.1 GCA_007134215.1 Opitutales bacterium | reverse complement strand
TGCCGAAGACAATGTCAGTGTAGGTCGCGTCAATCCCTTCGTTGGAGCGGGCGGTCCACACCGCGCCGCCGGAGCTGCTGAGGAGGGTGCCGCCGTTGCCCACCGCCACCCACGTGCCGCCTCCGTGGGCGATTCCCGATAACGTGTGCGCGGTTGGCAGCGGATTCACGTTCGTCCAGGAGTCGGCGTCCGCCGAATACGAGATCCGTCCGAAAATCCCGACTTGCACATAGACCCCCGCGCCAAGGGCCATGGCACCGTAGGCGTTGCCGCTCGCACTGACGATGGACCAGTTCACCCCGTCCGCCGACCGCGCCTGGCTCGACGGTCCCTGCACAATGAAGCGGGAGCCGTCAAAAATCACCGCGCTCAGCGCAACCGGCGTTCCCGAGTCATGGGACACCCAGGACTCCCCGTCGGCGGAGGATAGCAGAACCCCGCCCGTCCCCACGGCCACATAGCGACCGTTGCCCGCCGCTATGCCGCGCAATTCCTCCGTCACTCCACTGACCCGCGGTGTCCATGTGATCCCGTCGTTTGAGGTGACCACCGCGCCCTGCCGCCCCACCGCGACAAACCGGCCATCGGCATGGACTACGTCGAATAGCCATTGGGTGGTTCCGCTGGTCCTCGGTGTCCACGCCTCGCCGTCCGGGGAGGTGAAAATCTGCCCGAATCCGCCTACGGCCACGAAGAGCCCGGTACCGCCACGGGTTATGGCCTCGGCAAACCAATTATTGGCCAGTTCACGGTGCTCCCATGCCGCGCCATCGGTGGAAATGCTGAGAAACCCGTTGTGGCCCACCGCCCAAAAGCGGTCTCCGTCGTGGAGGACGTCGGTATACTGCCCTCCGCTCACGCGTTCCCATGTTTGCTGGGCGTGGAGGGTGGAAAAGGTCAAGACGAAGCATGCGGCGAGCATACGGATAGGATTCATGGTTTTCCTGGTTCTGGTGGTTGGACAAGAGGAGAGAGCGTCGGAAACCTAAAACCAGATAAGGCGGTTAAACCAATTGGCGTGTCAAATTCAAATTTAACCTATGGAAGCAGCTTCCACCGGCCGTCGCACCCCGTCACGACACCATCGTCATCGTCCCTGCGCGGCGGACCTCTCCTGAGCCCCTCCATCGCGCTGCCATACGATTGTGTAAGTTCGACGGAAGTTGTAGGGCTTACACGAGATCCGACACCCGCATGGGGCAGCGGCGGCATGGTCCGGGCGGGGCCGACGGACGGCGATCAACCCTTCAATGAGGAGTGACGGCGACACGGAAGAAATGTTGGTTGCCGGGCAAATCGGCAAGCGGATGGGCGAAGACGATCTTATTTCCGTCGCCGCTCAGCGGGGTGCCGAGGTCCTGCCATGAAGCCGCTTCGAGGTCGGGGCTCCACTGAACCTGATAGCGCGTGCCGTTCACAGAGGTAAAGGCGAGTTGGATGTTTCCTCCGACAAGGAAGATTGTTACGTCCGGGCTCATGCCGGCGGTAAGCGTGTAGGTGCGGAAAACGGGTGCGTCTCCGCTAAAATCAACCTCATAGGCTTCGCTGCCGTCGTTGAGGGTAAGGATGCCGTCGGCTTGGCGGAGGTTGGGACCGTCGTGCACAGGCCACTCACTGTCGAGGTCGACGGGTTCGCCGTTGACGGTCCAGAGGGCCCGGCGGCCGTGGCCTTCGCCGGATGGCCATGACGGCTGTATCCAGTCCTCTGTGTTGAAACCGACCCGCTGCTCCGTCACGCCGTAGTTCCAATCGAAATCGGGCTCTACCCATTCACCGCTCGTGGCGAAGGTGACGTCGAGGACATCGCCTTCGAGGGTGGTGTAAACAATGCGCGGGGCGGCGGCATCGCGGTGGGTGAGGTCGAGTGCGGTCTGCGTGAGGACGGCATCCTGGAAGGCGGCAAAAGAGCCGTAATCCTCCTCTGTGCCCAGTTCCATGACGATACCCGCGAGCTGGTCGAGGGCGGCGGTGTCGTAAACAGAGTTGCTGGCTGTCGTCGGCGCGGCTTGACGAAGGGAGCGCACGGCGGCGTAGGTGCCGTCGAGTTGAAGCCAGACGATGTTGTGGCTCACGCTGCGGCTGAGGCCGGGGTGGAAGAGGCTGCTGCGGCGCGCGTTGGCGGAGGTGACGTCGCCGCGCACATTGTCTTTTACAGGGTTGTTTTGGTGGCCCATGCCGAAGCGGGCAATGAAGTCGGCGGCGAAGCGTTGCCGCCAGCTGTCGCCCGTGGGGTGGCTCACGGTGTCGCCGATGAGTTCACCGACTTCCTGTGCGATGCCGGCGGCTTCGGCGGGCACGCGCGTCATCTGAATGAGGGTGCCGCGGTGCTGCACGAACTGGTCGTAGGGATTGCGCCCGCGCGCGTGCGAGGTGGATTTCTGTCCGCCGTTGCCCCAGAGGACGCCGGGGTTGCCGATGCTATTTTCAATAATAGCTTTCCAACTGACAATTGCCCAGGAGGCGTTGCTCCAGCCGCCGTGGATGTCGAAGGCGGTGCCCATGGTGTAGCGTTCGCCGATGTGGTAGATTTCTTTTGTTTCCGAGGGGCGCGTGAGCAGGTAGGAGGGCTTGCTGTTGCGGTAGGTGGCATTGCGTGAGAGCTGCTTGCGGGCAAGAGCGAGGCTGATGGCGGGCGGACGGTAGGTGCTCACGGCGGCGAGGACGGAGGGCAGGTGTTCGCTCCCTTGCCAAGAGGCGGGGGGCTGGTCGTTTTCCGAGAACCAGAGCCAGGCGAGGAAATCGGCCGAGGCGCGGCCGTTATTGTTCGGCACACCCCGCTGCTTGGGCCCGGACTGGAGGCTCTGGGTGGTCTTGAGGGCGAGAGAGGCGGCGTAAAAATCGAGGACGGCGCGGGCGGCGTCGCGCACTTCCGGATCGGTCGCGTGGTCAAAGAGGACGAGCCAGCCCTGCGCATTGTAGGCGGCGTATTGATCGGAGTCCCATTCCGAACTGCCCACCCGGAGAATGAGGGCAGCGGTTTCCATGACCCATGCGCGCATCTGCGCGAGGCGCTCGGCCGGTGCGGGTTGGCCCGGTGCGGGCGTGATGCCGCGCTCCACTGCAAGCTGTGCAAAGAGATAGCCCGGCGCGCGGCACATGTAGACGTGGTTTTCCGTGCCCTCGCCCGTCCAGATGTTGTATTGCAGGCGGTTGGCGTGCGTGGAGTCGATGAGGCGCTGGAGAATGAGGTCGCGGCGATTCACGACCTCGGGCGCATCCGGCCAGCCAAACAGCGTTGCCGCGAGGCCGGGAAAATAGAAGTGGAAGGTGTTGATGGTGGAAGCATCGCGCACCCATTGGTTGGCGAGGGCATCCTCGGGACCGTATTTCTCGAACCGGGCCACGGTTTTTGGCCAGAAGAATTTTCCCGGATCGGTGCCGCCCGTGCCGGGGTAGCCGGCGGCGTTGTAGACGTCGGCCACGTGATCAAACAAGTGCGCCGAGCGCGCCTGGAAAAGGGCTTCCTCATCCGCCGAGAGCAGCGGAAGGAGGAAGAGCGGAAGGAGGAGAAACAGGCGGGAGTGCATTTTCATTATGGATTTTAGGGGAGGGGTTCGATTGAGAGGCGGAAGAAGGCGGGTTGAGGCGCGGCGGTGGGGCGGGCCTGGCGGAGTTCGAGACCGTCGACGGCTTCAAGGGTGGTTTCGGTGAGGCCGGTGCGGTGCCAGGTTTCGAGGTCGGTGGACCACTCGACGCGGTAGGCGACGTCGGATAAGCGGGTATCGTGGTGATAATGGAAAGTGGCGTGACCTTCATTCCACACGACGGAGGGCAGGCTGCCGGAGGACGGGCCGGACTGAAGAGGGTCCATGCCGAGGGCGTATTTGAGGAGATTCGGTAGGCCGTCGCGGGCGGGGTTGGCGGCGGGTTGCCGCGCGGCGGTGTTCAGGCCTTCAAAACCAAGGATCCAGGTTGTGTAGGTGGTTGGGGCGCCCGCGGGCACGGGGAGGTTGGCAAAGGGTATTTGAATAACGGATACGGGCCGGCCCGCCGGGGTGTTCTGACGGAAGGGCATGGCAGTGAGCCAGATCTCGTTGCGCGTATCCCATGCCCAGCGTTCAAATTCCGGATCGGCGGCGAGAAGGTCGGTTTCATCGATGACCACTGGGGCGGTCCATTCTGTGAAGGGAGGGCGCGAGGCGGCGGCGACAGTGCGATTGCCGAGGGCCTCCTCCTGCCAGGCAACGTAGACGCGGTCGGCGATATAGAAACTGCGGGCCTGGGAGAGGTTGGCGCGGGAGGAGGCGGCGTCCTGCCAAAATTGGGAGTAGCGCGTGTCGGTGACCGGGGCGGGACCGTGGACGGTGTCGTTTTCGTCGATCCAGAAATGATAGATCTGGAGAAAGCCGTGCTCGTCAAGGCGCCGGTAGAAGCCATGAATATGGCCGGCGCCGTCGGCCATCATGTCCCAGCGGTGGTCGAGCATGGAACCGGTTTTGGCTGGATCAATGACGGTGCCGGAGAAAGGCGTCACGGGGGTGCTGAGGGGCGTGCCATCGAGGCGTTGCCACCGGTTGGCGGCGGCGTCGAACTTGATCACGCTGAGGTCCTCGTTGGTTGTCGAAGTGCCCGTGATGCGGTGCGAGTAACCGACGTAGAGATCCTCCCCGCGAAAGACGACATCCTGCGCGACATACTGGGCAAAGATGCCGGAGTCGTTGAAGAGGCGGCCATCGGAGGAGCGGGTGCCGGGAAAGGCAGACCAGATTTGCGTATCCGCATCGAGGACGAAGAGGGAATGTCCACTGCCGGAGCGGCGGAGGGCGAGGGTGAGGCGGCCGGTTGCGGGGTGCTTGGAAAAGCGCCAATAGGTGGAGTTGGTATTGCTGCTCCAGCCGGGCAGCCCGTTGGCGGAGCGGTTGATGAGACCGCCGCTCCAGCCCGCGTGCACCGGCCGGTCGGACCGGTGGTAGCGGAAGCCCTCGGAACCCCCGCGCCCGTCGTAGAGGAAGTGGGCATAGCCGGCTGTGTCGATCCCCACGGACATGTACCCGTGCCAGTTGGCTCCGGGGGCGGGGAGGATGGCGGCATCCGGGCCGATCCGCGCCCAGAGGGACCATTCCGCGGCGTCCGCCTCTTGCTTTCGCCATTGGATGACGGGCAGACGATCGAGGGAAATATAGCCCACCACTTGCCAGAGGGTGCCTTCCGGATCTTCGAAGGAGGCCAGGGGTTGGCGGTCCTGAAAAGCATACCCGGCGTTCGTCAGGCTGCCGTCGCCGAAACTCGGAAGGAGGTCCGCATGGGTGAAGAGCCCCGCGGCGAGCGAAGGCAGAAGGGAGAGACAAGCTGCCGAGGCCGTTATCGGACGGAAGGGCAGGGCGGGAATTCGGAAAAAGCTCATGACTCAACTGTTGGCGGAAATCGGGCCCTCGGCCGATCCGGTCCAGAGGCGGAATTTTTCAATCAGTTCCGGAGGGCTCGTGCCATGTTTCCCTTCCAGCACGCGGGTAATGCCCTCCTTCATAAAGTGATAGTGGGCGGGGCAGCAAAGGCGTGTGCGCAGGCGGGCGATTCCTTGCGGATGGCGTTCCCGCATGCACTTGAAAGTGTATTCCATGCCGGTCGCATCGGAGAGCCATTCATCCTCGGAAGAAGCATCCATGGCGGCGTGCCAATAGGCTTGCACGGATTCGGGAGCGAGGGCATCGCCGGACACCGACTCGAGCTGCGAGAAGAGCCATTGCCGCTCGGTTGCCTCCAAGAGGCGCAGCCCCTTTGGCTCGATGCGATAGGGCAGGAGGCGGAATGCGAGTTCGCCGTGGGGCAGGAGATACAGGCGAACCATGTATCCAAGGCGGCGCATCAATCCGGGCTGCCCCGACCAGAAGACGAAATTCCCTTGGGAATATATGATGGGGGCACCTTTGTAGATCTCCACGCCGCGGGGAACATGCGGGTGGTGCCCGATTACGGCATCTGCCCCCGCATCGACCAAACCCCGGTAGGCCCGGTGACCGTAAGGAGCGGGGACGGGAAAGAACTCCCGGTCACTGTGCGGCAGGGCAATGACCAGCCGACCGGCTGCCTTCTGACGTGCGATCTCGCGACCCACGCGTGCGAGATCCCATCCGGCAAGAGCGGGATTGCGTTCGGTGTGTTCGCCTTCTTCGCCCTCATGGAAGTTGACGAGGGCCACGGAATGGTCGCCAATTTCCAGAACCCGTGCCTCATAAGCGTCTTCCTGGGACGAACCGGTGCCGCAGGTCTGCAAACCGGCTTCTTCGAGGATCTCCCGTGTTTCGAAAATACCCGCCGCTCCAAAATCGCCCATGTGGTTGTTGGCGAGGAGGGCGACATCAAACCCTGCCGAGAGGAGATCCTTCACGGTGGCGGCGGGTGCCCCGAACGAGGGCCCTTCTTTTATCTCAGGCTGCAGAACGCCGGTTTTTCTTTGGAGGGTGGTCTCCACATTCACGACCCGCAGGGTCGAACGCCGTAACTCGGCCCGGATCGCTTCCGAGTAGAGGCTCCCCGGCGAGTTAACGACACCCGGCTCCAAAGCCCGCACCGGAGCCCAATCCGCACAAAAGAGAATGGAAGGGGTGTTCTCGGTTTCCGGGTGGACTTTCCAAATGCCCTCGGCCCAGTCGATCAATTTCTCTGTCATGGTGAAGAATGAGAAGTCTAAGGAAATATGGGTTCGCTAGGAAAAACTGAGCAAGGATGGATGCAGGATGCCCGCTGCGTTCGGTGGCTCGACGGGGCAGCGAGTGTCCCGCCGGGACTTGTATACCGTTCGGCCAATTGAGAGAGGGCATACTCCATTCTTCATTCCAAGGTCTTGATCGTGAGGCGGTAGAACGCGCGGGCGGGCGCTTCGGGGGCGAGGGTCACGCTCACGGTGTCCCCGTTGCGGTCGACAGCGGAAACCGATGCTCCGGGCGCTGCCGTGAAGCTCGTGGTCTGTCCCACAGCTTCGGCCACAGGTTCCCAAGAGGCCAGGTCCCCGGATATTTCGAGGATATAGCGCAATTCGGGGCGGTCGAGCCCGGCGGGCACGTGCAACTCGATGAAGCGGTCGGAACCGTCGTGAATGAGATCGACCGTGGCGCGGGCGGCGCCCGAGGCGGGCACGGTCGGGTCCAGATCGAGGGCGAACTTGAGGAGATTGGGGAGACCGTCACCGGTGGGGTTGGCGAGGTCGGCGGCGTCGCCCTCGTCGGCGGTGTTACCGAAGTGGGTAAGACGCCAGGCGGCGCGGGTGCCGGGTGCGGGTGCATCGTCGTCTCCCGCTTCTTCCACAAGGCGCATGGCGTTCATGGATACGCGGGAGGTTGATCGGTTCGATGTATTGAGGTCGATCACCAAGGTTCCGGTTTCATCGGGCTGCACGCCCTCCCAGATCATCCAGCCCTCGACGCTGTATTCGTCTTCGCCGCCGTCGTCCGGGCCGATGGTCGTCCAGCGCACGCTGGTGCCGAGATTGTCTCCGGTGTGAGCGTTGAAGCCCTCGACGAGACCCTCCGCTCCGAGCATCTCGAGGATGCCATAGTGAGCGCCATTGCGCGGCGAATCCCATGAGGAGGCGATCTCGACGGTGTAGGTGCGTCCGGGATTGAGGTTGCGCAGCGTGAGGGTAGCCGAGCTGCTGACAAAGAGGCGGTCGTTGAGGGCGTTGGCGTCGGCCCATGGCGGGGAAACCTCTCGTGTGCCCCATGCAGTCGTGCCGGTTGAATGCTGCAGGCTGCCGGAGACCTCAAGGATGAGACCGGGAATGGAGCTGCCGGTGAGGAAGTCGACAAGGTCAGTGAATTCACTACCCACACCGATGGTGTTCCAATTACCGGCGGGATTGGGGAGGGCATCGCCGAAGTCGAAAAGGGCCATGATGGTGGCATCGGCAGGCGGATCGATCACCTCAAGGACGGCGGGCTCGCTCGCGGTCGTGCCTACGGGATTCGTTGCTTCGAGGATATAGCTGCCGGTGTCGGCCAATTCGAGGCCTGTAATCGTGAGGTGCGGTGTATCCGCTCCGGAGATACGGTCGTTATCGAAAAGCATGACGCCGTCCCGCAGCCAGCGGTAGGCTTCAACGGGCGGCGATGCCGCCGCCGTGGCGGAGAACTCGGCGGTGGTGTCGATGAGCGCGATCAAGCCCGAGGGCTGTTCCGTGAAGACCGGCGCGCTTTCGAGGGCATCGCCCCGGCTCTCGACAAGGCGCATGGCATTGATGGACACTCGCGAGTTGTTGTTTGTCGTGGTCGAGAGGTGGAGGGTGATTTCGCCCTCCGCGTTGGGCTGCACGGCGGGCCAGATGAGCCAGCCTTCGGCGGCACCGCTGCCGCCACCGTCGTTGGGGCCGCGGGAGGTCCAGTAGACCTCGGTGCCCAGCTCGGCGGCGGTAAGGGCGTTGAAGCCCAGAGCGGGGCCGATTCCGCCGACGAGCTTGAAGATGCCCGGCGCGGAGCCGGTGCTGCCGCTGCCGGCGAAGGAAGAGGCAATCTCGATATCGTAGGTTCGCGAGGGCACGAGATTTCGGAAACGGATGGTGGCGGAGTCGCCCTGGTTGACCCACCTACGGTCGTTGAGGGCATTCGTGTCGGCCCATTCCGGGGCAAACTCGCGCGTGCCCCAGGCTTCGGTGTTGGCGGAAGATTGGAGACCGGCGCCGCCCGTATTGACGATATCGATTTCGACGTCGCTGGTCACCTCGCCGTTAATGGAATTGATGAACGGACCAAAAGAGGAACCGGCGCCGATGGTGTTCCAGAAACCGGAAACGGGGGCCGGACCGTTGTCGCCGAAGTCGAGCAGGATGGAGAGGTCGGGCACTTCCTCGACGGTCAGGACCGCGGGATCGGTGACGGTGGTCCCGAGGGCGTTGGTGACGGCGAGGGTGTAGACGCCGCCGTCGGCGAGGAAGGTCTCGTGGATAACGAGCCGGGGCGACTGCGCGCCGGAGATGCGGGGTCCGTCGGCGATTGGCTGGTCGTCGAGGAACCACTGGTAGCTCTCGATCGCGGGGTTGCCGATGACGAGGGCGTTCAGTTCGGCGACGGTGCTTTCGAAGACCGTGAGGTCGGCGGGATGCTCCAGCACAACCGGTGCCTGCGC
>SLLG01000008.1 GCA_007134215.1 Opitutales bacterium | reverse complement strand
ATACCGATGAAACGAACAAGCAAGTCTCTCAGCCTTTGCACGGCGGCGGCCTTCCTCGCCGCTCCCGCCTACGCCGAAACCATCGACCTGCGGCCCTATTACGAGTACATGCTCAGAGACGGGCACACGGCCTTTTTCTCCGGACAGATGGAAGATCCGGCGGTGGAAGAGGAGGAGGACGAAGGTACCCTCCTCGACGCCGAGTGGATGTACCAAACCCGCATTCGCTCGGAATCGGGCGGAGTGACGGAGTCGATCCAGCGCGTCGTCACCTACCTGCCGACCCCCATGGGCACGGCCCGCTTCAACATCGACAGCCTCGTCCTCATCGGCGCGGACGGCGTTCGCTACCGCCGCACCGACGGCACGGTCTTTGTCATGGGCGAAGTCTTCACGTTGGCAAATATCAACGAGGGCGACCCGATCCTGCTTCCTGCCTCCGGGGAACTCGGGGAAACCTACGTCACAACCTACCAACGGGAGACGATTATGGACGGCTTCGGGTTCGGTAACCAAGTGGTCGAGATTACCCGTGAGTTGACCCTCGCGGAAATCGAGACAGTCACCGTCCCCGCCGGGACCTTTGAAGCCCTGCGCGTGGAAGATGTGGAGACCTCCGAGCAGGAGTTTTTCGGCATCACGATAACTTCAAAAGACCACACCACGCTGTGGTTCGCGCCAAATGTCGGGCTCATCCGCACCATCGAGCGTGAGGAGGAATCGTTCGGCTTCGGAGACGGCGAATCCCGCGTGGTCGCCGAGTTCGAACTCGTCGAATACCACGAGAGCTACGAGGAAGACGCCGAGGAGCGCCTCTTCCGCACGGCGGGCAGTTTGACCGAAAACGGGATTGATGTGCTGTGGCAACCGTGGCTCGGGTTTTTCGAGCGTATCAGCGAGGACAGCGGATGGATCTTCAGTCCGGGGCTCGGCTTTCTTTATCCGTTGGCTTCGTGGGACTTTGACGGAATCTGGTTCCACTCCGCCGATGACCGGCTCGGTAACATCTACCTCGACGGCGGCTTCGTGACCTACGGCGAAGTGGAGGACGAGGAAGCGGACACGTTCACCTTCATGCTCCGCGGGTGGATGTTCACAAGCGCGGGCGGCGGTTCGTGGGCCTACTTCGAGGCGGACATCCTCGGCGGCACCCTCGAGTTCTGGCCGAACGGTTCCGCCCCCTCGACAATCATTGAGTTCGGCACGATTTTCCCCGAGTTCTAAGCAAAGGGCGGGCACCCGTCCGGTTGCGTTGAAAATGCGGGCTCCGGGGGCCGCGGGCAAAGCGGTATCCTCGGACCGGCGGGACAGTCCGGCGTCGCGCTCTGCCCCGGCTTTACGGCAAAAAGCCCTTTGAGATAGATCCGGATTGCTCCGGGCAACCGGGTTCACAAGGATCCGGAAATGACGACTATGCGCCCGAGCACAGGCGCGCGCCCCGAACCCTTCCCAAAGCCATGAACGACAACCCGTCCCGCGACACGCCGCCGAACGGCGCGGCCCGCGTCGAATCGGCGAAAAACACTGTCGAATTACGGCATGACGTCGTCGTCAAGACCTTCAAACACGCCCCCGGCGGAGCCAGACGTGCGAAGCGGGAGAGTATCGCGCTGCGGCGGATGGCCGGGGTGCCCGGCGTGCCGGTTCTTCTCGAGTTTGCCGAGCGCGAGGGGCGGATGCGGATCAGCCGTCTGCCCGGCACGCCTCTGCACGAGACGCCCGCAGTACCCGACGAGGGCTTCCACAGTCTGCGCCGGCTCGTGAACGGGATGCTCGAACGCGGAGTCGCGCGGCGGAACAAGGCCGCCTGCGCCGGTCGATGAGGGTGCGCAACACATTCCGCCGCTTCATCGAGTTGCGGCGGCGCGTACGCGGACGTTAGGCCGAGACGGCGCCCGGAGCCCGCGCCGCTTCTTCGTAGAGGGCAATATAGCCGCCCGCGATTTCATCCCAGCCATAGTTTTCCCGCACCCACTGCGCGCAGCGCAGACGGTCTTCGGCGGTGGCCCGGGGGTTTTCGAAAAAGTCCCCGAGAACCGAGCGGGCGGCGGCAACCCCGGGCTCTGTGACCCAGCCGAAGCCCGCCTCCGCGACCGGCGTCCACGGGGTCTCCACGGTCGTGAAAACAGGGGTGCCGACTTCGCAGGACTCGAGCACGACAATGCCGAAATTCTCCGAGTAGGTGGGCAGGGCGAAGAGGTCGGCTCCCTGGAGGTAGCGCCACTTTTTGTCGCTCCACACGCCCGCCAGCCACTCCAGCTCAAGGCGGTCCTCCAGCTTCGCGGCAAGGGCGCGGCAGGTCGCGACGTAGTCCGCCGGGCCGTCGCCTACAACAACGAGGCGCACCTGCGCCGCGCGCAGCCGGGCGGGCTCGAACTCACCGAGCGCATGCAGCAGCTCCTTGAGCCCCTTTTTCGGATGGATACGGGAGAGGTAAAGGATCACGCGCTCGTCCTTCTCCCAGCCCAGCTCGGCGCGTGCCGCCACGTAATCCGGCGCACGGGAAAGGTCGCTGCCGAGAGAGAGTGTGTGGATGAGCGCGCGCGGGAAGAACCGCTCCAGCCGTCCGGCCTCCTGCGCGGCGGTGGCGAGGACGGCCCGGCCCCGCGCCATCTTGCGCCGCTCGACGAGGTGGAAATAGGGCCACTTCTTCCAGCGCTTCGCGCGCCACGCCCACGGCTCCAGCATGCCGTGCGGCGACGTGACGTACGGCACCCCCAGCCGCCGCAACCGCCGCGCCACACGCGCATGCACCGGCGACCACAAACCGTGGAAGTGGACAACCCCGCACGCGCGCAGATCGTCATACGAGGATCCACCGCCGAGGGGAGCCACTTCGTGCCCCGCCCGCCGCAGTGCCGCCTCGAGGCCACGGCACGCCCCTTCGAGGCCGCCGATGCGCAAAGGTTCGTCCAACTCGCAAAAGCCTACCCGCATACGCCCCACGTTGGGCATCCGCCCCCGCCAAGTCGACTCGCAAGTTTCGCCAAGAAGCACGACGGGAAGAGGACGGCTGCCCGGATCCGTCGGCGCGCACCCGTCAATCCGTTTCTTCGAGCTCCAGAACCGCTTGGGAGGAATTCTCTCAGCAGCTGATATCCAACCTCGTTCTCACCGCTTTTCGATGCACCGCACTCCGCGGAAACCACCGTCCAAACGCAAGCCCTCTTCGCATCTCTCCCAAAACCCACATCTATCAAGGAATGGTAAACGCCACACATACGCGTCATTGCAGAAAAGATAGCTTTTGTGGATAAACCAGAAAGTTTATGTTCTTCGAGAAATTCTAAAAAAATGATATAGGCCAAGAACAATAAAATTTCTCTGAAACTCTTTCATTGCTATAAATTCCTGAGGTTTATTTAACTCTGAGAAATTAAACCGCGCCCGCTAATTCCCGGGACAGCGTTACCACAGGTCGGGCTAGGGTCCGGCATGTGGGCCCGCCCGGTGGCGGTTCCACTCGACGAGTTCGGCGTATTCGAGGCCGGTGCCGCCGAAGATATCGAGGGCGCTGCCGACGGTCAGGTCGAGCGCGCCGCCGCTGGCGGTCTCCACGGCGAGGATGTCGTCCATAGTGGCGACGCCGCCGGCGTAGGTCATGGGTCGGCCACGCCAACTCCCGAGCAACTCGACGAGGGGGGTATCGATACCCGCGCACAGCCCTTCGACATCGGCGGCGTGAATGAGGAACTCCGCGCACCGTTCGGCGAGGAGATCGAGGGTGTGGTGGGTGACATCGAGGTTGGTGAGGGTTTGCCAGCGGTTCATGGCCACGCTCCATCCCCGCTCCGTGCGGCGGCAGCTCAGGTCGAGGACGAGCCGGTCCGCCCCGACCTGTTTTTCCAGCTCACGGAGACGGTCTTCGCGAAACCTGGCGTCCGCGTCGAACAACCATGAAGTGAGGATGACGTGCGCGGCTCCCGCCTCCAGCCAGTCCTCCGCCGTCTGCACCGTGATTCCGCCGCCCACCTGGAGACCGCCCGGCCACGCCGCAAGCGCTTCGCGTGCGGCGGGGTCGTTGCCCGGGCCAAGCTTGATGACGTGTCCCCCGCCCAAGCCGTCAGCGCGGTAGCGCTCCGCAAAGGAGGCCGGCGATTCGGAGCTGACGAAGTTTGTACGCAAGGCGGCGGAATCGTCACGTAGCGTGCCGCCGACGATTTGCTTCACCTTACCTTCGTGCAGGTCGATGCACGGTCGGAAACGGGTCATTTCGGGCGATTGTCAGAATTGCGCATGGTTTCCAAGATCGCTCCGCCCCCGCCCGGCGTCTACGCAAAAGACAGTGCTCCGCTGGACTTTGAGGTGGCGCGCACTTCTGTTACGCAGATGAACCGCCGCCGCTTTCTCGCCGCCGCCGGCCTCACAGCGGCCGGGCTAGCCGGGGCCACATCGTGCGCCGCCCTGCGCACGGGCCGGGGCAACGAGCCATGGCGCGAACGCGACATCCCCCACTTCGACGGGCGGCGCTTCTTCAACCCCGACGGACCCACGGGCAATACCTTTTCCAATTTCCTCAAGTGGCGCCGCACCCGCGACCCCGCGCCGTGGCCCGAGCTCGTCGAAAACACCGCGTCCCCCGCCCTGCCGGACACCGTGCGGGACGGCGAAGTCCATGTCACCCTCGTCAATCACTGCACGTTCCTCATCCAGTTGCCCGGCATCAACATCCTCACCGATCCCGTTTACTCCGAGCGAGTGAGCCCGGTGACCTTCGCGGGCCCACGGCGCGTGCGCGATCCCGGACTGCCGTGGGACGAACTGCCGCGGATTGACGCGGTTGTGATCTCGCACGGCCACTACGACCACCTCGACGTCGCCACGCTCGGGCAATTGAATGCGCGCTTCCGGCCGAAATTCTACACCGGTCTCGGCAACCGGAGCCTTCTCATGGATCGCGGCATCGACGACGTGACGGAACTCGACTGGTGGCAGGCAGCCGGCACGGACGCCATCGGTGCCAAGATCACTTTCACGCCGGTGCAACACTGGACCGCGCGTACCCTCCTCGACCGCAATACGACCCTCTGGGGCGGCTTTCACATCCGCCAGGACGCGATAGACATTTTCTTCGGCGGCGACGCCGGATACGGCGGCGAATTCACCGCCATCCGCGAGCGCCTCGGTCGGCCCGCCCTCGCTCTCCTGCCCATCGGCGCATTCAAGCCCCGTTGGTTCATGGAGCCGTCGCACATGGCCCCCGACGAAGCCGTCAAGGCGCACCTCGATCTCGGCGCGCGGCAGTCCCTTGCGATGCACTTCGACACCTTTCCCCTCGCCGACGAGGGCTTCGGCACGGCCGCGGAGGAGCTCAACTCCGCGCGCGCCAAAGCCGGTCTCCCCGAAACCGAATTCCCCGCCCCGGAAACGGGGTCGACCACGGTGATCACAGCCTGAGCCGCTGCCGCCGCCTCATCCAAGCAACCGTTCTAGAAGCGGTCCGGGTGCCTCCGAGGAGGACACGAACGCTCCCTCCGGCAGCGCTTCGTGCAGGCGCCGGTCCGTCCACAGGCGGATGCCGTAAGCTGTGCCGAAGAAAAAATCGGGCGGCTGCGAACCCGCCCCGCCGAGACGCTCGCCCGCGCGGCGCACATTGTCCATCATCCAAGCGGGCAGACGCAGGTGGTAGGGATTCCGCGATACCTCGCCCCGGTGACAGGCGAGCGCCTCGACAAGCCGGGCGACATCGTCGGTTGTGCTCTCGACGAGGCAGTTCGGGTCCTCCATGGGCGACCAAAACTCCGTTTCCACGGCAAGACACCGCAACTCACTGCCCGCACGGTGCAGAGCATGGCGCACAAGCGCGTGCACTCCCATGTGGGTGGGGTTGCCGTCCACGGCATGCGGCAGAAAAACCGCCGCCGGACGATGCTCCAGCAACAGTGCGCCGATTGCATTGACGGCGTACGTCCAGTGATGGGGCCGGTTGCGGCGCGTTTCGAGGCGGACACCCTCCAACCCCGCCCCCGCGGCCGGAACCAACTCGAAGCCGAGGCGTATGCAGGCCTCTTCCAGCTCGGCCAACCGCTCCGCCCGGCGCGACTGCAGGCTGCCCAGCGTCACCGCCGCATTCACCACCCGCCATCCGCTCTCCCGCCGCAGACGCAGCGGCAGAGCGCCCACGATACACTCGTCGTCCGGGTGCGGCGAAAAGATCATCGCCATAGGTGCGGCCGCCGGTGGCGTCGGCAACGGATCGGCATGCGCGGCTGGCCGGAGTGCCTCCGCCTCGCGGTAGGCCCGCGCGTGCGCTTCGACGAAAGGGGAGTACGGATTCATGGCCCCAGAGTGGTCCATGCCGCCCCTTCCGGCAACCGCCGAACGCGGACATCTCCCCGCCTCGTCCAACATGTCGAGAGGAACCGGAGAAAGGATTTGCGTTGCCGGACGGAAAATCCAAGTTTTCGCCTCTTTCATCTTCAGAGCAGACCATGTCTTCGGAACTCACAGGAAACCTACTTGTCGCCCAGAGCGGCGGTCCCACTTGCGTTATCAACTCAAGCCTCGCCGGCGTTATCAGCGAAGCCCTCAACCACGAGTGTATCGAGGAGATCTACGGCGGCCTCAACGGCATCGAAGGCATTCTGCGTGAAGACCTTGTCGATCTCGCAGAAGAACAGCAGCGCGCCATCCGCGGTCTCCGCTACACGCCGTCAAGCGCCCTCGGCACTTGCCGTTTCAAACTGCGCCGCGAAGCCGACTTCCAGCGCGTCCTCCAAGTCTTCCAGGCGCACAACATCCGCTACTTTCTCTACATCGGCGGCAACGACAGCCAAGACACCGCCGACGAAATTTCCAAGCACGCCGCCGCCGCCGGTTGGGAAATGCGCGTCATCGGTATTCCCAAGACCGTCGACAACGACCTCGTCGTCACCGACCATTCGCCCGGTTACGGCTCCGTCATCAAACACATCGCGACAATCGTGCGCGAATTGTCCCTCGACGCAGAGGCCATGGGCCAGCACGACACCGTGCACATTCTCGAAGTCATGGGCCGTAACTCCGGCTGGATCGCCGCCGGCGCCACCCTCGCCAAACGCCGCGACCAACCCAACGACCCGCCCCACCTTATCTACCTCCCGGAAGTCCCCTTCGATCCGAACAAGTTCCTCGACGACGTCGCGGGCGTCCTCAAGCGCGAGCCCTTCTGCTTCATCGTCGTGGGCGAAGGGCTCGTCGACCAGGACGGCAACTACCTCACCACGGCTGACGGCGGCTCCGACAGCTTTGGCCATAGCCAACTCGGCGGCGTGGGCGACTACCTCAAAAACCTCATCGACAAACACGCCGAGGGCATCAAGACGCGCTCAGCCCGCCTCGGCCATACCCAGCGGGCCGCCGCCACCGGCGCATCGCTCGCCGACAGCGACGAAGCCTACATGGCCGGCCAAGCCGCCGTGCGCGCGGCTGTCAGCGGAGTCACCGACAAAATGATCACCCTGGTGCGCGGCGACACCGACAACTACAGCTGCGAAACCGGCCTCGCCGATCTCAGCGAAGTCGCCAACGGCGTGAAGCACCTTCCGCGCAACTGGATCAACGAAGACGGCGTCTCCCTCAACTACCAGTTCACCAAATACGCCTTGCCGCTCATCCAAGGCGAAGTCGAAGTCCCGCGCGAAAACGGGGTCCCGGCCTTTGTCCGCCTCAACCGCAACGTGGTCGACAAACAGCTTCCCGCACACAGCTTGGAGTGAGCCGGGCGCGCGGAGTACCGGCGGCGTCAAACCGCGCCTGCCTTCAGCCGATGTTACCCGCCTCCTTCCAGTCCCTCCTCAGTCAGGAACTCGACGACCTCCGGGACGCTGGGCTCTTCAAGGATGAACGCATTATCACCGGCGCACAGGGCGCGCGGGTGCGCCTCGCCGACGGCCGCGAAGTCCTCAACCTCTGCGCCAACAACTACCTCGGTCTGGCCGACCATCCCGAAGTCCGGGCCGCCGCCGCACAGGCACTTGAGGACCGCGGATACGGCATGGCGAGCGTGCGCTTCATCTGCGGCACACAGGACCGCCACCGCGAACTCGAACAACGCCTGAGCGCCTTCCTCGGCAAAGAAGACACCCTCCTCTTCGCCGCGTGCTTCGACGCCAACGGCGGTGCCTTCGAGCCCCTCCTTGGGCCTGAGGACGCCATCGTCTCCGACCAACTCAACCACGCCAGCCTCATCGACGGCATCCGCCTCTGCAAAGCGCGCCGCTTCCGCTACAAAAACAACGACCCCGCCGACCTTGACGCCCGCCTGCGCGAAGCCCGCGAAGGCGGCGCCCGCCACATCATGGTCGCGACCGACGGGGTCTTCTCCATGGACGGCGTCATCGCCGACCTGCGCGGCATTGTCGAGACCGCCGAACGCCACAGCGCCACGGTCCTCGTTGACGACTGCCATGCCACCGGCTTCCTCGGCGCACGGGGGCGCGGCACCCACGAGCACCACGGCGTCATGGAGCGGGTCGATTTCCTCACCGGCACCCTCGGCAAAGCCCTCGGCGGCGCCAGCGGCGGCTACATCAGCGGCCCACGCGACGCCATCGCCCTGCTGCGCCAGCGCTCTCGTCCCTACCTCTTCTCAAACACCCTCGCGCCCCCCATCGTCGGCGCCACCCTCAAAGTCCTCGATCTCCTCGAAAACTCCGCCGCGTGGCGCAACCGTCTCATGCAAAACACCGCCCGTTACCGCGCGGGCCTTGCGCAGACCGGCCTCGCCACCAAGGGAGACACCCACCCCATTGTCCCCGTCATGGTCGGCGACGCCGCTCTGTCCCAGCGCGTCGCCGCCCGCCTCCTCGAACTCGGCGTCTACGCCGTCGGCTTCTTCCACCCCGTTGTCCCCCGCGGCGAGGCCCGTATCCGCACCCAGATAAGCGCCGCCCACGCCCCCGCCGACATCGACTTCGCTCTCGAACAATGGGCCAAAGTCCAAGCCGAATTCCGCCTGTAATTCACCCTTGACCTCCCGCTCCAAAGCAGCTTTAAAATCTCTGAGATGTTTATTTGAACGAAAGGAAGATAGATGGGCGAGTTACGCATTAAGTCAGAGGAAACAGCGGTTTATCATGT
>SLLG01000088.1 GCA_007134215.1 Opitutales bacterium | reverse complement strand
GCGCCGTCCGCGGCCGACGGCGCGGCGGAGGTTCCGGACCGGACTCCGGAAGGCGGGGATTCACCGGGTGCGCATCCTTCGATGAACGGTGGAAGCGACGGTGGTACGGGCCGCAATCTGCGGATCCGCCTCGAAGCGGTTGCCCAGGGAATCCGCATGCAGGCGTTCTGGCGCAACGGCGGGGACGACGGGCGGACGGCGAGCGCGTTCGCGCATGCGCCGCAGGGCCGCATGGAGCGCGAGCGGCTGATCCGGCTCACCGGGGCGGCGCGGCGTTCGCACTTCCGTTTCCGCGAGCGTATGCGGGATTACCTGCTGGACGATGTGGGCAGGATCCCGACCTTCGTGAACCGGGAGTTGCCGCGCTGGCGCGCATTTTTCGAGACGGTGGAAACGACCGGGCTCGAAGGTCTGGGGGAGGGTGTTCGCGAAGCCGCGCCGCGCATGGACATCCGGGGCACGGGGGAGTCGGTGCGCATCCGTATCGGGTTCGAGCTGGAGGGCGGTCTTTTGCCCGCCGGGTTGGCCGAGCGGCTTGCTGCCGGGCGCGGCGACACTGTGCTCCTGCCGGGGTATGGTCTGGTGCGGGTGCATCCGGACGGTGCCACGGAGCTGGATACCTGGCTCGACGCGACGGCGGGCCGTCTGGAGGAGGAATTGCCGCCGTATATGATTTTCTCGTTTCTCGGCGGCGGCGGGCGCGTCGATCTGTCTGACGACGTGGAACACTGGCGCCGGTGTGTGGAAGACGGGACCGGGGACGGGATGAAGGAGCTGCCGGAGGTTCTGCGTCCCTACCAGCGCACGAGTGTTCTGTGGATGCGGCGGTTGCTGGAGATGGGTTGCCATGCGCTTCTCGCCGACGAGATGGGGCTGGGCAAGACGCTCCAGGTCCTTTCGCTTCTGCACACCGCGTGGAGGCGCGAGGCCCCGGTGCTGGTGGTCTGTCCGGCGAGCGTCATTCCAGTTTGGGAAATGGAGGTGCGGCGCTTCTTTCCGGACTTCCGCACAGAGTGCCTGCGGCGTGACTCGGATCTTCCTGCGGCGGAGCCCGCGACTATCTGGATCAGCAGCTATTCGCAGTTGCGGCGGCGGCGCAAGGATATCGAAGCCGTGCAGTGGGCTTTTGTCGTTCTCGACGAGGCGCAGTTTATCAAGAATCCGGAGGCAAAGGTCACCCAGGCGTGTTTTGCCATGAGCGCGAATCACCGCATCGCCCTGACGGGTACGCCCGTCGAGAACCGGCACCTCGATCTCTGGACGATATTCCGGTTTCTCATGCCGGGACTGCTCGGGTCGCGCCGCCGTCTCGAAAGCGCCCTTGTGAGCCGGCCCGCGGAGGAAACGGCGCAGCTTGCGCACCAGGTGGCGCCCTTCGTCCTGCGCCGGACGAAGCGGGCGGTCGCTCCGGAGCTGCCGGAGAAGACGGAAGTTTCGCTCTTCTGCCCGCTCACGGACGTGCAGCGCAACCTCTACCGCGAGCTGACCGCGCGCGGCAGCCGGCACTACAAGGGCAGCCTTTCGGAGAATTTCCGCATGCGGCGCATGGGCATGCTGAGCCTGCTCACGCGCCTGCGGCAAGTGTGCTGCGATCCCTCGCTCGTCCCCTCGGCGCGTGCCGAACGCGGGCACAGCGGCAAGCTCCACAGCCTTATGCCCAAGCTCACCGAGGTTGTCGCGGCGGGCAGCAAGGCGGTGGTCTTCAGCCAGTTTGTCGGATTCCTCGAGCGCACGCGCGAGGCCGTGGAGACCGGTCTTCCCGGTTTGCCGGTGTATGAACTGACGGGGCGGACCGCCGACCGCGAGACGCCGGTGCGCCGTTTCCAGACATCGAAGGAGCCTTCTGTATTTCTTATCAGCCTGCGCGCCGGCGGTGTGGGCATCACGCTGCACAGCGCCGACTACGTCTTCCTTATGGATCCTTGGTGGAACCCGGCAGTGGAGGCGCAGGCGGTCGACCGCGTCCACCGCATCGGTCAGGAGCAGCCGGTCATCGTCTACCGCATGATCAGCCGCGGCACGGTGGAGGAACGCATCGAAGCGCTCAAGGAAAGCAAACGCGGTGTTTTTGACGCCCTCGTGCGCGGCAACGGCGAAACCCGTTGGAACGATCTCGATGCGCACTTTGACAGCCTCAAGGCGCTCATCGGCTACAACGGCGGGACGGAAGCGTGATCCGCCGCACGCGGCGCGGGCAGACGCTATTTTGCGGCGCGCCTCCGCTTTCACTTGTCAACCCTCCCGCGCCTCGGCCAGCATTTTGGGGAACTGTCGGTAAACCGGCACCGCACCTTTCTCTCTCAGCGCTGAATGAAACGCTTCTTCCACGCAGAACTACAGGAATTCCGCTCGAATCTCGTCCTCATGGGCGAGCGTGCCGTCGAGATCGTCCGCCTTGCTGTGCGGGCGATGGAAGAAAAAGACTTCGCGCTTTGCGACGAGGTGCTCGCGCTGGACGACGCCCTCGACCAACTGGAGGTCCTCATCGACAACGAGGGAATCCGCTATATCTCGCTGCGGGCACCCGTTGCCTCCGACCTCCGGCTTGTCACTGTCGGCATGCGCTTCGGGCAGGACCTCGAGCGGGTGGGGGACGAGGCCTGCACCGTCGCCAAGCGTGTGCGCTCGATCCTCAACACCGGGCACCCGTGCGACTTCTCGCCGATCATCGCGATGGGGGAGAAGGTCGTGGCCATGCTGCGTGAAGCCGTGGACTGCTTCCTCAATGAGTCGCCCGACCCTGCCAAGGAGATTCCCGTGCGCGACGGCGAGATCGACCGTATCCACCGCAGGCATTACGAACGGTTTTCGCATGCCTGCTCGGAACAGCCCGGCGAGGCTTCGGATTTTCTTGACCTCGTCTTCATCTCCAAGTCGCTCGAACGAATCGGCGACCATGCGTCGAACCTCGCCGAAGAAGTCGTCTTTCTCTACCGTGGCGAGGATCTGCGCCACTCGCCGGAACTCAAGGAGCGGAAGCGGCACCTGAAACAGGGGGAAGACCCCGCGTGAAGGCACTGCCGCACGGTGCGAAAATGCCGTTGCGGGCGGGACCACCGCCTCCATAGTGCAGCGGAAGAATGAAACCCACTCTGCTCATCCTTGCCGCCGGTCTTGGCAGTCGCTACGGCGGTCTCAAGCAAATCGAAGCGATGGGACCGTCCGGCGAGGCGCTGCTCGAATACTCTGTTTACGACGCCGTCGCGGCGGGTTTCGGAAAAGTCGTCTTTGTCATCCGGCGCGACTTTCTCTCCGATTTCCGCGAGCGCATTCTCCGCCGCTTTCAGGGACGGATCCCCGTCGACTACGTCTTTCAGGACCTCACCGCTTTGCCAACGGGATTCCAGCCGGTCGCCGAACGGGAGCGTCCATGGGGTACGGGCCACGCGGTCCTTGTCGCCCGGCCCGTCATCTCCGAGCCCTTCGCCGTGATCAACGCGGACGATTACTACGGCGCGGAGGCGTTCACGCACCTGTATGAATTTCTCTCCCGGCCCGCGCACAGCTGGCCGCCCGTCTTCTGTCTCGTTGCCTACGAACTCGCCAAAACGCTCTCGGAGCACGGCGCGGTCTCGCGGGGGATCTGCGAGGTCGACCGCAAGGGATTTCTCCAGTCCGTCACCGAGCGCACGCAGGTTGAGATCGCGGAGACGGGGCCTTGTTACTATGACGCCGTGCGACGCGCCTACCCGATGCCGCCCGACGCCCCGACATCGATGAACTGCTTCGGCTTCCGCCCCGAGATTTTTGATTTTCTCGAAAGTCAGTTCCGCGACTTTCTCGACGCCCGCGGCACTGAACCGCGCGCGGAGTTCTACCTGCCCGCTGCCGTCGCCACGATGATCCACCGCAACCAGGCGAAAGTCCGCGTCCTGCGCACCTCCGAGGCATGGATGGGTGTGACGCATCCCGCCGACCGCGACGACGTCGTTGGACGTCTGCGCGCCCTCGTGAAACAGGGGCGCTACCCGCAGGCACTTTGGAGCGACTGAACCCGGTCGGGGCAAACGGGCCGGAATACCCCGGGGTCGTGGGCGTCGAGGCTTACGTTTACGCGCCGCGATCCGGCCTCCGCAAGGGGCGCGGCGAGGGCGTGCGAGTGCGGCGGGAAAAAGGGGGACGCTCCTTCGGGAGAAAGGTGTAGCCGGGACCGAAAACCTGATGTGTCAGCGCCTTGAAATGGCAAAACAGCTTCACAGGCGGAAATCAAACTGTATCCAGACCTTGGTTTTGTCGGCACCGACGCCGGGACCGGCGGATGCCCGGCCGTTGTATCGGGAGGCTTTGACAAGAGCGCCGAGGTTTTCCGTGAGCGGTCGGGTGAGGAGGAGGCCGAACTCGTGACCGTAGGTGCGGCTGATGTTCTGCGCGCGGTAAAGGCGGGCCTCGGCGCGGGCGTTGATCTTCGTTTCGCCGAGCGGCCCGGCGAGCCACAGATAGGTGTCGCGGAGCCCGTCGGGCGGGGTGGCGAGGAAGGTGTCGGCCCAGCCGTTGAAGGCGTGGAGGGTGGCGAGGGGCGTCTGGAAAGCGCGCGTGCCGTCGCCTCCGAGTTCCTCGTAGCCGACACCGGCTTGGTAACCCGCGCGGCGGGCGGCGAGGCTGAAGTGGTAGTAATTCTCCCGGTACGACGCGCCCGTTGTCGAGCGGTTGTCACGCTGGCGGGCGAACTCAGCCCGGTAGAGGAGCGTGTAGTCGCCATTGAGGGCGTGGGTGCCGTCGACGAAGAGGCCTACGGTGTCGGAGGACATGGCGGCGAGGCTGCGCAGGCGCAGGGCGTAATAATAGGCCCCGGCGGTGGCGTCGGGCAGTCCCGTGTAGAGCACGTTGGCGAAGTGGCTGTCGCTGCGCAGGCGCCGGAGGGGCACGGCGGGGGCCTTGCTTCCGAAGATGCGGTTGACCTGCCAGTTCCACGTGTAGTCGAGGACAACATCGGGCACGGCGGTCACACGGAGCCGCGCGGCGTCGTAGGTCTGGTCGTTCTGCCGCCAGCCGACGGTGCCGATGTGGCGCTGGTTGAGGAGGTTGATGTCCTGTCGGCCGGCGGTGGCGGTGAAGCCGTCCCCGGCGTAAGCGGCGAAGAGTCGGTTGAGGGCGAGGGATTCGGGGTCGGGGATGACGGTGCGCCCGGCGTTGTGCGGGTGCGGGTAGGGAGCGAATCCGCCCTTGTTGAGGACCCAGTTGTATTCGCCTTCAACGAGGGCGTAGAACCCTTCGAAGCGCGGGGTCTCGTAGCCGAGACGGGTGCGCAGGGTGAAGGCGTCGGCGGCGCGGAGACCGTCTTGGTCGGCGCGTTCGTAGCGCAGGCGGCTGTTGAGGATGAGCCTGCCTTCGTCCCATGGCGGGCCGGCGTGGGCGAGGACGGAGTGACCGAGGGCGGTGGCGGGTGTCGGCGCGAGCGTGAGAAATCCAGCCGAGAGGACGGCGGCGAGGATGCAAATGTGCGGATGTGTGTTCATCGATATTCGGATGAGAAGAGAGAGGTTGGACGAACCGGGGACGGATTTTCAATAAACATCGCGCAGGTAGCGTTTGGCGGCGCGGAGGGACTGGACGTGTTCGGCGGCGAAGGCGGCGTCCTTTCCGGAGTGCTCCGCGATGATGTCGTCGACGAGGCGAGGCGGGTTTTCCGGGCAGACCCCGAGGGCGTCGCCCGCGTCGTAGACGAGCCCGGAGTGGCCGAGGGCAATTTCGACGTGCCGCGTCTCCTTGGCCGAACCCGGGCCGTTGAGGTTGAGGTTCCGGAGGATCTTCGCGGGGTGAGGGTGCTTCCTGTCGTAGGCGATGGCGGACACTGACCTATGAATTCTGATTTCCGACCTCTGACTTCTACTGGGTCTCCCTTCAAGGCTCCCAGCACTTCCGGAGCCCATGCCTCGGCGGGTTCTTCGAAGGCGACATCGCAGAGAAGAGTTTCGTGGGCGCGGGCCGCTCCGAGGGCTTCGAGGCAGGTATCGAAGCGCTTGGCGCAGTCGTTAAAATCGGGGTAACTGGAATCGCCGAGGCCGAGGACGGCGACGATCAGGCCCTGAAGGCGCGGGGCGTTGTCGGCGAGAAGGTATTCGTGAGAGGCCTTGGCTTTGTCGGGCGGTTCGCTGTCGCCGTTGGTGTTGGTTCACAGAAAAGCCAAAACTTTGGCTTGACGTATATTCGGATTGACGAATATTCGTTTGGTTATGAAAACCATCCAAGTCTACCGCTGCCTCTGCGACGAGACGCGCCTGCGTATTCTGAACCTGCTTCTGGAGGGGCCGCTTTGCGTTTGTCATCTGGCGTCGATTCTCGGTGTGGAGCAGCCGAAGGTGTCGCGACACCTGAAAGCCTTGAAGAACGCGGGGGCGGTGGAGACGGAGCGTTGCTACAACTGGACGATTTACCGTTTGGCGAAACACCCCAACGCGGTCCTCGAAGCCAACCTGAAGTGCCTGCAGGACATGCGGGGTGAAGAACCGGCCTTTGCGGGCGATCTCCGTAAACGGGCGCGCACGGTCAAGGAACTCCTTGCTGAATCCTGCTGCGACGTCCCCGCGCGCATCCGCGAACTTTGCTGAAGACACCTTCAAACCGACTCAAAAAACCGATCATGAAATCCATCCAAATCTACGATCCGCCGATGTGCTGCTCAACGGGTGTCTGCGGACCCGAAGTCGACCCGATCCTTCCTCGCGTGGCGGGAATGCTGCACCAGCTTGCGGGGCACGGTGTCCATGTCGAGCGCTACAACCTCGCCCAACAGCCGGTGGCTTTCGCGCGGAATCCGCAAGTGCGCGCCGTCCTCGAAAGCGACGGCACCGACGCCCTGCCCATGATCTTTATCGACGGCGAACTGGAGATGCAGGGCCGGTATCCCGAACAAACCGAGCGGGCCGCGTGGATGAAACGTGCGCGCGAAGCGAATGGCGCAGGCGTGGCGGAGTAGGGAATGAAACCTGAGGCCTGAGACCTGAAAGCTGAGATCTGAGGCCCGGCCACTGAAATTTTGGATATCGTATGATGCGCGTGAATGCGCGCTCTGGAGCTGTCTTTGAAGGATAAAATGAGAATGAACACACAAACGAATTTATATGCCCTCCCCGTTCGGGATCTCCTTGAAGGTGCCCCGCGCTACCTTTTCTTCACGGGAAAAGGCGGCGTGGGGAAGACGTCGATCGCCTCGGCGACGGCGCTCGCCCTCGCGCAGGCCGGCAAACAGACGCTGCTTGTGAGCACCGATCCGGCCTCGAACCTCGACGAGGTCCTCGGGCTGGAGTTGGCGCGGAAGGCGCGGGCCGTGCCGGGGGCTGACGGGTTCTTTGCCTTGAATATCGATCCGGAGGCGGCGGCCGCCGCCTATCGTGAAAAGGTGGTGGGGCCGATGCGGGGACTCCTTCCCGAGGCGGCGCTGCGCGGGATGGAGGAGCAGCTTTCCGGCGCTTGCACGATGGAGATCGCCGCCTTCGATGAGTTCACCGCCTTCCTCGGCGGCGAAGACGCGGGGGAATACGATCATATCGTTTTCGATACGGCGCCGACCGGGCACACGCTGCGTCTTATGGCGCTTTCGCAGGCATGGACGACCTTCTTCAACGAAAACACGAGCGGCAATTCCTGCCTCGGCCCGCTCGCGGGACTGGAGAAACAGCGCTCACTCTACGCGGAGGCCGTGGAGGTGCTGAAAGATTCGGAGAAGACCCGTGTTGTCCTTGTGAGCCGCGCGCAGCGGGCCGCGCTCAAGGAAGCCCGCCGCACATGGAAGGAACTCGTCGCCCTCGGCATCGGCAACCAGTGCCTCGCCCTCAACGGCTGGTTCGAACCCGTTCATGCGGATGATCCCGTCTCGCGTCACTGGGTGGAGCGGCAGACCCGGGCGGTTGACGGAGAAAGGGGGTTTCTGCACTCCCTTCCGCTCTTCCGCGCGCCTTTGCTCCCGTCCAATTTGATCGGCTTGGATGTGCTGCGCGCGTTTTTCCAGGATCCGGAGCACGCCGCCGGAACCGCTTTTGCGGATGGAACGGACGACTCCGCGCCGGCCTTGCCCGGGATCGACGAACTGGCCGACCGCCTTGCACCTCAAGGGCGCGGCGTCATCCTCACCATGGGGAAGGGCGGGGTGGGCAAGACGACGGTCGCCGCCGCCCTTGGCCTTGCCCTCGCCGAACGCGGGGCCGACGTGCGGATCTCCACGACCGATCCGGCGGCCCACCTTGCCGATGCCTTCGGCGATACCAAAGGCGGCTTGGAAATCGAACGCATCGATCCCAAGGCCGAAACCGAGGCGTATGTCGGGGAAGTCCTCGCGCAGCAGCCCGCTGACATGGACCCCGACAGCCGCGCCCTCCTCGAAGAGGACCTGCGCTCCCCCTGCACCGAGGAGATCGCGGTGTTCCGTGCTTTCGCGCGCACCGTTGCCAGAGGGGCGGACAGCATTGTCGTCCTCGATACCGCGCCTACCGGACACACCCTCCTTCTTCTCGACGCCACGCAGTCCTACCATCGCGAGCTGGGCCGCCAGAGCCGCACGACGAAGCACTCGGAGGCCATCGAAAAACTTCTCCCGCGCCTGCGTGACCCCGGCTTCACTCGGGTTTTGCTCGTCACCTTGCCGGAAGCCACTCCGGTGCATGAGGCCGCCGCCTTGCAGGATGACCTGCGCCGCGCGGAAATCGAACCGCACGCGTGGATCATCAACCAGAGTATGGCCGAAGTGGGTACCCGCGAGCCCGTCCTCGCCGCCCGCGGCCGCGCCGAGATCCGCTACATCCACGAAGTCCTCGACACCCATGCAGCCGGTCCGGTTTACAGCATTCCGTGGAGCACCGTAGAACCAGTGGGCACCGAAGGACTCAAAGCCCTTTCCCAAAACGAGCGAAAGGAGTTGGCCCGATGAAGGAGGATATGTTGGAGCGCGCACCGCTCGTTTTTTCCCATCAATCCCACCTGCTCTTTCAACCAACACCCAACACCCAACCCATGACCACCTACGTCTACGAAACGATTCCCTCCAAGGAGGGCGAGGAGCCGGCGTTCTTCGAGATCCGGCAAAGCATGAACGAGGCCCCGCTCGAGAAGCATCCCGAGACGGGC
>SLLG01000342.1 GCA_007134215.1 Opitutales bacterium | reverse complement strand
CTTTGCGGCGGGCGAGGTAAGCTTTGCGCCGACGGCGCTTCGTGCGGATCTTGAGTGGTTGTCCCATGGTCGTTGGTTACGTATTGTTGGTCGAAAGAACGCGGACGCTGCGCATGGAAGGGGTCCGCGTCAAGCCGCGGCCGCGCGCCGGATCGAAAAATAAGATGAATCCGCGGTTAGGCGACCGGTCAGGCCCTACGGAGCGACCGGCTCGTTCCTTCCGCGTGAATGAGATGAAGTCTCTATGCGGCACAGTGTACTGGCGGTCATTCGCCATGGAGATGGTGAAGGGACGTTTCGACTCAATCATGGATTCGATATTGTCCCGTGTCATCGGACCGTTAAGACTCGCCCTTGCTCCTTTGTTGTCCAGGGAGTGCCGACCGTCGCCGCTGGTGTGCGTTCGTCAGGAGGCAAATCCGTCCGGGTGGTCGCGGTGCCAGCGCCAGGCGGTTTCAATGAGGTCTTTGAGAACCATGTGGCGCGGTGTCCAGCTGAGTTCTTTCTGTGCTTTGGAGCTGTCGGCATAGAGCGCCGGGGGATCGCCCGCGCGGCGCGGCCCGATGGAGTGGGGCACCTTGAGTCCCGAGACTTCCTCGACTGTGCGGATGACTTCGAGAACGCTCGCCGGTTTGCCGGTGCCGAGGTTGTAGAAGAAATGCGCTCCGGGCTCGTCGAGTTTCGGGAAGACGGCGATGTGGGCGCGGGCGAGGTCGTCGACGTGGATGTAGTCGCGCAGGCAGGTGCCGTCGGGCGTGTCGTAGTCGTCGCCGAAGACCGTCAATTCGGGGATCTTCCCCTGGGCCGCCCAGATCGCCAGCGGGATGAGGTGGGTCTCGGGGTCGTGGTCCTCGCCGATGCAACCGTCTTCCGCCGCGCCGGCCGCGTTGAAGTAGCGGAAGCTGGCAAAGGAGAGCCCGTAGGCGTTCGCGCAGGCCTTGAGGCAGTTTTCAAAGTCGAGTTTTGTCTGGCCGTAGGGATTGATGGGGCGTTGCGGCAGGTCTTCGGTGATCGGCATGGTATCGGGGATGCCGTAGGTCGCGCAGGTCGAACTGAAGACGAATCGCTTCACCCCTGCCGCCCGCATGGCGGCGAGCAGGCGGATGGGGGCGGCGAGGTTGTTTTCGTAATATTTCAGCGGATCGGTGACGGATTCGCCCACGTAGGCGTAGGCGGCGAAGTGCATGACAAGATCGATCCTTTCCTCCGCGAGCAGCTCTTCGACGAATGCCTTGTCACCGAGATCGCCGTTGTGGAAGGGAATGTCCTCAGCGACCGCCGTGCGGTGTCCGTAGACGAGATTGTCGAGCACGACGGGCTCGTGCCCGTTTTCCTTGAGCAAGCGAACGCAATGACTGCCAATATAACCCGCGCCCCCGATGACCAGAACTCTCATAGCGGGGAGATTTGTGCCCTGTTTCGGGTGCGGGGGTCAATGCCGTAGATAGATGCATTCGTCCGCCGAAGGCGGCAAAGGTTTGCACGGCACGCGCCGGTGCATATGGTTTGGGTTCTATGCCAATCAAATTCCTGCACACCCGAATCCGCGTGAGCGACCTTGAGCGCTCCATCGAATGGTATTCCAAGGCCTGCGGCTACCGCGTGCACAAGCGCACCGACAAGTCGCCCGCCGGAAACCAGATCGTCCACCTCGAAATTCCGGGCAACGATGCCATGCTCGAGCTGTGTTACTCGCCCGACTTCAAGGTGGAGTTTCCCGAGGACCTCATGCACACCTGCATCGGTGTCGATGACATCGTGGAGTACTGCGCCAAGCTGGAGAAGGCGGGCTTCGACATCTGGCCCGGCGAGTGGCGCGATAAATTCACCTCGGGCGGCACGAAGATGGCGTTTCTCACCGATCCCGACGGCTACGAGGTGGAAATTCTCGAAAACAAAAGCCCGCTTACAGCGCGGGATTGAGCCGGGCACCTAAGCGACCTGCGGGCGGGAATGCGTTCCTCAGCGGCGCGGCACGACGACCCGTCGCACCGGGCGGCGGACCTCGGGCGTGTCCGCTGAGCTGCTTCCGGACTGCGTCTGCGGCTGCGGTGGTGTGACGACCCTCCTGCGGACGGCGGCTTGGTTTCCGCTTCCGGGGCGTTGCGGTCCGGCGGCGACGGCAGGCTGTGGCTGGGGAGCGGCGGGAGCGCGCTGGGTCGAGGAAAGGGTCAGTTCGGTCGTCCGGCCATCGATTTCGAGGGTGATCGTGTCATTGTCCAGCGAGAAAGCGGTGACGAGAAAACCGGCCGAGGAATCGTTGATTCTCACCCATTCGCCTTTGTTCTGGCTGCGGTCGTGCACGTTGATGTGCAGCACGCCGTCGAGTTCATAGACGCCCCGGAATTCAAGGTTTCGGGTGGGCTGGGGGGCGGGCCGTTCCGGTGCCTGGCGCCGCTCTTCCGGCGGTTGGAAACCCGACGGGATGAAGGGCGAGTTCTCGACAAGCGTCACGCCGGGGAGGGCCGCCGCGGTGAATAACGCGGCGGAAAGGATTGTTCGTTTCAACGGCATGGCCCGGTTGTTCATCCTATTGTGGGAGGAATTGTCGCCGCGATTGTTCCCGCTGGCAAGATGGATCGGCGTGTCCTATGCGGTTCCTCCCGCCCGGCGCGGACCGAACTTCCAGAGACCGAAAACCAGCCACCCCGCCATGACAAATGTGACCCCGATGAACACCGGCCCGGCACCGAACTGGTAGATGAGCGGCAGCGAGGCGGCGGTGAAGAGCCCGCCGCCCACGACCGGCTCGAAGAGGAGCTGCTTGTAGCCGAAGGCTTCCATCGCCCCGGACCGGTTGTGCGGATCGCTCATCCGCACAAGGAGCAGCCCGATGACGGTCATCCCCATGCCTTGGCCGAAATTGGCGAGGCCGTTGGGTGCCCAGTCGCGCGGAAACATGAGCCGGGCGAGGACAAAGAAGCCGAAGAGGTTC
This sequence comes from Opitutales bacterium, assembly GCA_007134215.1. Taxonomy (GTDB): domain Bacteria; phylum Verrucomicrobiota; class Verrucomicrobiia; order Opitutales; family Oceanipulchritudinaceae; genus SLLG01. The sequence goes on along the minus strand of SLLG01000342.1, from coordinate 6,186 downwards.
CAGACGATTCCGCCGAGGGCGAGCACGGCAAACGGTCCGGCATGGGCGCCGATGGCCTCAAGGGACAGCGCGCCGAGCGCGGCGACAATGAGCAGGTCGAGCGCGGTGCCCGAGATGCGGTTCATGAGGTTGCGGTCGATGAGTTGGGCATAGCCGAGGCGCTCGCCGAGGATTTGCACGATCACGCCGCCGATCATGGCCAGCGGGAAGAGCGGAATGTGGCGGAGCAGCTCAGGCCAGCCGAGCGGCACAAGAACAGCGGACTCCAGCCGGACCATTCCCTGGAGAAGCAGCCATCCGACGGCGATGGAGACACCCACGAAGCCGAGGTGGATGGAAAGCGGCTCGATGGACCGGTCGGTGAAGCGGGCGTCGACGGGAGGCTCGCGGTTTTCGTGTTCGGCCAACTCTTCCTCATCGTCCTCGGACCGGTCGGGCCGCTCTATGTGCCCCTTCCAGACAGCCCAGTTGATGGCGACGGTCCCAAGGATCACACCCATGACGACACCTACTGTCGCGAGCCCGAGGGCAAGGTCGGCGCCATCCTCGAATCCCAGCTCGCGGAAGGTGTCGCCGAGGCCCGCCGCCGTCCCGTGGCCGCCCTCGAAGCCAATCTCGATGAGGGCGCCCGCCATCGGATTGATTCCCCATAGCGGCGAGAGCATGACCAGCACAAGGCCGAGGCCCACGACATACTGTCCCCACGCGAGGGTTTGCCCGTGCGCCACCATCGGCCCCGCGCTGCGCCAGATCGCCCGCAGCGAGGGAATGCCTTTGCCGAGAAAGAGCGCCGCAAAGACCACATTGATGAAAATGCCTGGAAGCGACGACCAGACCTCAAGGACGGACGGCGTCCACAGGCCCTGTGCCCACGCGGAGTCTTCCGCGAAGAACCGCCCAAGCACCTGTGGGCCGAGGAGGAGCGCGAAGACCCCCGCGACGATGGAACTCGGCAGAAAGAGCCGCCGCAGGAGGCCGACCCGGCGGCGCGTCCACTTGCCCGCGAGGAGCAGAACGGCGATGAGCAGGATGGCGAAGAAAACGGTTTCCAGATTCATGGCATTGTGTTCCGGGGGACGTAGGCTATTCGACAGGCGCGGCACTGGTTTGGACCGCAGGCATCTAAACGTCAGGGAGACAGTCGCCGCATGCAATCCCCGAACGCGCAAACCTTTGTCTCCGGTGTATGCGCGGCACCACGGGCGTAATCCGTGCTTGCCATTGGCGACTTGTGTGCCTTGCTTCTTTAAGAATAGCAGCACGAAACCTCCTCTTTTGCAGACCTAATGACTGATGCCTGAGACCCCGACATCCTCCGCCCGGGAGAAAGTGTTCAAGGGGATAGCCGCTTCACCCGGAGTCGCTCACGGTCCGGTGTTTATTCACCTGAAGCAGGACCTCGACGTCCCGCGCCGCGAGGTTCCGCCCGAGGCGAGGGAGGACGAAATCGCCCGCTTTGAGCAGGGGCTCATGGAGACACGCCGCCAGATCGGCGCAATCCGCGCGGAGATTGAGGAAAAGCTGGGCGAGGACGAGGCCGCCATATTCGACGCGCACCTGCTCGTTCTGGAGGACCGTGCCTTGATTGAGGACACCGTGCGCGAGGTAGCCGAGTCCGGCTACAATATCGAATACTGCCTGCAGCGCGTTGCGGAGCGCTACATCGAGGCGTTTTCGCACATCGATGACGCTTATATCAAGGAACGTGTCTCGGACATCCGTGACGTGACCCAGCGCCTGCTCAAGAACCTGCTCGGACGGAAAGACCCCGACCTGAGCAAAATGAGCGAGGACAGCATCCTCGCGGCGCGTGACATCACCCCGTCCGACGCCGCCAACCTTGGCTCCAACCGGGTGCGCGGCATCATCACCGACCTCGGGAGCCGAACGAGCCACACCGTCATCATGGCGCGGTCGCTCAACGTGCCGTGCGTCGTCGGGCTGCACGATCTCTCTTCCGAACTCCGGCCCGGGGACAAGGTCCTCGTCGACGGTTTCGACGGTATCGTCATTGTCAACCCTTCCGAGAGCAGTCTCTTCCGTTACGGCGAGATCAAGTCGGCCCGGCAGGCGATCGAGAAGCGCTTCAAGGCGGCGAAAGACCTCCCTGCGGTGACCCGCGACGAACGTTCACTCAGCATCCTGCTGAACATCGAGGGCAACGAGCCCGCCTCGGTCTTCGAGAAGAGCGGGGCCGATGGCGTGGGTCTCTTCCGCACGGAATGGCTGTTTCTGCGCGTGGCGGGCTACCCCTCCGAAGAAGAGCAGTTCGAGGCCTACAAAAGTGTTGTCGAGCGTTTCAATCCGCGTCCGGTGACCATCCGCACGCTGGACCTCGGCGGCGACAAGAACCCGCACGGGAGCATGGCGGACTACCGCGAGGCGAATCCGTTTATGGGATTCCGCGCCATACGGTTCTGCCTTGAGCACCCGGAAGTTTTCAAAAAGCAGTTGCGTGCGATCCTGCGGGCCAGCGCGCTCGGCAAGGTGAAGATACTCTACCCGATGATCTCCAGTTGCGAGGAGGTTGTGGCGGCCAATGAGCTGCTGGAGGAGTGCAAAGAAGAGCTGAAACAGGAGGGGCGCGCCTACGATGAGGGCATCCGGCGGGGCGCGATGATCGAAATCCCGAGTGCCGCCGTCATCACGGATCTTCTCGCCGAGCACAGTGACTTTTTCAGTATCGGGACGAACGACCTGATCCAATACCTGCTCGCTGTCGACCGGGTGAACGACCGCATTGCACACCTCTATGAGCCGAACCACCCTGCGGTCATGCGCGCGCTCAACTTTATCTTCGAAGCCGGCCGCGAGCGGGAAATCCCTGTGAGTGTATGCGGGGAGATGGCCGGCGACCCGCTTTACGCAGGCTTGCTCTTCGGCCTTGGGGCCTCGGAATTGAGCCTGACATGGAACGTGCTGCCGGAAATCAAATACCTTGTGCGGCGCATGAAGCTCGCCGACGCCGAGGAATTGGCCCGGCAGGTGGTTGCCGCCCGTGAACCCAAGATCATTGAGCGTTTGCTCCGCGATTTTCAGGAAGGGGTTATGGGCGTTGATTTTCCGCACTTCCAGCAACCGTAAGTGAAGCGGTAGATCCAAACAGGGATCGCGCTATTGCCGCGTGGGCGCCCGCCGGGATCAGAAAATGAAGTAGGGGATCACAAAAAAAACGGTGAGGAAGGCAATCACCGCGATCACACCCATGACGATGCAACCGGTTTGGATGGAGCGGGCGTTTTTCCGACCCGCCGCGCGGGCGCGTTCGGAACTGGCGAATTCCTTTAGGAGCGGGTCCGGCAGACCGTCGGCGGTCGTCGCCGACGGATCAACGGGCAGTGGGTTCGTGCTAGAGGCAAACTGCGATGGGGCGGGCGGGGCTGCCGCAGGTTCTTCCGGCTTGGCTGGGCTTTCCCCTTTATTTTCCCCTGGTTCGAGGGCGGCGATCCGCTCGTCGAGCCAGGCAAGGTGTTTTGCGATCAGTGAACGCTGGGCGCGCAGCCCCGCCACTTCCCCCGAAGGCGGTCGGGATCGGGGCGAATCGGGGTCGGAGTGTTCGGCCATGGCTGTGCGGACTGTGGTCGCAGGATCGTTTTGTTAAGCAAGGGATGCTGCCCGGGCAAAAAAAATCCGCCGGGGAACCGGCGGATTCAGAAAAAGTTGATAAAACGAATTTACGCGGGCATCCGCACGTGCACTTGGCGGTGCGCGGCATCCCACTTCACAAGACCGTCTTTCAGTGCGAAAAGCGTGTGGTCCCGTCCCATGCCGACGTTGTTGCCTGCATGGAAGCGTGTGCCCCGCTGCCGGATGAGGATTGTCCCGGCGAGGACTTCCTGACCGTCATAGCGCTTCACACCAAGCCGCTTGGCGTGGCTGTCGCGACCGTTCTTGCTCGTTCCCTGTCCTTTCTTATGGGCCATTGCTTACCTCCGTGGATGAAAATTAGGATTGGATGGAGTCGATCTTGATCACCGAGATCTCCTGCCGGTGACCTTGCTTGAGTCGATAACCCTTGCGGCGCTTCTTCTTGATCACGGTGATCTTCTTCCCCCGCTTGTTTTCGAGGATCGTGGCGGAAACACTGGCACCCTCGACTGTCGGGGCACCGAATGTCATTCCTTCACCTTCGCCCACCGCGAGAACTGTGTCGATGGACACGCTGTCGCCCGCGTTGGTGTCTTTGAAGCGATTGACGAAGAGGACGTCGCCCTCCGTCACCGTAAATTGTCTTCCTTGTGTCTTGATGACCGCTTTCATGGCAAAAACCACTCAACAAAGGGATTCGCGGATCGGTGTGCAAGCACGATTTCCGGAAATCTATGAATAAAAAAACCACCGCGTGAAGCAGTGGTTTTGTATGAGAAATTCTCTCTGGCAGAAATGAAGCCTGCCGCAAAAAGGACCTTCGTCCCTCAGAGATCAGAGACCGACCGGCGACGGGTTGTTCGCATCGGAGTCGAAGATCAGCTCTTCGAGTTCCGGTAGGATCACCGACGCACCGGCGCGCGCGGCCCTTACGGCTTCGTTCACGGCGTTTGCAATATCACCGGCGTTAGCCGTCGGCGCGGCGGCGGCCACGGCGGCAATAATGGCGTCGCCGAGGTCGGTGCTGAGCGAGGCGGCTGCGCGGGCGATCCCCACTGCGTGCTCGGGAGCGTTCGCCGCAGCGGCACCGGCGATCTGCGCGGCAAGATGCGGGCAATCCTTGGTTGCCGCGATCGTCACGGCCACGGCGGAGCGCGGGTTGGCGGCGGTGGCGGCGTCGACAGCGTCGACGACATTTTCGCAGTTCCACACCGAACGGAGTGAGGTCGCGAGCTGATTGGGCTGCGCTGTCTCCATCGACACTCCGCTGGGCAGACGGTCATTCACGGCGGACTCGACAGCACCCGGCGACGGGCTCGAGCCGAGCTGCGCGCTCAGGATACTGGCGGAGAGGAGGAGACCTCCGAGGGCGGTAAGGACTTTTGAAGTGGTTTTCATGATGTAAGATTATGTTAAGCCATTGCGGATGAACGGGGAAAAGCTACGGGAGGCTATTCATGGAATCAACCCTTTTTTCCTTTTCCGGCGAAGGATTTTCGGAGAAGTGTTCAATGAGGGGAGGGGTTCAATGTTAAGTAGTTTATTGTCAGTCATTTCCGACGCTGATCTTAGGGCCGGAGACAGCTTGGAATCCCGCCCATGCGGCCGCCGGCCCGCCGCCGAGGGTCAGCAGCACATAGAGAATAGCGTTAGCCGGATGACCAGCCTCCGCCAGTTGGACGGCTTGCAGACTGAACAGCGAAAACGTCGTGAACCCGCCGAGAAATCCGGTCAGCAAAAAGTGCCGGGTGCGCACGGCCTGTGCGGAAAGGCGGCCTCTCAAGGCGAGTGCCAGGAGCGCGCCCGCAAGCGCCGATCCGATGAGATTCACGGTGAGAATGCCGAGGGGAATGGTACCGGCCTCCGTCCGCGGAAGAACGTCGGCCAACATGATCCGGCAGCCGCTTCCGAAGGCGCTTCCAAGAGCAATCCATGGAAGCACGATGAATGCGGGAGTGGCGGTAGGCTGGCTCGTCTTCATGTTTGGCTTTGCCTGGGAATCAAATGAGGCGTGCAAGTGCCGCTCCCGCGAAGGCAGCAGTGATGCAGAGCGTGCCGGAAAGGAGAATATTCGCGAAAGCACTTCGGGAGGCACCGTGCTGCATCAGGTAAAGGGTCTGCAACGAAAAGGTCGAAACCGTGGTGTATCCGCCCAGAAACCCGTGCATCAGGAAGCCGTGTGCGAACGCTTCGTGGCCGGGAGACAGCAACCACCAGGGGAGGGCCGCTGCGATCCCGATGGCAAAGGCCCCGGATCCGTTCACAACCAGCGTGCCGTAGGGAAACGCACCACACCGCCGCCCGATCCACTCGGACAAGGCGTATCGCGCCATCCCGCCAAGCGCGCCGCCCGGAAGCACCAGAAAAAGCTCCGCATGCGATCCTCCCATGTCCACGGCTCCAAAGCTGCCCCGGCTCCGGCAAGTGTCCACGGTAAAACTGTCCGAATCTCTTCATTTTCTCCTTGCTTTGCTATATTTCTCAAAGCAAGAACAATTCAAATCTCATCCAAAAATAAATCATGGGCGAAAGACGAATCGTATCTAATGAAGTATGTGTATATCACGTCGTTGCGCGTGTGGTGCAGCGGCGGCGTTT
>SLLG01000242.1 GCA_007134215.1 Opitutales bacterium | reverse complement strand
GCAGCGTCGATGTGTCGGCCCGGTTGCCGCGCAGGATGGAGAGATGCACAGGCACGCCCTTCACGTCGGTGGCCACGGCGAGGATGATCTGTTTGCGGTCGCCGCGGTGGTCGCGGCTGTGACCGTATTGGGCGAGGTTTTTCGGCCCGTCGCCCTCGAAGTACGTGCTGGTCAGATCGTAGAGCACGAGGTCGACCTGTTTGCCGAAGGCGGCGCGGTGGAGGATCTGCTCGGTTTCGACCCAGCGTCCGGTGAAGGCGTCCATGGCCGCGTAGAGGTCGTCCTCGTCAAAATCCTCGTCCGCCTCCAGGCCGCACGCCTTCGCCAGGAGGGTGCCTTGGGCCTGCTCGCGCAGAGCCAGTTTGGAGCACGGAAACAAAAGGCGCGCGAAGATCATGGCTTTGATCAGGCCGCGCTTGCGCGCGAAGGGAATGTCTTCAAGCAGACGGTCCATCCCGAAGCGCTCCCATGCGTCCGCGAGCACGGCGAGGCCGCCGTAGTCCAGGGCGCTTTGCAGCTCCACGTGCTCGGCGTCGAGGAAGCTTTTGCCTTTGAGCGCCTCACAGACCAGCTCGCGCACCGCCGGCGGCAGGCGGGTGATATTGCAGACTGTGCGCGAGCGCGGTCCTTTCGGGGTGCGGAAGGACTCCCGGACCAGATAGGTGAAGTAGGTTTTATTTTTGCGCCTGGATTTGGTGACTTGGACGAACACGGGCTACAGCATTTGCTTCGGATAAAATGCTGTAAAGCCTAAAAATGGATTTATCGAATATTTTACTTGCTACAAAAATGAGTAAAACCGCATATTCTTGCGGTTTAGGTCAAAAAAGCGCGGGAAGTTGGGCTAATTCGGGGTTTTCCACTATATTGTAAATTCTTTCTGTCTAGTTACACAATTGCGAAACAGTAACCGCGCGGTCGGTCCAATTAGTAAACTTTGAAGTATCAAAAAAATTAACATTTACAGAATCACGGGGCTGTTGGATGGATGTGGGGGCATGGACAAAAGACTGATTGGAATGCTGTTGTGTGTATGTGCGCCTGTGTTTGCGGGGGAGTCTCCGGTTGTGGAACTGGGGGAATACTGGGTGTACGGGGGCCGTGTGGCGAACGAGACGCCGGCTTCGGGCGTGGCGACGGCGGTGACGGCGCTGCGGTATGATCCGCTGGTGGACTTACAGGCGCGCGGGCCGGCGGAGCGGCAGGCGGATATCACCGTGCGCGGCGGTATCTTTGAGAACACGGGCTTCCAGCTCGGGCCGCTTGTGTTGCCGGATCCGCAAACGGGGCATTATTTCGGGGAGATTCCGCTCGATCCGGCGATGCTGGAGGGGCCGGAAGTGCTCACGGGGCTGGGCAACGCGCTGGAGGGCTTCAATTCGACAGTGGCGACGGTGCGCTACGGATTCGCACCGGTCGCGGCTACGGGAAGCGCGGAAGCGGGCGTTGGCAGCCACGGGCTGAACTACCAGCGTGCGCGGCAGGGCTGGGTCAATGTCGGCGGGCTGCGGGAGGTCGCCGCGGAGGCGGCGGCTTCGCGAGCGGAGGGGCACGGCACGGTGGCGCGTGGCGACTTTGCCTATGAGCGGATTTCGGGCCGGGTGCGCGTCAGCGGACCGGAGGGGACGACGGATGTTTTCGCGGGCTACAGCGACGAGTTCTACGGCTGGCCGGGGATGTACATCGGACGGGCGTTCGGTGTGCCTTTTCCAGAGACAGATAAATACCAGATCGTCCTCGCGGGCGCGGCGCACCGGGTCGTGTACGGCGACGGTTCCCACGCGGAAGCGGGAATTGTCTACCGGCAGTTGACCAATGAGTATCAGTTTAACCGCGACACACCCTCGGACCAATTCACGCACCGCACGCGCATGTGGAGTTCGGGCTTTCGGGGTCGGCACGCGGGCGCCGAATGGGCGCTTGACTACCACGTGACGGCGGTGGCGGACGAACTCGTCTACAGCAGAGCGCTGACCTTCGGCGATTTCGACTCGAGGGAATACATGAAGGCGGCGGCAGTGCCTTCGTGGCGCGCCGCGCTCGCCAATGGCGATATCCTCGAGTGGCGCGCGGGCATGGCGGTGGACACATCAAGCGAGGATGAGACGCGCGGGCTGCCGCTCGCCGGGGTGGCGTGGTCGCGTGCGGCAAACGGCGCGCAGTGGCGGGCGCATCTTGAATACGCGGAGGCGTCGCAGGTGCCCGGATACACGGCGCTGAAGTCGAATCCCGCCGGTCTTTTCGGGGGCAACGCGGACCTCGGGCGGGAGCTGTCGCGCAACCTTGAGGCGGGGCTTGTCTACGAGGCGGGTGCGGTGACGGCGCGCGGGGCGGTCTTCCGCCGGGAGGACCGCGCGCTCGTCGACTGGGTGTTTTCGGAGGACGCGCCGAATGCCCGCCGCGCGGCGCCGGTCGATATCGACACGCACGGACTCGAGGCAGCGGTCGCGGTGGAGCACGGAGCGTGGCGGTGGATGGCCGGTTACATGTGGCTGGACAAGTTGGAGGACTACGGCGACGAGACGGTCGACGCGAGCTACTATGCCCTCAATTACGCCCGCCACCGGGCTACGCTCGCGACCGTCTACCGTCCGCTGGAGGCGCTCGAGCTGCGTGTCGACGCGGAGCTGCGGCGGCAGGCCGCGAATCTCCTGCGCGGCAGCGCCGACAGCGCGTTCCGCATGTCCGCGGGGATCTCGTGGGCGGTGGACATCGCGGCGGACCTCGAGGTCGGCGCGGTCGCGGACAACCTCACGAAGAGTGACTTCGAGGTGTTTCCCGGCGTACCCGCGGAGGGTCGGCAGATCAGCGTTTTCGGGCGCCTGCGCTGGTGACGGGCACGGGCGAGTGGACGAAGCGCTCGGCGAGGTAGAGGGCTGCGCCGAGGAGCAGCGCCCCCGCGAGCAGCGGCCCCGGCGGCGCGCGTTCGCCGAAGAGGGTGATGGCGAAGAGCACGGCGAAGGGAATCTTGAGATTGTTGAAGACGGCGAGGGTGGCGGCGCGCGTGCGCGTGGCGCCGCGGTTCCACCAGAAGAAGCACAGGCCCGAGGCGACCACGCCGAGGTAGGCCAAGGTGAGTCCGCTCGACGGAGTGAGCCGCGCGAGAGAGTTGAATCCGTCGAGGGCGGCGGCGAAGGGGAGGGTGGCGGCGATGGCGCCGAGGTAGAGCCATGCGTAGACCTCGTGGTCGGCGCGCTCTGCGAAACGGGGGCGCAGGGAGCGGTAGGCCACTTGGCCGAAGGCAAAGGCGGCGTTAGAGGCCTGGATGAGGAGGAAGCCCTTCCACGAGGCGAGACTCGTGCTGCCCGGCTGGAATTGGATGACAGCCGCGCCGAGGATGGCGAGCACGGCGGCGCCGAGGGCGCCGAGGGCGCCGAGAAGCTGCGGGTACTTCAGTTCCCGCGCGAGGAGAGCGACAAAGAGGGGGGTCGTGACCGTGAAGAGCGCGATCTGGTAGGCCGGCAGGTAGCGGAAGGCGGCGAAGAGGCACACGTACATGAAACCGTATTGCACCGCGCCGATGCCGAAGAGCCGCCATGCCACGGGAGCGTCCACCGGGCGTCGCGCGAGAAACGGCAGGAAGAGCGGCAGGGCCAGCGCCATGCGCGCGAAGCCGAGGAAAAACGGGTCAAGACCGGTTAGCTGTCCCTTGACGAGCGGTATGGAGAGTCCCCAGACAATGGATACAAGAAGGAGGTAGCCCATGGCACGGGGGCAATCCGCCGTCAGGTTCTCTGCGTGTCAATAAAACGCAAGTGTCGCTCGTAGTGGTCGATGACATCGTTGATGATACTTTCCTTGGCCCAGCCCATGATGTCGTATTCGAGACTGCCTTCGCGCAGGAAGATTTCGGCGCGGTAGTATTTGAGTTCCTCCATGCGCCGTGGTTTGGTGTCGTCGAGGGCGAAGGCGGGCGGTTCGTAGGCGCGCAGGTGCACGGAGTAGTAGAAATCGATCTCCTCGCCGTGGCGCACTTCGACCCACAGGCGTTGGCCCTCTTCTTTCGCGACGACGGCATCAAGACCGCGCTTGCGCAACTCACCGGCGACTTCCTCAAAGGCCGGTTCGACGACCTCGCTGACATATTTCTCGACCTCGGCGCGCTTCGGATGACGGACGATTGTTTCCAGCCGGCGTTTCCACGCTCCGGGGCCGCCTTGGCCCAGCGGCGTAAGGCGCCCCGCCGTCATGACGGCCTTCTTCGTCCCCTCCACGCTGAGTGCGCGGTAGAGGCCCCAGCACATAAAGACCATGATGATGGTAAAGGGCAGGGCGCTGGCGATCGCCGCAGCCTGCAGAGAGGCGAGTCCGCCCGCGAGGAGCAGAGCGCTCGCGACAATGCCTTCGACAATGGCCCAGAAAATGCGTTGCCACGTGGGTGATTCACCCTCACCGCCGGAGGTCAGCATGTCGACGACAAGCGATCCCGAGTCGGACGACGTCACAAAGAAGGTGATAACGAGAAGGGTCGCGACAAGCGACATAACACCGGAGAACGGCAGGTGTTCGAAAAAGGCGAAGAGTGCCTTCGACGAATCTTCCGCGACGGCGTCCGCCAGACCCGTGATTCCTTGGATCATGATCATGTGCAGGGCGGTGTCCCCGAAGAACGTCATCCAGACAAAGGTGAAACCCACCGGAACGATAAGCACGCCGACGACAAACTCGCGGATGGTGCGTCCCCGGGAGACGCGTGCGATGAACATTCCGACAAAGGGTGCCCATGCGATCCACCAGCCCCAGTAGAAGAGGGTCCAGCCGCCAATCCACGCCGTCGGCTCGTAGGCATAGAGGTTGAACGTCTCGCGGAAAAGGCTGGAAAGGTAGTTCCCCGTGTTCTGCACGAGTGTTTGGAGCAGAAATATCGTCGGCCCGGCGATGAGGACAAAGGCGAGAAGGGAGACTGCAAGGATGATGTTCAGCTCGGAGATGCGGCGGATACCCGTGTCGAGTCCGAGACCGACGGAGAGTGTGGCGATCGCCGTAATGACCGCGATGAGCGTAATCTGCACACCCGGAGATACGTCGACATCAAAAAGGTAGTTGAGGCCGGAGTTGATCTGGATCACGCCGAAGCCGAGTGACGTCGCCACACCGAAGATCGTGCCGAGGACGGCAAACGTGTCGACGGTGTGCCCGATGGGGCCGTGGATGCGTTCGCCGATGAGCGGGTAAAGGGAGGAGCGGATAGTCAGTGGCAGGTTGTGACGAAAGGAAAAATAGGCGAGTGACAAAGCCACTACAGCGTAAATAGCCCAGGCATGTACGCCCCAGTGAAAAAAGGTGATCCGCATGGACTCACGCGCGGCGTCGGCGGTCTCGGGCAGCGCGACGGGCGGCGCGGTGTAGTGCATAATGGGCTCGGCGACGCCGAAAAACATGAGCCCGATGCCCATGCCCGCGGAGAAGAGCATGGCGAACCACGAGAGATTGCTGTAGTCCGGCGTGCTGTGGTCGGGTCCGAGCTTGATGAGACCGAAGCGCGAAATCCCGAGGATGATGACAAAGACGAGAAAACCCGCCACCGCCATGACATAGAACCAACCGGCGGTCTCGGTGACCGTGGCCTGCGCCTGTCCGAACACCTGTTCCGCATATTCCGGATTTGTGACCGCGAAAATCACGAGAATGAGGCTGAGGATAGCCGAGGCGATAAAGACGGGCGGGTTGATTTTCATACGGAAGGGGCTCTTCCGTTCGATGGTATCGGGCTCGTCGGTCATGGGTTTCTTGGCTTGCGGATTGGTGTTCGGGGTTCCGGACGGCAGAACACGGGCGCGCGGAAGCCTTCACATTGTTTCTGCGGGGTCCGGGAGATAGCAGCGGCCTAGAGTCCAGAGGCTTGCGGGGTTGTCAAGTGCGCTTGACCTCGACCTGCGCGGGGGCCACGGGCGGCATGCGGTCGACGGCGGGGTCGACCGGGCGGGGCAGTTTGACGGTGGTGGCGCGCCAGCCCTTGTGCACGAGTTTGCCGGTGACGGGGCCTTCGCCGCCGCCCTCGCCAATAACACGGTAATCCTCGGGCGCGGCGTCGGCGGGGACGGTTACGGCGGTGCCCTCGGCCTCCGTGCTCACGGGTTCGACGGGGACATGCTCGCGCAGGGCCGCCGCGCAGCCTTGGTGGACGACCCGCGCCGCCGCGCCGACCCGCTCGTCGTCGGCGCGGGAGAGGTCCTCCATGAGAAAGTCGACGAGACGTCCCTTCTCTTGGAGAATGGCGAGGAGGCTGACGGCAGCGTGGCGGGCGGCGCGCTCCTCCGCGGCGCGGGTGTCCGGCGCTGGTGCGGGTTGGCGCCGAAGTGGCGGCTCGTAATCGATTTCGGCGGATTCGGAGGGCGAGACGGCGGTGCGCACGACGAGCCACACAGCGAGTGCGAGCGATCCGGCGACAAAGAGAAGCGCGTGCTCCCGGAAATGCGGAACAAGCGCGAGAGCGTTGAGCGTGGCGATGCCCGTGCCAAAGAGGAGGGTGTAGATTTTCATGGTAGCCCTCCGGTATGGCCGCAGCCCCGTGGAGGTGCAAGCGTTCGCGGCGGGCTCGCTCCGTAGGGCGAAGCCTTCGTGCTGCATCGGGTGCCTCATGGGCCGAAGCCGCCGCAAAGAGGGCTGCGCCGCGGGCGGCCGGGCTGGTCATCGAAGCCCGTAACCGGGTGCCATCGGCCTTCGCGTCTGGTCAAAAGCCATCGTCGCCAAGGGCGAAGTTGATTTGGTCGATGCCCGCGAAGGAGAGGGCGTCCATCACTTTGATGATGTGGCGGTGGGGGGTGCCGTCGGCGGGGGCGATCGTGACGACGGCCTCGACGCGGTTGGCATCGCTGGCTTCGCGGAATCGGGAAAGCATGGCGGCGAGTTCGGTGAAGCGGGGGGCAGCGGGCCGGTCGTAAGCGAATTCATTGACGATGACCTGGCCTTCGTCGGTGATTTCGATGATCTGCTCGTCGGGCATGTCGACAGGATCGGTCTGTTCGACGAGGCCGGGGAGTTGGAAGGAAATGTCGGCCTCGGCGCGTTCGAGGGAACTCGTGACCATGAAGTAGATGAGCATGAGGAAGACCACGTCGATCATCGGCGCGATGGGGATGGCTGGACGGATGTCGCTCTTTTTGCGTCGACGGGGCATGGCAGCTAGAAGGCTTGGTAAGTGCCGTAGATGACGTTGAAGGCGCCGGCCTCGGCGCAGGCCTCGAGGACGCGGCGGATTTCGCGGAAGGGCATTTCGCGCTCGGCGCGCACGTAGATCTCAATCCCGGGGTCGGCGGCGACGGCTTCGCGCACGCGGCGCTGCATGTCCTCAAGAGAGACGGGCTGCGCGCCGACGTAGAGCACGCTCCCGCCTTCCGCGTTGAAGCCGATGGACACGGTGCCGCGCGAGCCGAGGTCCTCGGGCACGGCGCTACGCTCTGATTCCGGAAGGTCCAGCTCGACGCGCTCGTCGCGCGCGAGGGTGCTCACAGTCATGAAGAAGACGAGCAGGAGGAAGACCATGTCGATCATGGGTGCCATCTGGAATTCTTCCTCCGGCTGCTCGACCTTTCTTCGCTTCATGTCCGGAGGATTGAAGCGGTTCCGTGCGGGGCGTCAATCGCGGGCTTCCGGGAGGTGTTCGCCGAGGCGTGGGTAGAGTGAGCGGACGGCTTTTGCGGCGGCTTGGCGGAAGAGGTCGTTCACCTCCTGCGGCCCGAGGGCGGTGGCGAGGCCGGTCTGTTCGCCGCGCACGACGCCGAGGTCGTGGCGCGTACCGTTGACGCGCAGCGAGGCGGAGAGCCGGCAGTCGATTTGGTTGGGGATGGTCTGCCGCCATTCGACGATGCGGAGGATCAGACGCGGGGCTTCCGGCGGGGCGGCGCCCCGGCCGTGGCGCCGGACGATGTAAGGTCCGTCGTATGCTGCTTCGGCAAAGACTTCCTCAATGGCTTTGGTGAGAAGGTATTCCTCATCGATGCTGAGGCTGCCGCGGGTTTTGTCGATGAGGATGTGGAGCGTTTCGCGGGCGTCGGCGGCGGGGCCGGGACGCTCCGCCGCGGCGCATCCGCCGAGGAGAAGCGCAACGGTGGCAAGGCAAAGGGCAAGGGCGGCGGGTCGGGGTGTAGGTATCATCGTTCGCAACTGGATGGGGCGCTTATAGAATGAACGTTTGTAGTGTTAGGAAGTGTATGTTGGTTCTCCGGCGCGGTCAAGCGGACGCGCCGGTGTTGACGCCGCGGTAAAAGCGCGTGCCATAGCGGTCATGAGCGAAAACGACGAAGGACCAACGGGGGCGGTCTGCCGGGACCTGCCCTCCCCCTATATCCCGCACGGGGCGACGGGCCTGCTGCACCTGCCGCGGTTCATCGCGAAGATCCGCAAGCACCTGCGCGGCGAATTGCCGAAGTCCTACCAGCGGAATTTCTGCCGGGGTTTCGACCGGTTTCTCTGCCTGCACCTCGGCGTCGACCCGGAGGATGTCGTCGCCTGCGTGCGGGAGACGGGGGATGACGACGACGCGCTCGACGCCCGCCTGCTTGCCCTCTTTCCGGAGGACCGGAGGGTGCTCAAATGGAACCGCGAACTCGTCCAGAAAGGCATGAGCGAACTCGGGCGCGAGGCTTTGCAGGAGGCCAAGGACATAATGGGGGCGGGCCACCGCGGCGATTTGTTGTCCTTTGCCGATATGATCGATTTCGACGAGGGACGCATCCCTTGAAGAGCGTTCTGGCGCGGGCAGACGGGCGGAAGGCGGCAGAGGGCTTGCGTTGAGGTTGCTATTCGCCGATGGACCGCGCAGAGTTGCCGCCGATGATGCTCGCCGAGACGACACCGATGATGCCGGAGGCGTTTGTGCCCCTTGTGTATGTGTTCCTCATTCTCTGGGGGCTCATCGACTGCTTCTTCGGTTTCCGGATCTTCCGGCT
The DNA here is from genome assembly GCA_007134215.1 of Opitutales bacterium. Classification (GTDB taxonomy): domain Bacteria; phylum Verrucomicrobiota; class Verrucomicrobiia; order Opitutales; family Oceanipulchritudinaceae; genus SLLG01. The sequence continues at coordinate 18,666 of SLLG01000242.1, read as the reverse complement.
GACGCTCACCATCCTCCTCGCGATGATCGGGAGCCTCGCCGGAGCGTGGCTGGGGTTTGCCATTGACGAAGGTTCGTGGGCGCTGGTGCTGGGCGGATTCGTCCTCGGCGCGGTGGCGGGAGCGCTCTTCGCCATGCCGCTCTACCGCGTGGCGGCGGCGGCGCTTGGGATTTTCTGGGCCTTCGCGGTGGTGACACCGTACTTGCAGGGGTTGCCGGAGTGGTGGTTTTGGCTGGCGGTCGGCGTGGTGTGCCTTGTCGCGGCGATACTGGCGATCTACCTCGCGACGGCCCTCATCATGCTCATGACGGCCTACGGCGGCGCGGTGCGGGTTGTCTACGGCGTTTGGTTCTTCCTCGGCGGACCGCACGTCCTTGAATTCCTGCACAACGAGGAGGCGCTGCCGGAACTCCCGCCGGGGCGGATCGTCCCGCTCGTGACCGTCCTTGTGTTAGGGACCTTCGGTTTCCTCGCGCAGGCTTGGGCGGAGCGCAAGCGGACGGGTTGAGGGCGGTGCGCCCTGTTTTTTCGCTGCGTTGCCGGATTCGCGTATTCGCTCGTCAACCGTCTATTGGCCGGGCACCGCGACCCACCGCCTCGAACTGCTGTTTCCGTGAACGGGAATCCCGTCCCGGCGGGGGAGAACGCTTGCTATTCGCGGCGGCCCGCCCGCTCGGGAGGGTTGAAGACGATGGGGGCGACGACGCGGACGCGCACGGGGGTTTCGCGGAGGACGGCGGGTTCGAATGTCCAGTCGTTGACGATATCGAGGACGAGGTTATTGAGGCGGTTGTTGGTCGAACTCTGGATGGTGATGTCGTCGGGCTTGCCGTCGCGTCCGACGACGAAACGGACCATGACGGTCTCCGGGCGCATGATCATAACGGCCGTGTCGGGAAGTCGGTTGTCGCGGGGCAAGGGCAAGACATCGACTTGGTCGGGGGAAAAGATCCCGTCGACGGAGACGAGTTCGAGCGTATGGTTGTGCTCGCCGTTGGGCTCGAGTTCGACGACGACTTCCTCGGGCAGGTAGTTCTCGTGCCGGATGAGGCAGCGCATACGCTGCGGGCGCAGTCCTTCGAGAGCGAGGGGAGTGGTGCCGAGGAGCGTTTCGCCCGTCCAGACTTCGGCGCCTTCGGGCTCGGTCTCGATGGTGAGGCGGGCCTCTGGGTACTCCATCAGGACTTCCGCGCGCTCGTTGCGTCGGACTGTGACGGGGCGCGTGAATTTGGGCCAGTCTTCGCGTTCGAAGATGACGCGGTAGCCGCCGGGCGGCAGTTCTTCCAAGTCGGCGGGGGTGGATTCGGCGATCTCATCGAGCCCGCTGTCCTCCGCCGGGACGAGACGGAAAGCAATGCCTTCGGGGCTGGAGCGCACGGCGAGGGAACCGCTGACGGGCCGTAGCTTGAAATTGTTGAGGGTCGTGGTTTCGCGGTCGGCGACGACAGCTTCGATACTTTCCGGTTCGTAGCCGTCCAGCTCAACAGTAACCTCGTAGGTGCCGACAGGCATGGACTCGACAAGGAGCGGTGTGGTCCCGGCGTCCTCTCCGTTCAGGCGCACGGCGGCGCCCGCTGGCCCGGACTCCACAGCCAGTGTGCCGGAGAAGGCGCGCAACTCGATATCGCCCGGCGCGGTGGTTTCTCCGTCGGTTACCTCTGCTTCGAGCGTGAGGGGTTCGTGGCCCGCCAGTTCGAGTGTCACGGTATGCCGACCGGACGGCAGTTCGTCAAGCCGCAGCGGTGTGGTGCCGACCGCCTCGCCGCCGAGGGTGACGGTGGCTCCCTCCGGGACCGTGGCGAGGGTGAGCGCGCCGACCGGGTCGCGCTCCGGCGCGGGTTCAGCTTCCGGCGCGGGTTCCGGCTCGGGCTCAGATTCCGGCGCGGGCCGGGCTTCGCGGTCGGGAGCCGCGGCTGGTCCGGAAGAGCGTTCGGCGCTCGCGGGCGGGGCGAGGGCGATGGACGGCTCCTCGCCGAAGTCACCCGAAAACAGGAAGAAGGCGGCGATGCCGAGGACGAGGAGGGCGGCGACAGCACCGCCGATAATGAGCGGGAATGGCTTTTTGCGGTCCGTTTCGTCATCCGTCGCCGGGACGGGCACCGGTGTCGCTTTCTCCACTTTTTTCGATGGCGCGGGCGGGGGCGGCGCGGATTTTTCCTCGGCGGGTTTCGCGGGGATTTCTCTTGGCGGCGCGTCCGCCGCGGCGGTTGTATTCTTCGCGGCAGGCGGTGTGTCGGCGGCGGGAGCGGCCTTGGTTGCGGCGGCGGGCTTTTCCGTCGGTGCCGCGGCGGGGGCTGCTGCTGCACGGACGGGCAATGCCTTCAGGACTTCGGGCAGGGATACGGCCTGTCTCCAGTCGACGCGCGCGAATGCGGAACCGCCGGAGGCGTCAACCGTATGCCACAACGGAAGGAACCCGCGCACGGCTTCGAGGGAGCGCGTCTCGCTCTCGAATACGGGCTTCGGGGATTCCGCGGGCAGGAAGGTCAACTCCAGCCTTTCGGCGACCTGTGCTTCTATCCAGCCGGCGGCGGGGGGGACGCGGGTGAGGACGAGATGTTCCGGTTGCACGCCCGCCCCGGCGGCGAGACGGCCGAGGCTGGCCCGCAGGCCTGCGCTGTAGTCTTTCAATACCGGCACCGCCACCTCGGAAAAATCGTAGATTCCGTCGTAGACGAGCTTGGCCGCGGACCCGATGAACTTGAGGTTGAGCTGCGCCTGGATGGCGGCGAAGATATCGTTGAAGCCGTTGTCGAGCGTTTCCGCCCCGGCGAGTCCGCCGTTGTGCACGAGTGTGACCAGCGTCGAGGCGCGCGACACGGCGACGGCGGCCACCGTCCGCGCCTTGCCTTCGCCGTGAAGGGCGCCGAGGTAGGCGAGCGTGGCGAGCGGTTCGGTGTGTATGCGTGGCTCGCCCGCGTGGACGCTCTTCGCGAGTTCACGCGCGAGGTCGATGTCCCGGAAGGGCGCGAGGGCTATGAGAAGCGGGCCTTCGCCCGTGTAGGATTCGCCGGTGTCGGCCCGCAGCGCGGCGGCGGCGAGCTCGCGGGCGTTGCAGGCAAGGCGGGTTTCCAGCTGACGGGTCCACTCTTCGGCCGACCCGCCGGAGGGCAAGGTGCCGTCCGGCACGAAAAGGATGGGTGCCTCCGTTTTGGCGATGGAATGGGTGACCGCGCAGGTTGCGTCGTGGTCGCCGCGGAGCTTTTCCGATACAATATCGCGGAAATCGCCGCGGGCTTTCGGGCTGTGGAAATAATAACCGTCGATGTGGAGGCGCCCGCTCTCGCCGCGGGCCCGCGCGGCGAAGTAACCGTCGTCGTATTGTTCAAGGAGCAGTTGCAGGGTGTCACTCATCCGTTTTCAAGGTTTGTCGGGTTAGCATGCGCCGCGTCTCGCGAAGAGTTCAAGACAGGGGGTAGGGCTTTGCACCTAAGTAATTCGAAGGAAGTGTAAAAATGCCGGGACGGGTGATCCGTACGCCATGGTCCGCCGTGTGCGCGCGGATTGCATAAGTAACGGTTTGTAAGCCTCATAGGGTAGCTTTGCAGCATTTCGTCGGCGGCGGGACAAATCTCCCGCCGACGCGGCGGTGATCCCCAATCGTCTTGACACTTTACAGGGTCGGCGCAAGAAATTTCGCCTGTCTTTGGATGGGTGTTTTACCCTGTTTTATTCGGAGCAAGCACTCATCGCCGCCAAGGTGTTTCACTATTTTAAATCCAGCCAGGTACTCCAATGTCCGACACAAGCACAATCACCCGAAACGAAGAAGGCGATGCGGTAGAGTCCGCTCTCGACGGCATCGAGGAGCGCCGTCTGCGCTCGGCGCGCCGCGCTCTTGAAATGGAGCGGCAGGAGATCGAAGAGGAATGGGAATCTTTGAAAAAAGAGCGGGTCCGCCTGAGCGAGGCGGAATCTTCGTTTGAGGAGCGCATGAGCGCGGCGGAAGCCGAATGCGCCTCGCGCAAACAGGAGCTGGACATCCGGGCGGCGGAGCTTTCGGGGCTGGCCGAGCAGGAGGAGTTCCTGCACCAGGCGAAAGAAGAGTTCAAGGTCGAGGTGGCGCACACCGATGAGGAGAAGCAGCGCCTTGCCGAGTGGGAGGAAAACCTGAAGGTTTTGGAATCGGAAGTGGAGCGCCGCCGTGCCGCCGTGGAGGCGGAAATCCGCAAGACGACGCAAGACCTCGAGCGGGCACGCAAGGCGATGGATGCCGAGGAGGCGACGCTCGCGGCGCGTCGCAAGGAGCTGGACACGGAGTGGGCGTCCTTTGAAACGGAGCAATCCGGGTTCAAGGAGAGCGTGACAGCGGAGCGCGCGCGCCTGAAAGAAGAAGGCGAAAAGAATGCGAAGGAATCGGCGCGCCGCGATGAAATCCTGCGCCGCCGCACGGCGGAGCTGGAAAAGGAGGAAAAGCGGTTGGAAGAGCTTACGGCGCGTCTGGAGTCGCAGGAGGGCGATTTGGCGAAGCAGCGCAAACAGTTGGAAACGCGCGGGGCGGAGCAGGCGGAGCGCGAGAAGACGCTCGGGCAGGATCTCGAGGTCCTTGCCGAAGAGCGTTCCCAGCTGGAATTACAGCGCGAATCGCTCGAGGCGGCGTCCGCGGCGCTGGAGGTGCGTGAAGCGGATCTCGTATCGCGGGAGAAGCAATTGGAGAAATCCCTCGACGAGCACAAGGCGCGCTTGGAGAAAGCATTTGAAGAACAACGCACGGCACTCGAAGGCAGGATTGCGGAGCGGCAAACGGCCCTTGAGGCGGAGTTCGAGGAACTCGAAAGTTCCAAAGGCGGTCTCGGGCGGCGGGAGAAAGAGTTGGCCGTGAAGCTGGCGCAACAGGCGGAGGCGGAGGAAGCCCTTGCCGCCGAACGCGAGGCGCATGAAAAAGAGGTCTGGAAGGAACGCGGCGAACTGGAGAAGCTCCGCGAGACGGTCGCGGAAGAGGAGAAGGCCTTGGCGGCCGGGTGCATGAAGCTCGAAAAAGAAGCGGCGGCGCTGAAGGACGAGGCGAAGCGCAACAAGGGGCTGCGTGCCGAAATCAACGAGCAGCGCCTTGCCAATCTGCGTGAGGCGGGCGACCTCGCCGACCGGACGTCCGCGGTGGCGGAGCGCGAAGAAGCCTTGCAGACGGCGGAACAGGAAATCGAGGGCAGGCGCGCCGAACTCGAAGCCGAACTGGAAGAGCGGCTCGAAGCGGAGCGCGCCGCGATTAAACAGGCCCGCGAAGCGGCGGATGCCGCGCGCGCCCGTGCCGAAGCCGAGCAAGAGGGCGTCGATGCCGCCAGGCAGGCGCTGCGTGACGAGCGCAAGGAGTTTGATGCGCGCCGCCGTGCCTTCCTCAAGGAACAGGAAGCCCTTCTCATGAAGGAGACGGAGTTGCGTGATTGGGAAGACCGGCTCGAGGAACAGGCTGCCGGGAGTGCCGCGGAAGGCGCGTCCGAGCACCGTCAGGCCGCGGGCGCTTCCTGAACCGGGTAAGCCTCTCCCTCAGTCTCGCTTGCGGTTGCGTCCGGAGGAGCGTCCCTTGCGGTTGCCGCCGCCCTTCTTCGGGGTGCCCGATGAGGATCCGCGGGCGTTGTTTTCGGTCGCCTTCCCGGACCGCCCGCCGGTGTTCCGCCCTTTTCCACGCCCCTTGCCCCGGTCGTTCGACGCTTTCCGCGCGGCGGACTTCTCGAACTCGGCGAGGGCGAAGTCGACCTGCCGTTTGAAACGGTCGACGCGGTGGACGACGACCTGCACGGTCTCGCCCGCCTTGTAGGTTTTGCGTGTGCGGCGTCCGCGGAAGGCGGCGTTGTCGTCGGTCACCTGATACAGATCGTCCGTGAGCGTGGAGGCGTGGACGAGACCGTAGGCGAGCGATTCTGTCAGCTCCACGAACATGCCGTGGTTTTTGATTTCGAGAATGACGGCGTCGAAAACGGACTTCGTTTCCTTCGCGGCCTCGCGTTCGAAGAACTCGAGAAGTTTGACCTTGTTGGACTCGCGCTCCGCCTCGGTGCTGTTCTGCTCGGTGAGGGAGAGGTGCTGGGCGAGGGGGCCGAGCTTCGCGAAGGTGTAGCGTTCGTTCTTTTCGCCGCCGCCCTTGCCGCTCCGGCCTTTGCCGCCGCCGTTGCCGGCCGAGAGGTTGTGCGCGAAGATTCGGTGGACGACGAGGTCGGAGTAGCGGCGGATGGGCGAGGTGAAGTGGGTATAGTGCTGCTTGCCGAGTCCGTAGTGGCCGTCCGGTGACGCGCGGTAGCAGGCCTGCTTGAGGCTGCGCAGCAATTGGATACGCAGCATGTGGGCCTGAGGGTGTTTGCGGATCTTGGCGAGGAGAGAGAGAATGTTCTTCTTTGTCGTGAGGTCGCCCGCGTCGATCCCCACGGTTTTCATGTAGGTGGAGAGGTCCTCCAGCTTTTCCGTCTCGGGCTTGTCATGAACGCGGTGGATAGCGGGGATGCGGCGATGGTTGAGGGCCTTGGCCACGGCCTCGTTGGCGGCGAGCATGAACTCCTCGACAAGCTGGTGGCTCTCGTCGTGTTCGACGAGGACGATACGGTCGGCGTAGCCCTGTTCGTCGACGTAGATTTTTGTCTCGGGCATGTCGAGGTCGAGGCTGCCGGAGCTCATTCGGCGCTTGCGCAGGCGCGAGCCGATGGCCCAGAGCCCGCGGATGGCCGTTTGCAGATTGCCGAGTTCCTTGTTGGAGAGGGAATCGAGCGGGCGGCCCGTCGAACCGGTCTGGTGCTTCGGCGGGGCCGGGAGGGCGCGGATCTTTCCGAAGTCATCCTCTTTCATGAGGGCGTGCGCCTGCTCGTAGGTGAGGCGCTTGGCGCTGCGGATGACGGAGTCGGCGAATTCAGTCTTCTCGATCTTTCCGTTTTTCGTGAAGTGGATGAAAACGGACTTGGTGAGGCGGTCCTCGCCTTCGACGAGGCTGCACAAGCCATTGGAGAGGGCGTGCGGGAGCATGGGGATGACGGTCCCCACGAGGTAGGTGGAGTTGCCGCGCTCGCGCGCCTCGCCGTCGAGCGCCGTGCCGGGCTTCACGTAGGCGCTGACATCGGCGATGTGGATGCCCACGCGGTGGCCGCCGTCTTCGAGCGGTTCGATGGAGAGCGCATCGTCGAAGTCCTTCGCGTCCTGCGGGTCGATCGTGAAGACGTGCGCCTGGCGCATGTCGACGCGGCCCTTGAGATCGGCCTTCGGCACGCGCGCGGGGAGTTTCTCCACCTCCGCGACGACCTCGGCGGGGAACTCCGGATTGAGGTCGTATTGGCGGAGGATGGCCTGGTATTCCGCGCCGGGTGTGTGCGTCTTGCCGAGGACTTCGATAATCTCGCCCTCGGGGTTGAGGTGGCGCTGCTCCCAGTCGAAGAGCTTCACCACCACCTTGTCGTCGATCTTCGGCTTGGGCGAGAGTTGGCTCTGCGCCGGGTCGGGTACGAGGATGTCCTGGATGACGCGCGGATCGTCCGGGATAACGAAGTGGAACATTTTGCTGCGCTTGAGCGTTCCCGCGAGGGCCGTGCGCTTGCGCTCGAGGATGCGGATGACGCGCGCCGACTCGGCGTCGTCGCCGAGCGGTCCTTTTCGTCGGCGGTAGCGCTCCAGCTTGCGCTTGGGGATGATGCGGCAGATGACATGGTCGCCGTGCATCGCCACCCATGTGTCCTCGGCGCGGATTTGGAGCGGAGCGGGCGGTTTTTCGTCCGGCGCGGCGTCCGGCAGGAGAATGGCCGCTCCGCTTTGCCGGAACCGGACGCGACCCGTCACAAGATCGGCGTCGCGCGGAAGGCACAGCCGGTTCTTCTTCAGGCGCACGAGCGTGCCTTGCTTGAGGTGCCGCTCAACCTCCGCGCGGAATTCCTCCTCCTCGCCGGGGGGTACACCTAGTTTTTCGGCGAGGCGATCGACGGGGAGCGGCACATATTCGCGGCGTTTCAGAAGTCCCAGCAGTTGTGGAAGATAATGCATCGTGTCTTTCAATCACATTCGGAAGGACGACGCAACGCCGGGAGTGCAGAATGGAAATAGGCCATACTCCGCTCAAAACCCACCGGCACGACTGAAAACAATGACCAGACAATCCCCTCGCCGACCACGGAAATGAAAGACACCGCTCCTTTTCTCCGGCGGATTTTTCAGGCTGAATTACAGAGACAATTATTAGGGCGTTGGGTGTGAATCACGTAGGGTTGTCTATCCAATTTGGCCAAAAGGCATTGACTGAAATCCCACCGCTTGCGAGAAATCTTGCTCTGCTACTGAACCCCAAAACCCAACACCCAATCGAAGGCCCAATGACAGCCGAACTCGAAATACCGCCGCTCCGCCCGAAGTTCAGCGCTGTCCGCAGAGCCCGGCGCGGTCCTCATTCCCACAACCCGGAACGGAAGGAGGAAATTGACACGTTCGTCCGCACCTGCACCACCCGAATCATCCTGAAGCTGCGTCAATCCGGCCCGCAGGAGAGCAAAGCTTCTCGCCTCTGCGGCGGGCTCCAGACCCGCGCGCGCTGAACGGCGGGGATGCCTGGAAAAACGTGGGGTTATTTAGCGACGGAACCCCGTTCCGTCGAGCGACCCTCCTGTATTCCTCCAATCATCCCAATCCCCGCCGCATCAACAGGCTTCAACCACATGCCTCCAAAATTCGCGCCGCGCCGGCTCATGATGTGCGCGCGGCGGGTTGGACCCCTCAGCCACCGGATTCGGCTCGAGACGTTGTATACCTCCGAAGGCTACCTTGTTCGGTAAACTCCAATGCTTTGTTGCGCAAAGACGGCGATCAGGCACACAGTCAAGCGTCACATGCATCGTTCTTGTTGGGCCGTGCTGTCGCGGTATGGTTTCCGGTGTAGGCGAGGTCCACATAGAGCGATGCCGTCCAGCCATAGTCATGAAACACCTGATGATACGGGCTCACATCAGGCGCGCATTTACCTTTGCGCAGCAGTCCGGGCGGGGCGACTTCCCGGCGGTCGTCGTAGAACTCAAAGAGGGTTCCGTGGCTCGCGAACGCGTCCTCGATCACCTCCATCGTCCGGGACCGGAGCCATTCCGCAAGATCCTCAAAGCCGTAGCCTTCAAAACCCCGGGCAATCATCCAGTTGAGGTTGATCCAGACCGGCCCTCTCCACATGTCCTTGGCATAACGCTGTGTGTCATGAGCGGCGATGCTGGGTACGGGAAAGGCCGTGCCGAACATCGCGGGATCGGCGAGGCATTCGGCCAGGCGAACGGCTTGGCCCTTGGACGCCGCTCCACAGATCAACGGTAGAAACCCGGAACTCGCGAGGACAGACGAGGGGGCGCGACGCTCTGTATCGTAGTCAACGAAGAAGCCAACTTCGTCGGACCAAAGGCGGGCGGCAATCAGACGATTGATTTCCATGTGCCTGTTCATCCATTTCGCGGCGTCGTCGGCAAGACCGAGACCATGGGCGAACCCAGCCATGACCTGGCATTCCAGCGAAAAGAAGGAGTTGAAATCCACGGCATCCAAGCGAGTCGCCGCGTCGAAGCGTGGGGAATTATCCATCCCGCTCTCGCCGCTGCGGCATAGCGGATCCCCGTCGATCTGCCATTCGAGTAGTCCGCTTCCATCCGTGTCGCGGTTTCTCAAATCCCACTCCAGATAGGCGCACAAGCGGGGGTAAAGGGCTGCGATCCATTCGTCATCGCGGGCGACATCGTGGACGAGTTTTGCGCCCAGCGCGAGAACCGGAGGTTGCGTGATCGAGGAGGTGCCGGTCGGGTTCATCTTATGGGGGATGAACCCATCCGGCGCTTGCATGTCGAACACGGCAAGTATGGCGTCTTGGGCAAGTTCCGGGCCGACATGTCGCCAGCCGATGGCATGAAAGGCCGAGTCCCACAGCCACATCTGGCGGTGCGGCCAACGGTCCGGAGTTGTCCAGCGATGACGTATCCGCCCCTCGGGACTGTAGACTTGGGTCTTCATGACGGACAGCGCCTTGATCAGCGTTTTCTTCGCCGCCTGAGTCTTGACGTTCGGAAGGCGCAGGGCTTGAAGCCACCGGCATCGATCCAGCACCGCGCGAGCGACATCCGTATCGATCCTGGCGGGATCAAAGTGCAGCGCTGAGCCGATCAATGTGCGGTTGCCGTCTTTTAACGTGGCGATGGCCGGCTGCGCGTCCGACACGACACAAGGCCCCTCAACAAGAAGGTGATGTGTGTCGAGGAAAACCCCCACTGTCGGTAGCTCGTCGCCGAGGCGAAACCAGTCTCCGGCAACGATACAATCCGCGTGCGTCACACCCGGGAAACGAATACGGCCCCGGGCCGGGAGCGTAATGTCAATACCCGGCGCATCAAATGCCGTTCTGGCGGTCAGCGCACCAGCGTAATCGGTGGCTCCATCCAGTGCGGAGAAGGCCATGAGCTGGCCTCCGTTCCACACGGGTCGTCTGAGTTCGTCGTAGATCATGCGTGTAATCCAGTCGTCATGCCTCGGCGTCGTACTTCAGCGCCGCGCTTTGTTCAGCAATCGACGCAGTAACGCATAAGCTCTGGGATTTCGTCAAATTCGATATCTGCAAGTTCCTCCGTCGTTGAGTTACCTGACCGTCGAAATTCCGTTGACCCTCCAACATTCGCCGCCCCTTTGATGTCGGCCTCAATGTCATTGCCTACGCAAAGAATGGGCTTTCCTTCGATATCGGCAAGCCGTTCTGCGAAGTGAACGATGGCGGGATCTGGGTTTGCCTTTCCAGCATCCCCGGAATAGAGCCGAATGCCGAGATACGGCAAAAGTCCAACCCCCGAAATTGCTCTGTCCATGCAAAATCCCGGCCATGCTGTGTTGGTAATAATGCCCAGCCTGAATCCTTTTGCTTTCGGCGTCGTGCAGAGAAGGCGGTGCACATGCGGCGACCCCCATGCGGTCGGCGTCTTCTCGGCAGACGCGGTCCCTATTGGGGAGGCCCTCGCGCCCGTTTGACGGGTGACTCGCTCGACCTCCAACGAAACGTCACCTCGTCCTCTCCCCGCGGATCCACACCTTCGCGCGCTTGCTTCACGCAGCATTTCATCGAAGTCATCGTGCACATGAATAAACCATCCGTTCAGGGCCGTGCCTTTGTTCGCGGCCAAGCGCACGACGAGCGGTCCGGCCTCCTCCGGTTTGCCCATCCAATCCGGCAAATCTTCCGCGAAGGACGATAAATAGTGGTCGGGGCGACAGGATTTGAACCTGCGACTTCTACGTCCCGAACGTAGCGCTCTACCAGGCTGAGCCACGCCCCGTTGACCAAAAGGTGAAGGAGATTCGGTTTCGCCGCGGTTCGTCAACCCAAAAGCGGCGCGAAAAAAAAGTCCCGCCTCGGTGAGGAGGCGGGACAGGTGGAAAATCAAGGAAAACGCGCTTCGGCGGATCAGTTTCCGCCGCGCTGGGCGGGCGCTTGCGGCGGGCCGCCCTGGCCTTGCTGCTGTTGCATCTGCTGTTGCTGCATCCGCTCCATCTGCTGCATAAGGCGCTGGCCTTCTTCAATGAGGTCCTGCGTCTCCGGTTCGACGCGCTCCATTTCCGAGATGAGCACGGCGCGGAATTCTTCCTGCGCTTCAATGACGCTCTCGGACTGCATGGCGGCCTGGCGGGCCGGCGCGATCTGTTGATCGAGCTGCTGGTATTCCTGGATGCGCGCCTGCACTTCCTCGGAGGGAGGTGCGGTCGGATCCTGAAGCTCCGGATGGGCCATCAGCTCTTCCTGAAGCTCCTGATGCTCGTCGAGCACGGAGGCGAGGCTGTCGTCGCTCTTGACGATGCGGTCGCGCACCAGCTTGTCGAGTTTCTCGCGCTGGTCGGAGACTTTGTCCGTCTCCATAGCACGCTCCTGCGCGGCGGAGAGGCGGGCGTCGATCTGCTGGAGGCGCATGTTGGCTTCCTGCATCGGGTTGGCTTCGGCCTGCGGGGGCTGCGCCTGCGGGCGCGGCCCCGCCGCTTCCTCGGCGTGAACGGCTGCTCCGAATCCAAGGGTGAGGAACGAAGCGATGGCCACGGCCAGGGGTTTGGCGGCCAAGGGTTGTTTCTTCTTTCTTTGCTTAAGCATAGGAAGGGTGAGTCGGGCCGGGTGTCCCATGCGTTCAAAATGGGCGGTTTTCGGCGAAAACCGGCGAAATGAGGTGATTCCGCCGCGCCGCGGCTAGTGTTTCAGGGCGCGCTCGATTTCGCGGTCGGCTTCGCGGGCTTTGAGGTCGTGGCGTTTGTCGTAGCTCTTCTTTCCGCGGCAGAGCCCGACGAGGACCTTCACGAGGCCCTTCTTGAAATACAGCTTGACGGGTACGAGCGTCTTGCCGCCGCCCTGTAAAGCGAGGTCCCACTTGAGGATTTCGCGCTTTTTGAGGAGGAGTTTGCGCGGGCGGATGGGGTTGTGGTTGGTGTTTGTGCCGAACGCGTATTCCCGGATATGCATATGGTAGAGGACGGGCACACCCTTCTCGATGCGCACGAAACTGTCCTCGATCTGGGCGTGGCCCTGGCGGATGGATTTGACCTCCGTTCCGCGCAGGACGATGCCGCATTCGTTCGTTTCATCGACGAAGTAGTCTTTGAAGACCCGGTTGTTGCGGATCTCCTTGTAACGGTCAGGGTTGTTGGTCTTGGCCATCGGTGGGAGCCGGACGGCCCGGCGCGGGCGGGGCGCCTGTGCGCGCCGCGGTCTCCGGGTGGACCGGACCGGTCTCCGGCCCTTACTTGCTCTCGTCCTCTTCGGGTTCGAAAAGCTCGTAGGTGATCTTTCCGTCGATCACTTCGCGCAGGGCGATGTCCTCGGGGCTGAGCCGTTCGAGCGACTCGACGAGCGGTTTCTGCCCGTATTTGAGCTGTTTCACCCGGCGCGATACCACGTTGATGAGGATGTTCGGGTCGGGAATCACCTTCTGGGCGGCTTTGATGTAGTCGTCTCTCACAGTTGTTCTATCTCGTTGGAAAAGGATACGAAACCGGCCAGCAAGGACGGTTTGCGCGCAAAAGGCAAGTCCCGGCGCGGCGCGGAAGCGAATTCGCACAGGCGGCTGCGGAATCTCCGACCGATCTTCCCGGATGGCATCAGCCGCCGTCCGCCCGGCGTGCGACTCCTCCGGCGGAAGTCCGTCGAAACGAAGTCACCGCCGGAGGGGGAAGGTCTGTTCGAGAACTTTGCGGTAGAGGGGCCAGTGGGCGTAGGCGAGGGAAGCGGTGAGGGCGCCGGCGAAGTCGGCGGCGACATCGGCCCACTCAAAGAAGCGGTGGGGGTTGAGGTATTGGCGGGTTTCGTCGGCGAGGCCGAAGAGGGTGGCGGCGGCGGTGCCGAAGAGGACGGCGCGCCACCGGCGGCGGGGGTGGAAATTGACGCGCGCGAAGGCGGTGGCGATGAGACCGTAGACGGCGACATGGGCGACTTTGTCGAAATGGGGGAAGCGCAGTTCGGCGGGCGGGCCGCTGATTTGCCCGCCCGCGGCGGTGAAGACGGCGGCGCAGAGGGCGGCGGCAAAGAGGGCGCGGCGGATTTCGCCGGGTCCGGGCGGGAGCGTTTCTGTGCCGGAAGTGTAACCGAAGGAATTCATCGCGGTTTTACCAAGTTGGTTTATGAGCCCCATTTCAATCATTCAGAACGCCGGCGTGCGCGGTCGCGGACCGCGGGGGGAGCGAACCGGGCGATGCAAATTTAAGGATTTACAGCCGGAGAGGCTCCCCGTAGGGAGTTTTCGTTTAAATCAAGTTGCCGGCGTGCGGTCCGGGCTCCAGCCTGCGGCGAACGGCGATAACCAACTTGACTGAACCACCGATCTCTCATGTCGAACACGGTAGTCAAACACAGCGAACTCCGCGAGGCCCTGAAGCGATGCCCGGAGTCAGCGATTGAAGCGGCGGTCGCCTTTCAGGAAACGAAAGACCCGGCGCTCGTTCCACCCATCGTGCTGGGCATTCTCGAGCGCTTTGTGGAGCCGGACGTGCGCCCGGTGATCCGCGAGGGCGACGACTCCACGCGGCTCATGGACGACCTTGGCATCGATTCGTTGCTCATGGTCGAGATCGTGATCCTCGTGGAGGAGACGCTCCACATTTCCATCGAGAACGAGGAGCTGCGCAATATCCGCACCCTCGGCGACCTGAAGCTCTACCTCGACGCGAAGACGCGGGGTCTGCCGCCGCCGGAGAGCAAGAACGTGCTCAACTTCGAGCAGATCGCGGCGACGCTCCCGCAGCAGCCGCCGTTTTTGTTTCTGCAGGAAGCGCGGATCAACGGGGAGTATGCCGAGGGGAGTTACCATATCTCGGGCGACGAGGCGTTTCTCGAGGGTCACTTCAAGGGCAATCCGGTGTTTCCGGCTTCGCTCATGATCGAAGCGCTCGGGCAACTGGCAGTCCTCTTTCTACTCAAGAGCGGGTCGGTCGCGCAGGACGGGCCGGAGGTCGATCCGGCTTCGGTTTATTTTGTGGGCGGGGACGGCATCCGCTGCCACCGGGTGTGCCGCCCGCACGACACGCTGCAAATGAAGGTGCGGCTGAAGAAGGTGCACGAGCCCCTCGCCCAGTTCGAGGGGTCGATTTTCAGCAACGGCAGCCGGGTGGCGCGGGCGGAGGAGATTTCGCTGACCTTTGCCGTGCGCGCGGCCGGGGAGGAGGCAGGCTTGCGCCTCCGCTGAGGGCGGGCGCGCGGCGCGCCGTGTGCGTGGACTTTGCGCTTGAGACCGGCGGCGGCTTGCCGGAGCGTTGCGTCGGTGGAGTGTCTGCCGCGAAACCGAATGGAATGTCATGTTACGGCGCGTAGTTGTCACCGGTCTTGGATTTGCCACCTGCCTCGGGAGGGATGCCTCCACCGTGCTCGGCGCGCTGCGGGAGCTGCGGCACGGTATCGTGCTCCACGAGCCCTTTGAAGACCCCTCCGTGCCGGTGAAGCTCGCCGCGCCCGTGCCGGGGTTCCGCACGGATTCGCCGGACGCGGAGGACTGGACGTTTCCGGAAAACCTGTCGTTTCGGCTCGACCAGCTGCGCGCCCTTTCGCCCAACGCGCTCTACGCGACCTACGCCCTGCGCCAGGCCATCGAGGCGGCGGGCCTCGACGCGGAAGCGGTGTCGAACCCGCGCACGGGGCTCTTCACGGCGTCAGCGGGATCGGCCATGCTCACGCACCACCATATCGACCGTATGAAGCGGGTGGGACCGTCGCGCTGCTCGCCGCTGGGTATCGTCGCGTCGATCGCGGGCACGCTCAATTTCAACCTTGTACCGGCGCTGGGCATCCAAGGGGCCTCGGCGGGTTTCATCTCGGCCTGTGCCTCGAGCGGACATGCCCTCGGCTACGCCTTTGACGAGATCGCGCTCGGGCGGCAGGACCGCATGCTCGTCGTGGGGGCGGAGGATTTCACGCCGGAGACGATCCTCCCCTTTGCGAGCATGCGGGTGCTCACCCCGTCCCGCGATCCACACACGGCTTCGCGTCCCTTTGACCGCGGGCGCGACGGTTTTGTCGGCACCGGGGGCAGCGTGGCCATGGTCTTGGAGGAAGAGTCGGCGGCGCGGGCGCGCGGGGCGGAAATTCATGCTGCTTTCAAGGGCTGGGGGCAGTCGACCGACGGCACGCATATGGCGATCGCCCATCCCGAGGGGGCGGGCCTTGCCCGTGCCATGCGGACAGCCCTCGTCGCCGCCGCCGTGGAGCCGTATCAGGTCGACTACGTGAACGCACACGCGACGTCCACGCCCATGGGCGACGCCTCCGAGTGTCGCGCCCTCAAGACGGTCTTCGGCGCGGGCGGCGAACGTCCTGCGGTGAGCAGCACAAAGGCGCTCACGGGCCACGCGCTATCCCTCTCGAGCATCATGGAGGCGGCGTTTTCCGTCCTCGCGATCCGCCACCGCTTTATCCCCGGCGCGGCCCACCTTGTCGACCCCGACCCGGAGGCGGAGGGGCTCTTCCTCCCGCGCGAAAGCCTCGACAAGGCACCGCAGGTCGTGGTCTCGAACAGCAGCGGCTTTGGCGGAGCCAACGTGGTGACGGTGTTTGCACGGCACGGCTAAAGGAACGGCGCGCGATGAAGACAACCCCGGCATCCAGGCCCACGCGCATTCTCGCCCTTACCTCGAGCACGGGGAGCGGGCACGACATGCGCGCCCGGGCCTTCCGCGCGTGGGTGCGGCGCATCGCCGGAGAAGGGGCGGAGGTGCGGGTGGCGCACATCATCGAGGACGGTGGGCCGGTGGGGCGGTTCGGCGTGTGGATTTACAACCGCATCCAGCGTCACTGGCCGCGTCTGCATCATGTCTACTGGCATATTGTTGAGGTGTTCGGCGCGAGCCACAGCGGGCGGGTGACCTACGGCGGCCGGCACTACCGTAGGCTCCTCGCTGAATACGGGCCAGCCGCTGTCGTGAGTTTTCACGACAGCACGAATCTCGGCTACTTCGAGGACGCGCGGCGGGTGCTCGGGGAGGACCGTGTCTTCTGCGCCACCTACAGCGGCGAGTGGAGCGGGGGCTACGGTTTCAGCCGCAACTGGGTGAACCCGGCGGTCGATCTCTACGGCGCACGCACGCCGGACGGGCTGGAACGGGCTCTTGCGCTCGGAATGCCGCGCGAACGCACCCGCATTCTCTGCAAGTTCCTGCCGCCCGAGGCTTTCACCGCGCGGATGGACGCCGCGGAGTGCCGCCGCTTCCGCGGCGCCCTCGACGGATTGGATGCCGAACGCTTCACGGTGTTTCTCGCCACCGGAGGCTACGGGGCCAACCACCACCTTCCGTTTCTTGAAGCGCTGCTTCCATTGCGCGACACGGTGCAGGTCTTCGCCGTGTGCGGGCGCAACGAAAAGGCGCTCGCACGCCTGCGCGCGTGGAAGGCCGCCCACCCGGAGATGCCCCTGCACATCGAGGGATTCAGCGCGCGCATGCACCACTACCTCCAAGTCTCCGACTGTGTCGTGACGCGCGGCGGTGCCAACACGATGGCGGAGGCGCTGCACTTTGACTGCCCCGTGATCTTCGACACGCTGGGGGGAGACATGCCGCAGGAACGGCTCACGATCACATACTTCACGCAAAACGGCGCGGGCGTCGCCATCAACTCTCCGCGCCGCCTCGCCGATGCCGTGGCCCGCTGGGCGGACCGTGGTGAGGCGTTTCAGAAAGCGCGCACGGCGATGCGGCGGCTGGATGTCGACGATACGCCCGAGGCCTTTGCCGGGGAAATCCTTGCCGCCGCCCGCGCCCGCGCCGGAAAGTCCCCGCATGCCGCCGCCATCGCCTGACAACGGATCGTCTGCCCGGACCTCCCGTGTTCTCTATCTCTGCACGACCTTTCCCGCGCCGACGGAGACTTTTGTGCGCCGCGAGGTGGAGGCTCTGCGGGCGGCCGGCGCGGAGCTGGATGTTGTGTCCGTGTGGGGCGGCGGGGGCGCAGGCGTGTGGCGGTTCCGTTTTTGGGAGCTGGGGAAACTGCTCTGGTGGCTTCCCTATTGGTTGATACGGCGGCCCGGGACCTTCTGCGACCTTATGCAGTCGATGATCCTGCGCCCGATGCCGTCGGCGCTCAATGCCGGGGAGAACCTGCTCGGGTTCGGATTTGCCCTGATCCACGCGCGGAGGATCGGGCGGCGTCGCTACCACCACGCCCATGCGGCATGGGCGGGGCTTCCGGCGGCGGCGGCATGGCTGCTCGACCGACTCGTCGACCTGCCCTACAGCATCGGAGCGCACGCTTACGATCTCTTTGAGGGTGGGGGCGACTGGCTGTTGCCGGAGAAGGCGGCGCGCGCCCGCTTTGTCCGCACATCGACGGAGGTGGGGGGGCGGCGCCTGCGGCGCTCGGGAGTACCAGAAGCGAAGGTGGCGCTCATCCGGCGGGGCATGGTGGAGTTTCCGCCCGTTCATCCCATGCGGGCGGCGCGGGTACCGCTGCGGATTCTCGCCGTGGGGCGGTTTGTCGAGAAAATGGGCTATCACGAGCTGGTGGGCGTGCTTGAACACGCGCGCGCCGCCGGGCTCGCCTTTGAGGCGCGGCTCATTGGCGAGGGGCCCACCCGGCGCGAAATCACCGAGCGCATCGCGGCGCATGGGTTGGCCGACTGCGTGCGCTTCGACGGGCGGCAGCCGTTCGGGCAGGTGCTGGAAGCGCTCGCGTGGGCCGACGTTTTGCTCTTCACGGGGATTGTCGCGCGCAACGGCGACCGGGCGGGACTGCCCAACGCCGTCGCCGAGGCGATGGCGGCGGGGGTGCCGGTGGTGGCAAGCCGCGTCGGCGGGGTAGAGGAAGCCGTCGCACACGGGAACACCGGACTTCTCGCGGAGGGAGCATCGGCCGCCTCCGAACTACTGCGCCTCGCTCGCGACGACGCTCTCTACCGGCAGATCCAGGAAGGAGGCCGCAAATGGACCCGCGCCCACTTCGATGCCGCCGCGAACATGCAAGCCCTGTGGGACAAATTCGCGGCGCCAGTCGACCGCTGATCGTTCCCGCGGCACCAGGCGCTCTGCATTCATTCAAGGCAGCGGAATATTCAACACGTTCTTATCCGGAACCATTAATGCATTTTTCATTTCTGGAGAAATATAATCGCAGCTATTAGTAGTGTTCGGCAGGTTTCCTGCTGATTGCGTTGTTGCGGGTGAGTGGTGACGCTCTGCGGTGGATTTGCGGGTGGGGGAGTGAGCGGGGCGGACTCATTTTGTATGGATCCGTACAGG
>SLLG01000271.1 GCA_007134215.1 Opitutales bacterium | reverse complement strand
AGATGTGTTTCGCCAGAGCAAGTCCGGGGAATTCGGCAACTTGCGCCCCATATGGCACTGGACCGATTCCAAGATCCGCTGCCACATATTGTGCTGCATTATAGCCCTGGCCTATCTTCGTTTGATCAAGCTATGGCTGAAAAGGGCTAATCTTCAGATGAGCATTGACACGGCCATGGGCCATATGCGCCGTCTTCGCAGTTGTCTTTGTTGGCATGCTGGTAAAAAGGAACCTGTGCGGATGATCGAAGACCCCACTCCTGAGCAGGAACAAATCCTGGCAGTATTTGGCTGCAAAATAGACAGTGGGGTCTCACAAAGATTAAAGGCGTAGGTGCTTGTTTTTGCATGCAATTGACGGGAAATTAGCAAAAAAAAAGTGAAAGTGCTGTCTGAAAGTTAAGACTGACTCTATTGATAAATTATGAACACACAGAATATCAAAGATTATCTCCGTACGCTGACAAAAGATACATATACCAGCAGTATCTTTCTACTTATTCTGCTTGGCGTTATCGTTTCTTTTTTGGTTTCGTCATTATATTTTTCTAGTCAAATTTATGCAGGATTAGAGCGTATTATTTTAAGCCTTCTGCTTATTATAGCCTTTTGTATTTTATTAGTTAAGTATATTTATAGCATAAATATATCTGACAAATCATGGCTTACCATACTGTTAGTTCTGATAGGATCTTCAGTATTAGCTCGCCTCATATTCGCATTTTCATTTGAACAAGAGTACTACTCAGACTTCAGGACAATGTGGAATTATGCCTGCCGTGTTGGCAGCGAGGGGGTATGGATTCCTCCTGATCGACCTCAAACAGAGCGGCCTCTGCCAATTTTTGTGCCCTTAACCTACCTTTTCGGCTGCGGCGAATGGGTGTTCAAATGCTTCAATGTTTTCGCGCTTACTGTCCAAAATACCCTTATCGCCCTTATTATAAAAAAAATCGTCTCCAGTCCTGCAAGCATATTAGCCTTTCTGTTGCTGTCGCTGCAACCCGAATCCTACTTTGCATCACTTATCCCCACGCATGACATTCCAGGTTCTCTTTTGCTTGTCCTCTATATATCGCTATTTTTTCTGATATTTAGCTCAAATTTTAAAATTAGCACTGGCAATCTGATAGGTTTGGCTTTTATCTTAGGGATTGTTGGTTTGCTGCTGCACATACAACGCGGGATATTTCTTCCCCTATGGCTAACAACTGCTATTTTTTCGGCTTTCATGTTATTTCGTATGCCTTGGTGCGATCAACAGAAAAGACTTTTGTTTGCCATGACCATATGTGTAATAACCCCGATTCTTTTTGTTATGACCTCGACTAAGGTTTTAACTGTTCATTCTATATTATATGACAAAGATAATCCAGCTTCAATATATTCTGTCTGGGGTGAATACGGTTTTAGACATTCAATGGTTGATGGTAGCTTTTCCAATGCCCGTCATTTCTATGATAATTATGCCAAGGGGAACGATTATACTGACAACCGATACTATTCTCGTGCTTTCTTCTTTACTGACCTGTACAGAGACTGGCAAAAACGTCCAATGAATTGGCTTGAAAGAATTAAACGTGTCACAAAATTCAGCACACAGGGTGGGTTCTATTACGGACGTCTACAGGGCATAGATGAAGCTGAACTGAAAAGGTTACGGCAGTCATTTTCTGGCATAAACGTTATATTTAATTTCTTTTTTACGTATCTTGTTCTTGGCACTACTTTAGCTCTGCTGATCTCAAAAAAAGTAAGGAAAAACGTACATCCATTTATTTTTTTTCCAATAATTTTTGTGGGCTTGGGAATATTTGCGATAGGCCTTATCGGAGAAACCCAGCCTCGATATCTTTTCTTTGTCCCGGCATTAATGGCCATACCAGTTTTTGCAATTTTAGATGCTATATTTAAACCATCAATGACAAGTTTGAATAATGACATGCTTAACCTTCGAATGAAGGGCCTGGTATCCTTATGTATATGTATTGTTTTGGCATTTATTTTTTTTCGAACTTACATTGAAAAATCTCCATATTTACTTGCAGATATGAGCAAACCAATGATTGAGTGTGCCGGCATTTCAGAAGATAAATGTCCAAAAGCTCGAATCTTTACAGATGCTCAGAGGGATGTAAGAGTACATTCCAACCTAACGTTACAACACCCTGTTACATTAAATAAGGGTGATGCAATCAGAGCGATTTACAAGCTCCAGCCAATTGATCCAGGTGAACAAAAGCTTGTTTCGCTCTATGTCCAGACGCCCTACAAACGTGGTGACGGGCGAACAGGTTTTTTTGACAAGAATATCTATGCAAATGGAGTTTTGCGCAAAACACTTCACTTGTCAGATACAGACGCGTTTCAACTGGTGAAATTCGAAGTAAAAGGCAATGGCGAACCTCTGGAGATCATTCTGGAATCAGTTTCCAATGTTGATTATAAAGCCGCTAGCTGGATTCGCGCATCCACGGTGAATTTTCGCTTCTTGGCTATTCGGTGAAGCGGTAAGTTCAAGGTTGTCAATAAAGAAGCCACCACCAAAACAACCCAGAAACAGGCCGGCGAGACAATTGATGTTCCGCCGACCAGATAGCAGATCAAGTTTGGTATGGGCAAGCCACTCAAGGAATCATTGAATCCATAGTATAATGGACAGGAGAAGGGGACATCCATGATAACTCTGCTGGGTTTTTCAAGGACCGAGCTCGATGGTGCAAGACAGGCATTATCCGGGATAATTCAATAAAATGAGTTTAGTTAAAATAACTTCAGAATATTTGAACTGGCAGCGTTCTTTGATACGAAAAGTCAGCCATCTGACTTCAGGCTATCTGCTTCTGGCCACCGCCCTCTCCACCATCTCTCAGGTGTTGATGCTTTTGGCTTTTTTCTTCCCTTTTAAGGTAATAATACTAATGGCTACTCCAGGTGTCCCCATTTACCTGCGTTTTATTGTTACCCCTGAAAACCGTGATATCGCCATCGTGGCATTCGCTGCCGTATCCATCTTTTTTTATCTGTTACATCTCTTGGCAGACTATTTCGCGGCAAAAATATCATATAAAGCCGGAGTGAAACTGCTAGCCAAATCGCAGAAAATGGCACTGTTCGATAAGGAAAATCAGCTTGCCAGGGATTTCTTTTTGAAGCTTTGCCGCAGCATCGGCACGCTGCTTATGATTATTGGCGGATTCACTCTTGGTCTATATTTGAGCCCGTTGGTTTTTGGTTCGCTTATTGGACTTGTAATTCTTGAATATATACTGCTTGGCTTTATATGGAAAAAGGTGGACAGACCGGAACAGCTGGACGCGAGACTCAGATTTTTAAATAAGCTTCCTAATTTTTTGAAGTTTATATCCAATTTGAATTTTTTCGCTGCTTTTTGTTTGCTGATATTTGTGTTTATCGCGAATCCTGAGTTTGGATTTATCAGGGGTATTTTAAGCTTTATTCTGTCCCGCCAGATTCTGCAGCGTATGCTAACGCTTATTCAGGACGCGTTTTCACTGCACCTTGAAAAACCCAAGATCAATGCCCTGTTTTATACAAATATCTTCTATCAGCCTTTAGTAAGTCATCGGGAGCAGGGTTTTCTGGATCTTATGCTCCCACATAATCGTGATGAGTGGCTAACCGAAGTTGTCAGGTCCTGCGGGATTAACCCTGAGGGAGCATGGAGATGGTTTGATGTTTCAGGCAGGAATATGGCCCTGCTGGCATCCAGAGAGGCAGGGTCTGAAAGCATGGATGTTTATGTCAAAATTTTTAGTTCGAATAAGGACCTTTCGTGTAATCATGAGAAAATGATCTTTGAAGCTTTTGGAAAGTCAAGTTCACTAGTTCCGGAACCAATTGCCGGGTGTACATACCTTGATTTTCAACTGGTTATCTTCAAAGGCCCCACGGTTCTGGATATAGAAAAAAGCAGGAAGAAACAGATAGTCAGGCAGGCTACCGTTGACATGTGGAGCATGAAACCTGGCAGGTCGCTAATAAGCCAGTATTGCAGAACCAAACCTCTTCTCCAGCAGAGTCTGACTGAGGATGCTGTTTCCAAATTATTCATCGGTGCTGAATCCATAGAAACCAGAGAGCTGGTCCAGGGTATGCAGGATTCTTTTTTCGACTGCATTGAGATTGTTTCTAAAATGCCCTTGATTATTCATAATCCTGATATCTATATTTCAAATATCGCGGTTGGGGATGATGAAAAACCCATGCTGATAAACTGGTGGAACTGGTCTCTGGAACCGTTGATGGTCAAGATATTTCCCCTGATCCAGGCTTCAGAGCTACAGGAAATTTTGAATGAGGTTTCACAAAGCCGGGCTGATTTTAAAGAAGTAGCCCCGAGTATGGTATTATTAACAAGTTATGCTTTCCAGTTGAGAAAAGAAATTGCAGCCCAGAATTTCAAAAAGGGAATTGAACTCTTGCCAGGTTTGTTGAAACAGTTAAAACAATGATTATAAATCCGTTGATTTTTTGTATGTTTGGCGGTTTTCTTGCTGGATGCTTCAATTGCATTTATATATCTTCATGTACCTTCCCGCAATCTGATTCCAGGATCTTTCCAGAGAAATCCATTCCCCTGCTCTTTGTCCGATATTTTTTCTGAAATCATGGGAATCAACCAGGATTCTTATGGCTTGGGCCAGCTCTTCAGGATCATCAGGCTTGCAGACAAGACCTGTTTTTTCATGGGTTACGATTTCGGTTAAAGGAGGCAGATCTGACGCAATGACCGCCTTATTCATGGCCATGGCCTCCAGTATTTTCAGGGGCGGAACCAGTTTACAGACAGAAAGGTTTTTTCGGGGAAAAGGAAAGATATCCACAATTGAGTAATACCGCCTGATCTGTTCAAAAGGTACTTTGCCTGTGAAGCTGGTATGTCTTGAAGCGCCTGAAGCAGTAGCCATTTCTTTGAGTTTTTTTTCAGCGTAACCAGCTCCCACTATAAGCAGGGACAAAGGCAATCCCTCATTGATCAGCCTTGATGCAGACCTGATAATTAGATCAATTCCCTCATAGTCTGTCAGGGAACCGATAAAGCCCACAACGATTCTGCCTTTAAGCTTGAATTGGGCTTTAAGGACGGCATCAGGCTCAAGGGGTTGAAAAAGATCAGTGTCAACAGCGTTGGGAACTACAGCAATTCTGTTTTGGCCAATCCCGTGGCCAATGAAGTAGTCTTTTAGAGCCTTGGAAATTGTAACCAGCATGTGGGCCTGCCTGGCGGCAGCCAGCTCCATTGATTCGAGATAGCGATAAAGATCCGTATCTTCAAAGCCCGGCTCCATAACCGCCCGACTCTGATGCCACAAGCCTCTGGCCTCATAAATGCCCAGACAGCAGGACTGTTGCGCGGCCAGAGAGCCGGCCAGACCGTTGAGATAGTTGGAATGGGTGTGGATGACCCGGAAATTGCCTTGTTTGGCCATTGAGGACAAAAGATCAGCATATCCATTGATATAAGGGATATCTCTGGCGCCCAGTTCAAGTCCTTTTCCCTGAAGACGTTTATACCCCACTCCGTCAACAATGTCCTCAAGGAGTAGTGGTTTATTTCTGTGCTGCTCAAGATCCCAGGGATAGCCGGGCCTGGTTACCGCCTGAACTTCGAGTCCCTTTTTCAGGAGATGTTTAATGATCTGGTGGGAGCGAATTGCATATCCTGCTCCGTCAAGAGGAAGTGAATTGTGCAGGGCGAATAAAACCCTGCCGTTAAAGGCCCCGGGTTGAACAGGCTGTGGTATTTTTTGGTCCCAGCCTTTTTCCAGCACAGAGTTAATTTCCTTTGCCCGGTAGATAATGTTTTTTTGCAGTGTGGTTCTGGTCTTGTATTTTTCAACTATCTGAAGTGATTTTTTAATATCCCCTTTGCGGTAATGATACAGAAAGTTGAAATACGGATGCAGGGGTACAAGTTTTCGCAAACACTTGATAAAAATCGTTCTGTCACGGGGATTAACCAGCCGGGAAATCAGCCTGTCAGCCGGAATGCGAAAACTGTCAAATAATTTTTTAGCCAAGGGCATTGACAAAGTCCAGGACGATTTTTTCTTTGAGCTGATATCTGTTTATGCTTTTGAACTTTTTGTGGGCTACAAGGACTGTTACAATGTCTGATTTATCCAGGGCATTTTCCAGATCAGTGAGCTGGGCTTTATCCTTAATTCCTGCCGGCAGATCAGTAATGTGCGGCTCCACGACCAGGATTCGGGAGTTTGACCTGGAACACAGATCCTGAACTGCTTTTATGGCTGGACTTTCACGTAAATCGTCCACGTCCGGCTTATAGCTCAGGCCCAAACAGGCAATGATGGGCTTTTTGAATCTGCCTGCTTTGTCCAGAATTCTTTCAACAACATGGACAGGCTTGGAGTCGTTAATGTGTCTGGCCGAACGCATGAGCCTTGACAGCTCGGGCTGGGAGTGAATGATGAACCAGGGATCAACAGCGATGCAGTGACCGCCCACACCACAGCCTGGGCTTAATATGTTCACCCTGGGGTGATGATTGGCCAGTCTGATCAGATCCCAGACGCTGATATCCATTTTTTCGCAGATTATGGACAGCTCATTGGCAAAGGCTATGTTTACGTCCCTGAACGCGTTTTCAGTTAGCTTGGCCATTTCAGCCGTACGGCTGTCCGTGGTCAGGACCTGGCCGGATACGAATCTAAGATAAAAGTCCTTTGCCTTTTGGGTTGAGTCAGGATTTATGCCGCCGACTATGCGGTCGTTTTCCACCAGTTCCTTCAGAATCTGCCCGGGAAGGACTCTTTCAGGACAATGGGCAATGTATACAGGATTATGTTCGCAATCTGCAGATACGCATCTGTGACAAATGTCCAGGTCAGGACGATGTTTTTCCAGAATGGTCCCGATTTCCTCTGTTGTCCCTACAGGGGAAGTTGATTCCAGGATAACCAGGTTGCCTTGCTTAACTTCAGGCGCGATGGCTTCAACAGCCTGGCGCACATATGAAAGGTCGGGAGTGTATCCGTCTTTGAAAGGTGTGGGCACGGCAATAATGAAAACATCGGCTGGTTCAGGAGTAAGAGACGCCTTCAGTTTGCCAGAACCCACAGCGGACTTGACCATAACGTCCAGAGTAGGTTCCTGAATCAGGACCTGGCCCTGGTTCAGGCTACTTACAACTTTCTGATTGACGTCCACTCCGTGGACCTGGAAACCTTTGGTGGCCAGAAGACTGGCCGTGGGCAGTCCGATATACCCGAGTCCCATGATACAGATTGAGGGTAGTTTAGACATTTGTTCTCCTTTGAACTTTCATTGCTTGAAAAATTTTCTCACAGGCTCTGCCATCACCGTATGGATTCTGGGTTTGGGCCATTTTTGCGTACTCTTGGCTGTCAGCCAAAAGCATTGATACTTCCTTGACTATGTTTTTTCTGTTTGCGCCAACAAGTCTGCTGGTGCCTGCTTCCACGCCTTCAGGCCGCTCAGTCACATCTCTCATGACCAGAACCGGCTTCCCAAGGCTGGGGCCTTCTTCCTGGATGCCGCCGGAATCAGTGAGGATCAGGACACAGTTGTCCATTAGACGGACAAAAGGCTTGTAGGTCTGGGGTTTGGTGAGGATAACTCCTGGAACCGAGCCCAGGATGTCCATAACCGGTTTTTGAACATTGGGATTAAGATGGACGGGATAGATGAAGGCCGTGTCAGGAAAGGCCATGGCTAGATCCCGGATGGCCCGGCAGATGTTGAGAAATCCTTCTCCGAAACTTTCCCGGCGATGTCCGGTGATGAGTACAAAAGGCCGCTTCATGGCGATGATTTTTTCCATTTGTCCGGACAGGGTTGGTTTTTCAAGCCTGATTTTTTTGACCATCCACATCAGGGCGTCAATAACGGTGTTGCCAGTGACCATGATGGAATTTTCCAGCACGCCTTCCCGGATGAGGTTATCCCGGGCTTTGGGAGTAGGAGCGAAGTGTTTGTCTGCGACCAGTCCGGCCACTCTTCGGTTTACCTCTTCAGGAAAAGGATGAAACCGATCATGGCTGCGCAGGCCTGCTTCAACATGTCCGACCTTTACCCCGCGGTAAAAAGCACACAAAGATGCAACCATCACTGTGGTGGTATCGCCCTGGACCATGATCCAGTTCGGCTTTTCGCGCTCAAGCATGGCGTCTATGGCCTGAAATAGAGCTGAGCTGAGGCTAGCCAGAGTCTGACCGGGCTGCATAACAGCCAGGTCAATATCCGAATCAAGCTCAAAGTCCTGAAGGGCCTGGGCCAGCATTTCTCTGTGCTGGCCGGTGGCACAGAGAAGCGTCTGGATATCATTAGCGTTTTCCTTGAAATATCGGACTACTGGGGCCAACTTTATGGCTTCGGGCCTAGTTCCGACAATAAAGATTATTTTTTGCATATGGATTATTGGTGTTCAAGGTTCTGCTCCCTGGGGCTGGTTAGTTTTCAACGTTCAATGTTCCAATTTATGGTTCCCTGGTAGCTGTTCTTTGCCAATGAGACGTCATGAACAGAGATGCATGATTGACACGCCATTAGGCATAGCTCCGATAGATTACCTCAACGGACAACATTGAACTTTGAATCTCAACAACTTCTCAGTTCCTTCATGAGAAGATTAAAGGAATTTTTCCAGTCGTTCTGCCTGGAAAAGGCTTTGAATGGCTCAGGATCCTGTTCGCAGCTGATAGCTCTTTGAACAAGTTTTTCGAATTCATCATCACTGTCATACAGCCAGGCAGGGCTGTTCATGTCTTCAATCTCAGGCCACCTTGATGATATTACAGGCAGACCGGCAGCCATGTACTCCAGAAGTTTGAGGGGTCTGATACCTTTGATCAGGTCGGGATTTTTGTCAACATCAAAGGGGATAAGACAGGCCTTGGCCCTGGACATGATGTGCGGCAGTTCATTATGATCTACTGGTCCGGTGAAAAACAGATTATGGGGATTATCTTTATTCATTTTTGTTGATACCGGTCCAACAAAGACAAAGGAAACGTCCGGATTTTTTTGGGCTGTGCGCGAGATCAGGCGCATGTCAAGCCAAGAATCAATCATGCCAACATAGAGAATTAGTGGATCAGGAATATGAGACAGGGCCGGTTGACAGACTCCTGGATTTTT
>SLLG01000146.1 GCA_007134215.1 Opitutales bacterium | reverse complement strand
GCCCCCCCCTCGGGAAATCGTGGCCGGAACGGATCGGCTTTTTGCGGACACCGCCGGGAATTTTTCCCGTTGCCAGCGCCTCCCTTCAACCATGGAAAGACATTCGATGAAAACTCCCCGCCTGTTCCGTTTCACCGCGCTAATGGCGTTCTTTTTTGCCGCGCTTGCCTCCGCGCAGGCCGCGCCCGACGGCTGGAAGGATGATTTCGACGCCGCCGTGAAGGCTGCGAAAGACTCCGGCAAGCACGTCCTCGTCGACTTCACCGGCTCGGACTGGTGCGGCTGGTGCATTCGTCTGACAGACGAGGTTTTCTCGAAGAGCGCCTTTAAGGAATACGCGGAGGACAACCTCATTTTGGTCAAAGTGGACTTTCCGCGTGGCAAGGAAGTCCCCGCCGAGGTCATGGAACGCAACCGCGAACTCGCACGGGAATACGGCGTGCGCGGGTTTCCGACCATCGTTCTTCTCGATCCCGAAGGCAAGGAAGTCGCCCGCACCGGCTACCGTCGCGGCGGCGCCGATGCCTACGTGAAGCACCTAGAAGAATTGCTCGCCGCCAACTGAGGCGGGGTCGTCAATTTTCAACATCTCAGTAAAGCGCGTCCGGCTTGTCCGGCGCGCTTTTTTTCGGACGGACTGGGTCTGCGACGACATTGCACTACCATGCCCCCTCTCGGTGGCAGAATAGCCGAAGCTCTGAATGTGGACGGTGTAGCCCGAAGCCGTGAGGCTTTGGACAAGCGGGGTCGACCCATCGTCCCCGTGACTTTCATCCTTGTCGACGCCTGCCGCGATGGTGCATTTTCGCCGTACCTATGACGGCGCAGGACTGGATACGGAAAAAGCGTGACGGCGGGGAGCTGACGCCCGATGAGATCAAGGGCTTTGTCACCGCTGTGGTGGAGGGCGGGGTGTCCGACGCGCAGGCGGCGGCCATGCTTATGGCCATGTTTATCCGCGGGATGAACCGCGCGGAGACGGTCGCGCTGACCGACGCGATGCTGCGGTCCGGGGAAGTGCTCGACCTGAGCGGCATTGCCGGGCGCAAGGTGGACAAGCATTCGACGGGCGGGGTGGGCGACAAGGTATCGCTTGTTCTGGCCCCCCTTGTGGCCGCAGCGGGCGTGCCGGTGCCGATGATCAGCGGGCGCGGTCTCGGCCACACGGGCGGCACGCTCGACAAGCTCGAGGCGGTCCCGGGGTTCTCCGTCGAGATGACGGCGGAGTCGTTTGCCCGGCAGGTGGAGCGCGAGGGGTTCGCCATCATCGGACAGAGCCGCTCCGTTGCCCCCGCCGACAAGATCCTCTACGCCCTGCGCGACGCCACCGCCACGGTGGAGAGTCTGCCGCTCATCTGCGCGAGCATCCTTTCCAAAAAACTCGCCGAGGGCATCGACGCGCTCGTGCTCGACGTGAAATTCGGGCGCGGTGCCTTCATGGAGGCGGTCGACGACGCGCGCGAACTGGGGCAGGCCCTTGTCGACATCAGCGCGGGGATGGGCGTGCCCGCGACCGCCCTGCTCACCGATATGAACGACCCGCTCGGCCGGACCGTCGGCAACGCCCTCGAGGTGGCGGAGACGGTCGACTGCCTCGAAGGGGAAGGCCCGTCCGACCTCATGGAGGTGACGATGGCGCTCGGTGTGGAGATGCTCGGTGCCGCCGGAATCGGTGACTCCGCAGCCGACCGGCGGGCGCGCTTGGACGATGCGCTCGCCTCCGGGCGGGCCCGCGAACGGTTCGACCGCTTCATCGCCGCGCAGGGGGGCAGACCCGAAGCGCTGCGGGACGGTGCGCGGGGCCTGCCGCATGCCCGCACGGTTATCCCCGTGCATGCCCCGTCGGACGCCGAAGGCTACATCCGCGATGTCGACGCGCGCAAAATCGGCCGGGCGGCGATGATGCTCGGCGCCGGGCGCAAGCGCGACGGCGACTCCATCGACCCCGCCGTGGGTGTGTCCGACCTGCGCAAGCGTGGTGAGCCCGTCGGCCCGCGTGCCGTCCTTTGCCAACTGCACATCAACGACGACCACGGCCGCGAAACGGCGGTGCGCCTCTGCCGCGAAGCGTTCTCAATCGGGCCGGACAAGCCGACCCCCGCCCCGATGGTTTTGGAGCGTCTTGAACCCGGCGAATCCAAATCCACCCGGTGAATCTGTTCGCACTGAACAATGGTAATGGGAAAAAGTGAAAAATGTCTGAATCAAGATACGAGGTCATCGTCTCCTGGGACAGGAGCGATGGGATTTTCGTTGCGGAAGTCCCGGAGTTGCTCGGAGGTATGGCACACGGTGAGACGAAGACCGATGCTGTTCGAAACGCGGAATCCGCCATCGAGCTTTGGATCGAAACTGCGCGGGAGGACAGGGTGCCTCTCCCGAAGCCCAAAGGGCGTCTCCCTTATGCATAGCCGGGTCCATTGCCGTGTGACGGGTTCATGCAAGAAGGATTTTCGCCCGGGCGGCCCACACGTGGGCGGGCAGTCTATCAGGCCGCGGTAAGACAATGGACGAGCCACCCGCGAATCCGGTGCACCTGCCCGCTTCCCGCTTTCTCGCCGAGCGCCTCGGGGACTTCGGGCCGCGCGTCGGGCTTGTCCTCGGTTCCGGTCTCGGGTTTTTCGCCGACGAACGGATCGACGCGGTCTCGACGGTGCCCTACGCGGACATCCCGGACTTTCCGCGCTCCACTGTGGAAGGGCACGCCGGGCAGTGGGTGGCGGGCAGGGTCGCCGGGCAACCGGTCCTGTGCATGCAGGGACGGTTCCATTTCTACGAGGGCTACGGCATGGACCAGCTTGCCCTTCCGGTCCGGATCATGCGCGAGCTGGGTGTGGAAATCCTTATCCTCACCAACGCAGCGGGCGGTGTGCGCGAAGGCATGCGCCCCGGAGACTTCATGCTCCTTTCCGATCATATCAACTTCATCGGCGCGAACCCGCTGCGCGGCCCCAACGCGGATGCCTTCGGCACCCGTTTTCCCGACATGTCGGTACCCTACGACACGGAGCTGCGCGCCCGCGCGCGACAAGCCGCCGCCGACCTCGCCATACCGCTTGCCGAGGGCGTCTACCTCGCGGTGTCCGGTCCCAGTTTCGAGACGCCCGCCGAAATCCGGGCCTTCCGCACCCTCGGGGCCGACGCCGTGGGCATGTCCACAGTGCCAGAGTGCATCGTCGCCCGCCACTGCGGTATGCGCGTGTGCGCCGTCTCCTGCATCACCAACCTCGCCTCCGGCCTCACCGGCGAAGCCCTCACCCACGAAGAAGTCGCCGAAACCGCCGACCGCGTGCGCCGCCCATTCGCCAACCTCATCGAAGGCCTCCTCACCCGCCTGCCGCCGCCGTAGACCGCGCCCGCGTTCCCGCATCAGACCTCCCTTATCGACCGGGTAGTCCTGGCAAGCCAACCGCCCCGCCCAACTAAAAATCAATTTCTCAGAGTTAAATAGTTTTAGTTTTCATTAAATTTAATACAAATGAATTCCGGTTGAATCCAAAAAAATCCGATAGTATCATTGTTGAATAAATTACTCAGAGATAATATTAGAGTTTTTCCTGATCTCGAAATGGCAATACTTGAGTGAACTTGTCTGAGTTTCTGAAAGAAAGGGTCACTACCATGAAATTCCCATAACTTCCTCAATTTTAAAGGGTTAACCTGCTGTTTCGGTAATGAAGACCGAAAAATAAATTTCTCGGAGAAAATAAGGTTCCTTTAATTTCCCAGATATATATGGTTGACCGAGCTTATATGGTTGACCGAGCTGTCGGGTTCGACTGTGAAATACCGTTGTGATCCTCTTCCGGGGTGGCGGACCTCCGGGGCTGGTTCAGGCACCGGCGGCGACGCCCATGGAGCGGAGGATGGTGCCGATGAGGGGGAGGACTTGTTTTTTGCGGCTGACGACGCCGTTGAGTTCGAAGAGGTCGCCGGAGTCGCGGCGGGGGTAGGGGATGCTGTTGATGAAGTCGTTGTCGCCCTTGATGAGGAGGAGGGAGTTCTGGGTGTTGATGTCGGTGACGAGGAGGGCGGCGAAGAAGAGGTTGTCGTCGCGGCGGGTGTCCTCGAGTGCTTTTTCGAGTTTTTCGCGGTGTTCGCGGAAGTTGTCGAAGCCGAGTTCTTCGATCTGCGAGACGGAGAAGCGCAGGTCGCCCTCCTCATAGGTTTTCATGTCGGCGCGGATGACTTCGCCCGGCTTATTGCTGAGGACGATGGAACCGGAGGAGAAAATGATTTCGGCGAGTTCGCCGGGCGGGCATCCGGCGACTTCGGAGAGCCACGCGAGCATAGCTTCATCGGTTTCGGTGGTCGTGGGGCCGCGGAGGTTGAGCGTGTCGGAGATGATGCCGCCCATGAGCACGCCGGCGACAGAGGGATCGGGGGTGAGGCTTTCGCGGCGGAAGCGCTCGGCGACGATGGTGGAGGTGGAGCCGACAGGGCTGTTGATAAAGAGAATGGGTTGTTGTGTGGGCGGGTTGCCGAGGCGGTGGTGGTCGATGATTTCGAGGATGTTGACCTTGTCGGCGCCGGGCACGGCCTGGCTGAGTTCGTTGTGGTCGACGAGGATGAGGCTCACGCCGGAGGGCTTGAAGAGGTCGGTCTTCGTGAAGAGACCGATGAGCTTTTCTTCTTCGTCGACGACCATGTAGGCGGGGGCGTCTTTGCGCGCGGCGATACGGCGGCGCACGACGGAGAGCTTTTCGTCGGTGGCGAAAGTGACGACCTCCCGCCGCACGAGGCGCTCGACGCGACCGGCGCTGCGCACGATCCACGAGGTGGTGGCGGAATCGTTGGGACTGACGATGATGCTCACGCCGCGCTCTTTGGCCATGGCCACGACGTCGTCCTCGATGGGCAGGCCGCCGGTGATGACGATGAGGCGCACGCCGGCGTGGATGGATTTCTGCTGGATGTCGTAGCGGTCGCCGACGACGATGACGCTCGACTTCGCGAGGTCGACGTCGTCCGCGTAGAACTTGCCGAAGGAACGGATGTCCATGGCGCCGATGCGCACGTAGAGGTCTTCCACACGCTCCGGCTCGACGAGGTGAACGGTATTGGCCTTGAGCGCTCGCACGATATTCGCGATGCTTGTGGAGACGCGGCGCATTTCCCGCTCCTGCCGCGGCTTGGGGATGAAGTAGTCGCCGAGGTCGAAGACGGAGATGGAGCCGAGGAGGCGGTTGTCCTCTTCGACAACGGGGAGGACGCGGATGTCGTGGCGGTCGATGAGTTCGAGGGCTTCAGTGCAGATCGCCTCGCGGGTGACCTTGATGACGTCGGTCACCATGACGTCGCGCACGCGCGGGGTGACGTCGCCGAGGAAGCGGGGGAGGGGCTGCTTGAAGCGCTTGAGAATGGCGTCGATGCGGTCGTTGGAATTGCCGCAGCGCGCGGCGCGGCAGCGCTCGTCGCCGGAGGCCTTCTTGAAGGCCGCGTATCCGATGGCCGAGCAGATGGCGTCGGCGTCGGGATTGCGGTGACCGATGACGTAGACAGGTGTGTGGTTGGGCATGATGGATGGATGGCCGTGACAATGGCGGTGCGGCGTTCCGGGGCGTTCCGGCCCGGCGCTTGCCAAATCTCACGATGCGGCAACGCTCCTTCGTGTCCAATGGAAAGGCGCGGCCAACCGCATCTCCTCGTCGACGCATGGAACATCGCCCATGCGTGGGATGACATCCGCGTGCATTGGCGGAAGGGGCCGGGTGCCGCGGCGGCGGCTCTCGAAGCGCGCCTGCGCGTGCTCCACGACCGCGCGGGATGGGCCGTAACCCTTGTGTTTGACGGACGGGAACCGGCGGCGGGCGCGATGCCTCTCCCACACGGGGACGGGGTGCGCGTCGTTTACACGGACGCCGGGGTGTCGGCTGACGCATGGATCGAGCGTTTTGTCGCGGAGTCGCCGTCGCCTGCGGATCTGCGGGTGGCGACGGGCGACCGGGCGCTTGCCAATGCGGTGTTTGCGATGGGCGCGGATGTGCTCTCGCCGCGCGTTCTGCGCGAGGAGGCGGAGCGCTGTGAGAAGGCGGCTTTGCGCGGCCTGCCGCGGAGCGTGGGTCCCCTGGCAGAAAATCCTTTCCGGGATTTGGACGGGTTTTTCCCGGAACGCGGAAAGAATTCCTGAGAGCCTGCGGAAACGGCGGCTTCCGGTGGTCCGGCAGTGCGACATGCATGCACGCCGGAGTGAATGTAACACAACCTTCACGCAACCGTCACAGAAACGCCAGGCGGCGGTCTTATAAACGCCGCCGTTCACGCTTGGTCATGGAATCACCGGGCGGGAACGGACGGTCTTCCGGGCCGCTCGAACCAGACCAAAACCAAACATACTGAAGAACCAGACTATGAGAACGAACCTTCGTACTCTCTGCAAATTCGCGGTCCTCGCCGGATCGCTTCTCTGCGCCGGGGCCTATGCCCAGAACGACGCCCTACTCGATATTCTCGTGGCGAACGGCACGATCACGCGGGCGCAGGCCGACGAGGTCCGCACCCAGATGGCGCGCGAGGCGGGTCCGCCCGCTCCGGAACGCGTGATCGTGACGCCCAACCGCGGGACGGTCAGCGAGCTGAAAATCCGCGGTCGCATCCAGGGGCAGTATGCCTACGCGGACGGCAGCAACAGCGGGACCGCCGCCGACGCGGGCGACTACCACAGCTTTGAGCTGCGGCGCGTGCGTCTCGGCGTGCAGGGCCGGATCTACGACGACTGGCGCTTCCTCGTGGAGGCCAATGTCCTCACCGACACCGACCTCGACTCCGCGATGCTCACCTACACGGCCATTCCCGAGGCGAATATCGCCTTTGGCAAGGGCAAGCCGCGGTTCGGCCACGAGGAGAACACCTCGTCGGCGAGCATCCTCACGATGGAGCGCTCGCGCCTGACGGGCATCTTCAACGGCGGCAAGCCGCTCGGTCTGCGCGTCTTTGGCAGCATGGACATGTTCTCCTACCATGTGGGTGCCTTCAACGCCACCTCGGTTTCGACAGGCCGCATGGCGTCCAACGTCGACAGCATGCTCCTCAACGCCAGCGCCGGGCTGAACCTCGATGAGATGATGGGCGACGGCATGCGCCTTCGCTTCCGTCTCGACTACCTGCACAACGAGAAGGACCGCGGCTACTACCGCTTTAAGGACGCATGGGCGTTCAGCACCCATTTTGTCGCGCAGGAGTTCGACGTGCGCGCGGAATACATGACGGGCAAGACGACGGGCGACCGCGACAAGATCCGCGGTTTCTACATAATGCCGTCGTACTACTTTGTGCCCGGCCAGTTCCAAGCGGTGTTCCGCTATGAGAACGTCAAGGGCGACGACGGCGTGAATCTCGGGGCCAACCGCTACGCCGACCGTGTGCCCGGCCTCTACCGCGCGGGCAACAAGTACGACGCCTTCTACCTCGGCCTCAACTACTACATCCACGGCGACAACCTGAAGCTCATGGCCGGCATCGAACGCGCCCGCAGCAAGGACGACAGCGACGCCTCGGACGCCAGCGGGCGCTCCACGACCTTCATCTCCGGCGTGCGCATGCAGTTCTAGTTAGCGCGCCGATTTCTCACGCACACGCACAAACGCACCCATCCAACACCTGAACACTATGAAAAACACGATCAAAACACTCGCGGTGGCCACCGCTTTCGGCGCCTCCGCCGTCACCGGGCTGCATGCCGACTACCCGTCCTACGAACGCGTTTCCGGGGTTTCCGGAAATCTCAACTCGGTGGGCTCGAACACGCTCACGGTCGTTCTCCAACTTCTCGCCGAAGGGTTCCAGAACGAATACCCGAATGTGAACATCCAGATCCAGGGCGCGGGCTCGGGCACGGCTCCGGCTGCGCTCATCGACGGCACCGCGCAGATCGGCCCCATGAGCCGGGAAATCCGCCCCGCGGAGGTCGATGCTTTCGAGGCGCGTTACGGCTACAAGCCGACGCAGGTTGCCATAGGCATCGACGCGCTCGCCGTCTTCGTGCACCGGGACAATCCAATCGAGGGTCTCAGCCTGCCGCAGATCGACGCGATCTTCTCGAGCACCAACCGTCTCGGCCACGCACCCGTCCGCACATGGGGCGACGCCGGACTGACGGGCGAGTGGAACAACCGCCGCATCTCCGTTTACGGGCGTAATTCCGTGAGCGGCACCTACGGCGTCTTCCGCAACATCGCCCTCGGCGGCGGTGACTTCGACGGCCAGCGCTACCAGGAAATGCCGGGCTCCTCGGCGGTGGTCCAGGCCATCGGTGAAGACCGCTTCGGCATCGGCTACTCGGGTGTGGGCTACCTCACGCCCGGCACGCGCGCCATCAAGGTGGGGAACGAGACGGGAGGCTCGCTCTACGAGCCGACTCCGGAGAACGCCGCCTCCGGTGACTACCCGCTCTCGCGCCTGCTCTTCCTCTACATCAACAAGGCACCTGGCGAGGATCTCGACACCCTCACCGCCGAGTTTCTCCGCTACGCGCTTTCCGCCGAAGGTCAGGCGCACGTGGAGCGCGCCGGTTTCTTCTCTCTGCCGGGCGGATTCGCCACCCATCAGCGCAACAAGTTGTAAGCATTGCCGGCTCAGTCGGAAATATAGGTTGATTTCACATGGGATGCCGGTGTGTGTCATGGCCGCGCGCCGGCATCCCTCTTTTCACTGACAACGTGTTCTCCGTCTCTCTGACTTTCCGATGAAAACGAACAGGCCGAATCCACCGCAGATTCCCGAGCGTTTCCGGGTGTCGCCCGCCACGCTGCTGGCCGACAAGTTCATGACCGGCCTCATCATGGTCGGGGGTATCCTCATCATTGTGGCGGTGTTCTTTATTTTTGTCTTTATTGCCCTCAAAGTGGCTCCGCTCTTCCGTGGCGCGGAGATTGCGGAGAAGCGCGTGCTGCCGTTGCCGGACCTTCCGTTGGCCTCGTTTGGCATCGATGAATGGATGGAGGTTCCCTATTTTGTCGCCGAGACCGGCGAGATCTTCTTCGTCGATCTCGACAATCCGGCGAAACAGCATGAAAGCCGCGGCACGTTCACCATCGACAACGGCGTGCCGGAGGACTTCGAGGTCCATTCGATGACGCACGACACGCTGCGCGACCGCGTGGTGCTGACATCGTCGGACGGGCGCGTTCTCGTGAAGCGCATTGAGTACGCCCCGGATCATTCGCTGGG
>SLLG01000281.1 GCA_007134215.1 Opitutales bacterium | reverse complement strand
TACGTGCTGGGCAAGGGGCTGCGGCCGAAGCGCGACGGCACGGGCGCGCGCGTGCCGGAGCCGGTCGCGGCGGAGGCGCGTGAGCGCGGGGGCCGCCTGCCCGCGCACGAACTGCTCCTGCGTAAGACCCGGCAGTTCAGCGAGGGTCTGGTGCTGGGCACGAAGGCCTTCGTCGAGGCGGCGCTGCGCGGGGACGCAGGTCTGCGCTACCGGCGCAGGCGCGCGCCAAAACCGGTCCCCTCCCCCGCCGGGGAGGAGGCGCTGGCCTGCGCACGGCAGTGGACGTGGCGGCACCGGTCGTAAGATAATCCGGGAACTCTTTCCCCACCACCTCGACGGATAACCACGCTCCGTTGACAAAGGGCCGCCGCTGCGCTCTATTACGAATACAAAATTAACAATGGCTAAATCCCTGATGTTCCAGACAAATCCCGCATGATCGAAGTCCGCGAAAAACCGAAAATGGTCGAGCGGGCTTATCTCGTCGGTGTCCAACAACCGGCGGACGGCGAGGATACGATCCGCCAGCTTCTCACCGAACTGGCTGAATTGGTCAACACGCTGGGAATCGCCGTCATCGGCTCGACGGTCGCCCGCATCCGCGAGCCCGCCCCGCGGCTTTTTCTCGGCAGCGGCAAAGCAGCCGACATCATCGCCGAAGCCAAAGCCCTCGGCTGCGACTGCCTTGCCTTCGACGTCGAACTCAGCCCCGCGCAGCAGCGCAACTGGGAAAGCGAAAGCGGCGTATGCGTCATCGACCGGCAGGAAGTCATCCTCGACATCTTTTCCGAGCGCGCCCGCACCCGCGAAGCCGTCCTCCAAGTCGCCCTCGCGCGGGCCGAACACTCCCTCCCGCGCCTGAAAAACGCGTGGACCCACCTCAGCCGCCAGCGCGGCGGCGGCGGTGTCACCCAGCGCGGCGAGGGTGAAGCGCAGATCGAGCTCGACTCGCGCATGGTGCGGCAGCGCATCGCCCGCCTGAAGCGCGAACTCACGGACGTCGTGCGCCACCGCGACACCCAGCGCAAGCTGCGGGAGCGCGTGCCCGTGCCCACCGCCGCCATAGTCGGCTACACCAACGCGGGCAAATCCACCCTTCTCAACGCGCTCACCGGGGCCGCTGTCCTCGTTGAAGACAAACTCTTCGCCACGCTCGACCCCACGACGCGCAAGTGCGCCCTTCCGAGCGGGCAGAAAATACTCCTCACGGACACGGTCGGCTTCGTCCGCCGCCTGCCACACCAGCTTGTCGACGCCTTCAAAGCCACCCTCGAGGAGGCGGTCGTTGCCGACATTCTCATCCACGTCCTTGACGCCTCCAACCCCGAGGTGGAGCAACACGCCGAGACCACCCTCGCCGTCCTCAAGGAACTCGGCGCCGCCGACAAGCGCGTCCTCACCGTCTACAACAAATTCGACCGCGTCTCCGGCGACAACGGGAAACCCGCCTACGGCACCAACGGCAAACCCGACACCTTCCGCGTCAGCGCCGTCACCGGCGGAGGACTCCCCACCCTCCTCGAAAGTCTCGACGACGTTCTGCGCGAACAACTCAACGTGCGCGAGTTCCTCATCCCGCACGAACACTACGAAATCGTCGCCCGCCTCCATGCCGCCGGGGTCGTCCGCCACGAGCGCGCGGAAGACGACGGCATCCACATCGTCGGGAGCATTCCCCCCCGCCTCACCGGACTCGTCGAACGCTTCGCGGTGTAAGGGTAAGCCGTCGGAGAGCCGGGTCCGCACTGCCCACTTGACTCTCCTTCCGACGGCATCCCATTCTGCCCTTGCCGATGGACTTGATTGTCAACGTCGACAAGATGGACCTTTCGATGGCCAAAAACGAATCACCCAGCACCCACCGCTTCTACCGCATCAGCGCCTTACTCGACAGAAAATCCGACGAGTTCGCGGATTTCCGCTACCGCGTTCTCTCAATGGTCGGCCTTCCCTCAACGCCGGATTCCTGACGCCGCCGCGCTCAGTGCTTCACGTCGAGCTTGGCGCCTTTGGGCTGGCCGATGTCGAGGAGGAGTTCCTCAAACCAGGTGGTGTCGATGTCGAAGGGTTTGCCGCCCTTGATGCGGTCGAACTCGATGGCGCGGAGGCTGCCGCCGCGTTCCTCGTCGTGGCCGACGACCCCGCCCTCGCCGCGGAAGGCGCACTCCACGGCGGTATCGACACAGCTTTGGATGAGGCGGAGATCCTGTTCGTTGCTGGCGGCGGCGCGGGAGTAGTAGCCGCTCTTTTGCACGAGGACCTTTTCCGCGCCGATGCGCTCGGCGAATTTCTCGGCGAAGTATTTGCCGGGGTTGACGGCGTCGAGCTTCACGTGGCCGAAGGCGTCGCGGGGCACTTCCTCGCCCGCCGCCTCCATCTTTTTCACGATGGCGTCGACACCCGCGCCTTCGGAGATGAAGAGGTTCACGTTGTCGAGTTCGTCCATGACGCTCTTGAGGCGGTCGGCCTCGGCGTCGATGTCGATATCCATCTCCGGGACGAAGACGCCGTGGACGTCAAGGTTGTCCATCGAGACACCGAGTTCGGGCAGGTATTCGTCGTGGTCGATGAGGTCGCGGTAGCAGCGCGCGGTGGCGGCGGTGAGCCAGCCGCAATTGCGCCCCATCACCTCGTGGACGATGAGCATGCGCGGGTTGGCGTTGTACTCGTTGACGACATTGGCGAAAAAGTGCGCGCCCTCTTCAGCGGCGGTCCATGCCCCGAGCGACTGCTTGATGGGTACGACGTCGTTGTCGATGGTCTTGGGCAGACCGATAACTGTGAGGCTGTAGTCGTTCTTCCTGAGGAATGCGGCGAGGTCGGCGGCGGCGGTGTTGGTGTCATCGCCCCCGATGGTGTGGAGGACGTCGACGCCGTCGTTGACGAGTTGGTCGGCGGCCTTTTTCCGAGGATCCTCGCCTTCCTCCACGAGGCCGCGCTTCACGCAGTCCTTCACGTTGGCGAGTTTCACCCGGCTGTTGCCGATGGCGCTGCCGCCGAGGGCGAAGAGCACGTCGACATTTTCGCGGACCTCGTCCGTCACTTTGTAGCTGTCTCCCAAGAGAAGGCCCTTGTATCCGCTGCGGTAGCAGATGATCTCAATCGACGGATCGGTTTCCGTGTAGCGGCGGATGAGGCCGGCGACGGCGGTGTTGAGGCAGGGGGCGAGCCCGCCGGCGGTGAGGATGGCGACTTTTTTTGGTTTCATGGCAGAATGTCTACTGAGTCGCCGAGAGCCTTTGGACCCGCGGCCCATGCGTCAAGGAGGGAGCGCAACGCGACCATTTTCCCGTTGCGCCGGGGCGCGGAGTGACAAGCCTCTCCCGCCATGGCAGAGCAGAAACAGGCGACGTGGGGCGGGCGGTTCCGCGAGGGGCCGGATCCGCGCATGGTGGCGTTCAGCGAATCGGTGTCGTTCGACAAGCGCCTCGCGCCGTTTGACATCCGCGGGAGCCAGGCGCACGCGCGGATGCTCGCGCACGCTGGATTGATCGAGAGCGACGAAGCGGAGGCGATCTGCGCGGGACTCGACGAGCTGCTCGACGAGATCGCGGCGGGAAAGTTCACATGGGACCCTGCCCTCGAGGACGTGCACATGAACATCGAGCAGGCGCTGCGCGGGCGCGTGCCCGCCGCCGCCAAGCTCCACACCGCGCGCAGCCGCAACGACCAAGTGGCCACGGCCATGCGCCTCTACTTCCGCGACGCGGCGGAGCGCCTCCGGGCGGCGCTGGACAAGCTGCTCGCCACCCTCCTCGACCAAGCGGAGGCCACGCAATCGGTCCACATTCCCGGCTACACACATCTGCAGCGAGCGCAGCCGGTCTCCATGGCGCACCATTTTCTCGCCTACGCGGAGATGTTCGGTCGTGACCGCGAGCGCTTTGCCGCCTTCGGCGAACGCGCCAACATCTGTCCCCTCGGCGCGGGCGCGCTCGCCGGGACGACCCTGCCCATTGACCGGGAACACACGGCGAAGCTCCTCGGTTTCGTCGACGCGGAGGGCGAGCCCCGCCTCACCCGCAACAGCCTCGACGCCGTGGCCGACCGCGATCTCTTCATCGAGTTTGCCGCCGCCTGTGCGATCTGCGCGGTGCATCTATCCCGTGCCGCCGAGGACTTCATTCTCTGGAACAGCAGCGAGTTCGGGTTCATCACCTTTCCGGACGGCTTCACGACCGGCTCCAGCCTCATGCCGCAGAAGAAGAATCCGGACGCCCTCGAACTCATCCGCGGCAAAAGCGCGCGCACCCACGGTGCCCTCTCCACTCTTCTCACCCTCTGCAAGGGCCTGCCCCTCACCTACAACCGCGACCTCCAGGAAGACAAGCCGCCCGTCTTCGACTGCCTCGACACGACCCTCGCCTGCCTCGACATCCTCGAGGGCACGCTCGCGGGCGCGCGCCCGAACCCGGCGCGCTGCGCCGCCGCCGTGGCCGACCCGCTCCTCCTTGCAACCGACGTTGCCGACTACCTTGTGCGCAAGGGCATGCCCTTCCGCGACGCCCACCATGCCGTGGGCGCGCTCGTCGCCCTCGCCGAAGACAAAGGCGTGCCGCTCGACAAGCTGCCCGACGCCGACGCGACCGCCGTCTCCCCCCTTCTGACGCCGGACTGGAAGGCGTGTTTCGACCTCCGGAAGGCCCTCGAGGCGCGGGAGATGCCCGGCATGCCCGGCCCGAAAGCCGTCGCCGGAGAGATCAAGGCATGGCGCGGCAGGCTCGGCGCCGGGTGAAACAGCTATTCAGCTACCCGAACGGCGGGCGAGGCGCACCGCTTCCTCAATCCTCTCCAAACCGGTTTCGATACAATCCGCCCGCCGAGAACAGGATTGTCAGCGGCGGCGGGCACCGTAGGGTGTGGCGCGACGATGGGTCCCGCGCCGTCCGCTGGCGCGCGGACCCGTGCACCCGGTATCCCTTGACCCAACATGATCGAATACCTGAAAGCGGCCTGGAACCGCCACTTCTCGGATCCGCAAGTGGTGATCCTTGTGCTGTTGCTGCTCGTCTTTGCCCTGACGATCCTGTTTTTCGGCAAGATCCTCACCCCGGTGCTGGCGGCGGTGGTCCTCGCCTACCTGATGGACGGCGTCGTGGAGCGGCTCGTGCATCACGGCGTGAAGCGCAATTTCGCGGTGCCGGCGGTGTGCATCATCTTCGTCTTTTCAATGATCCTCGCGGTCTTCTTTCTCGTGCCGCTGGTCTACCGGCAGGCGGGGCAGTTGCTGCAACAGCTGCCGATGATGATCGGTGAGCTGGAGCAGTTCGTCCTGAGGCTGCCGGAGCGGTTTCCGGAGATTTTCTCGGAGCGGCAGGTGACGGACATCGCGGCGAACCTGCGCAACGAGGCGGGGCTCGCGGCCGAGCGCATCCTGCGCGGTTCGGTGGCGGTCGTGCCCTCGCTCATCATCCTCATCGTTTACCTCATCCTCGTGCCGTTCCTCGCCTTCTTCCTCCTCGCCGACAAGGCGCGCATCCTCGCGTGGTTCACGAGCTTCCTCCCCGCGCAACGCGAGCTGGCGACCGAGGTATGGCGCAAGACCAATAAGCAGCTGGCCAACTACATCCGCGGGAAGTTCTGGGAGATCCTCATCGTCGCGGTGGTCACCTACATCGCGTTCCTCATCCTCGGGCTGAATTTCGCGCTCTTGCTCGCCGTTTTCACGGGGCTATCCGTCCTCATTCCGTGGGTCGGAGCGACGCTCATGACCTTCCCGGTGCTCGCGGTGGCCTACTTCCAGTTCGGGCCGACATGGGAGCTGGTCACGGTGCTGATCGTCTACTTCATCATTCAGGCGCTCGACGCCAACGTGCTCGTCCCGATCCTCTTCTCGCGGGCCGTCTCCCTGCATCCCGCCGCGATTATTCTCGCCGTCCTCTTTTTCGGCGGGATCTGGGGCTTCTGGGGCGTCTTCTTCTCCATCCCGCTCGCCACACTTGTGCAGGCCGTCATTCAGGCGTGGCCGCGCCACGGTTTCACCGTCCCGCGCGAAACCGTCTAGCCGCCCGCAGGTTGAGGCCGGTCCGACTCCGCGATGGACACATCCCTTGATGACTGGCTCAACGCGGGCGGAGCGGCGGAGCGGGCAGCAGCCCTCCGCGCCCGCC
Organism: Opitutales bacterium; assembly: GCA_007134215.1. GTDB lineage: Bacteria > Verrucomicrobiota > Verrucomicrobiia > Opitutales > Oceanipulchritudinaceae > SLLG01. The sequence goes on along the minus strand of SLLG01000281.1, from coordinate 21,570 downwards.
TCGCTTCCCTCCGTGCCGCGGAACGCGCCGCGGCCATCGCCTTTCTGCCGCCGGAGGACACTTGGGAGGCCGCATTTGCCGCCGGGCTCGCGCAGGGCGGCCCGCTCGCAGGCGTGCCCTATTTTGCCAAGGACATTTACGACAAAGCGGGCTGGCCCACGGCGGCCTCCACCCGCTTCCTCACGGAAGAACGGCCCGTCCCGCACACCGACGCGGCCCTCGTTCGCGACTTCGGAGTATGCGGCGCGGTATGCGCGGGCAAGACGCACCTGCATGAATTCGCCTACGGGTTTTCCGGGGTGAACCCGCACTTCGGCACCGTGCCGCATCCGCGCTTTCCCGACCGCGTCGCGGGCGGATCGAGCAGCGGCTCGGCGTGGGCCGTGGGCAAGGGGCTCGTCCCGTTCGCCCTCGGCACCGACACGGGCGGCTCGATCCGCATACCCGCCGCCTTTTGCGGGCTCCACGGCGTGCGCCTGACGCGCGGGGACTGGGCCCGCGAAGGGTGCTTTCCCCTCGCGCCGAGCTTCGACACCGCCGGGTGGTTCGCCGCCTCGGGCGCGGACATGGCCCGGCTCCTGCGCATCATGGTCGGCGGGCGGGAGTCCGCGCCGCCGAAGCGCGTTTTTGCCCTCACGAAACCGCTCACCCAGGAAGAAACCGATCCCGCGTTCCACACTGCCCACGTCGACGCCGCGCGCGCACTCGGGGCCGCTCCGCTACCCGCCGACGCCACGCGCGAGTTCCTCCGCCTCGCCGGGGAAGCCCCTGCGCACTTCGCCGTGCTCCAGAGCACAGAGGTCCTGCGCGTGCATGCCGCGTGGATCGACCCACGCAAACCGCTTTACGATCCCGCCGTGTGGCAGCGCATCGCTCGCGCCCGCGACTGGACCCCACGCCAGATCGACGCAGCGGAGGCCTTCCGCCCCCGGATGGACGCCTTCTTCGCCGCACTGTGGCGGGAAGCCGACGCGTTTATTCTCCCCGCCGCTCCCTTTCCCGCCCACCGCGCGGACGATGACGACGAAGCCGCGCGCGGCGCCATCCTGCGCCACACCGCCCCCGCCAGCCTTTCCCGCCTGCCCGCCCTCACGGTTCCCGTCCCGCTACCGGGCGGACTCTCCGGCGGGCTGCAAATCCTTGTCCCGCACGACGCGGAGAACCGGCTCACCGCGCTCTGCGGAGCGTAAGGTTTTGACTTCCGGCGGACCCCGACGTTCGCTCGGCAATCATGAGCGCAGCCAAACCACAAGTCCTCTGCTGGCAGATGTGCGACGCCGTCCACATCGACCCGGCCACCGGCAAGCATTACCTCCTCGGCTGCTTCTCCAACATCCGCGCCCGCCAGTTTCCCACCGTCCACCGCCGCATGGTCTGGTTCCTCACCCTCACCGACGCGCCGGTCGGCAAGCACACCCTCCGCGTCTCCATGGGCATCGACATGGAGACCATCAACAAGATCATCGAGCGCCCCTTTGAATCGAAAAGCCCTTTGCACAAGATCAACCTCATCAATGACATGCACAACCTGCCCTTCCAGAACGAGGGCAACTACGTGATCCTCATCGAGGTCGACGGCGATCCCATCCTCACGACCAACCTCGGCGTGAGCGGATAAGCCGTCCGCTTTCTCCCCTATTTGTTTATGGATTCAGAAAATACCTGCCAACTCATCGGCGTCGGCAACCCCGTCGTCGACCTTCTCACGCACGTCGAGGACGCGTTCCTCGCTCAAATCGCCGCCGAAAAGGGCGGCATGGTTCTTGTCGACGGCGACGCCCTCGCCTCCCTGCGCGCCGCCCTGCCCGGCGAAGTCACGCAGGCCCCCGGCGGCTCCGCCGGGAACACCACCTTTTCGGCGGCCCGACTCGGCCTCAAGTGCGCCTACCTCGGCAAGACGGGCGACGATCCACTCGGCGCCTTCTACCGCGAGCGCTTCGCCGAATACGGGGGCGACACCTCCCGCTTCAAGACGGGCGACCAGCCCAACGGCCAGTGCCTCTCCCTCATCACCCCCGATTCCGAGCGGACAATGCGCACCTTCCTCGGCGCGGCCATGACCCTCGCGCCGGAAGACGTCTCCGTCGACGACTTCCGCGGCTGCCGCCACGCTCACGTCGAAGGCTACCTCCTCTTCAATCCCGACCTCCTCCTCAAGGTCCTGCGCAGCGCCAAGGAAGCCGGCTGCACGGTGAGCCTCGACCTCGCCTCCTTCGAAGTCGTGCGCGCCGCCAAGGCCGACCTGCCCGAAATCCTCGAGACCTACGTCGACGTCGTCTTCGCCAACGAAGAAGAAGCCGCCGCCCTCCTCGGCAACCACCTCAGCTACCCGGAGCAGGCGCGCGCCCTCGCCCGCCTCTGCTCCGTCGCCGCCGTCAAGGTGGGAAAAGACGGCGCGCACCTCGCCCAAGGCGACACCTGCGTGCACGTCCCCGCCGAGCCCATCACCCGCCTTGTCGACACCACCGGCGCGGGCGACCAGTGGGCCGCCGGCTTCCTCTACGGATGGCTCAACGGCGATTCCCTCGAAGACGCCGGCCGACTCGCCGCCAAGCTCGGCGCCGCCGCCGTCCAGGTCCTCGGCGCCGAACTCCCCGAGGAAAGCATCGAGCCGCTGCGCAAGGCGCGGAGGTAAGTAACGAAAATCACCGCAGACCGAGCACGGAGCAGGCTTCCCGCGGGGTGACCGCCATGCCGGAATGCGCCTCCGCCCAATCCACGACCGCCGCACTGTTCTGAAAGTGCTCTTCCCTCGCCAAAAGCACGTCCAACAGAACATCCGTATCCAGAAACACCCGCATTCTAGTCCCCGTCCGGAAGGTCGTATTTCCTCTCAAGCCGTTCGTAACGTGTCTCGCGCTTCACGGCGGGGCGGAACTTACCCGCCCAGCGCCGGGAAAAGCTCGCTTCCCGCGCTGGATCGTTAGGACCCGTTTCCCGGCTCAACAACAAGTCCACCAATCCGGAAAGACTCATTCCGCGCCGCCGTGCGAGTATCTTCGCCCGGTGGGCAACCCCTTCTTCCAATGTCAGCGTGACTTTGGCTTTCATCTCGGTTGTCCATATTGCCGAAGGATACGTATAAGGCAAGGGTAGCGGGAGCACCTGGAGCGAGGCGGACATTCCCGTCGGCACGCGCCAACTGAACGGTGTCGACTTCGCCTCCCCGTCCCTTGGTATCGCAGTCGGTGTTTCGGGAACCATCCTGCGCAGTGCGGACGGAGGGGCGAGCTGGGAACAGGTGGATTCTGGATCGACCCCGAACCTCACCGCAGTGCGGTTTTCCGAGCCAGGCAGCGCATGGATCGTCGGAGGCTCGGCAACGGTCCTCAACAGCACCGACGAGGGCCGGAAACGCGGTCGGCGCGGGTCCCCGCCTCGATCTCAATCGAACAGTTTCGCGAGCACGCCGGTGCGGGCGGGGCGGCCCCGGGCGTCGAGGGAGGCACCGGTGACGAGGGCCTTGAGGACGGGCCGGTTGTCCGGCTCGCGGAGGATGCCCTGGTGAAAGCGCGCGCGGACGGGCGACATCCGCTCGACCGATACCCCCACCCAGAACGATTCTCCCGCGCGCAGCGGCCACAGGTAGTCGATCTCGATCCGCGTGACGACAAGGTGCACACCCTCCCGCACAAGGGCGGCAAAATCCACTCCGCGCCCGCGCATGAAGACATGGCGCGTGTGCTCGAGGTAGTTCTGGTAAACGGCGTTGTTCACAATGCCCTCCATATCGCACTCGTAGTCACGCACCTCAAAAGGCAGGCGGAAGGCGAAGGCGTCCGGATCGATCTTCGGTTTCACGGCAGCCAGTCAGCCATCGGGGAGCACGCCGGACAACCCAAATGAAGCGGGCCGCCAACGTCTCGGGTGTCGTGGCCACGGCGGGCAGTTTCGACGTGGCGTCGCGGCCTTCAGAACCTTGAGCCGCGCGGGACCGCCTGAAGACAGAACTCGAGCACGGCGCTAATCGTACCAATTAGCCTGGCGAAAACCCGGCGGTCCAATGGAGTGCCCCGCGAAAATCGGTATATTGCAGAGCTATGAAAAGAAATGCACTCGCAACCATCCTCATCGGAATCATCACTTCGGCGGCGCTCATGACAGGCCTGCACGCCGGTTCCCACCACTTGGAAGGGAAACGCGTGGCCGTCATCATCGCCGAAGGCTTCCACGACGGAGAGACGCTTTCGCCGATCATTCACCTGCGTGAATACGGCGTGGAGATCGACATCCTGAGCACCGCCAAGGGTCCGATCCCGGCATACAACAGCAACGTCTCCATCGACATCGACAAGACCCTCGCCGACGTCGGGGCGGAGTCCTACGACGCCGTCATTCTGCCCGGCGGTCAAGGTCCGGCGAAACTGCGTGAAAACCACGACGTCCTGCGCTTCATGAAGGCCTTCGCCGCCACCGGGCGACCGATCGCGGCCATTTGTCACGGTCCCCAGGTCCTTGCCTCCGCCGGACTTCTGGAAAACGTGGAAACGACCTGCTTTCCCGGCATCGCCGATGAAATGACGCAGGCCGGCGCACGGCACGTCGACCGCGAAGTCAGCGTCGACGGGCAGTTCATCACGTCCCGTCTGCCGAAAGACCTGCCCGCCTTCAACAAAGCCATTGTCGACGCCATGGCGGGCAACGGTTACTGAGCGGATCCGCCAACGGTCGTCCGCGGCGGAACGACGCGCAAAATCTCAACCAAAGGCGCCCCGGAAGCTTTCCGGGGCGCACTTTTTTCCACGCGGTTGACGCCGGACCGGCGGTTGCCAACCTGATTCTCCACAGTGCCCAAAGCAAAAGACATCACAGGCGACCTCTACCGCCTCCACAACCGCAAGCGGAAGAAGGAGACGGTGCCGCCGCTGCGCGCACGCTCGTTCAGCCGCCGCAGCGCACGCAAACGGACTGAGGAAGCCGCCGCGCCCACGCGGCGCATGCGCTTCGAGCCGCTCACCGCCTTTGCCTGGACCGCCACCTTCGCCTTCATCGTCGGCCAAGGCCTGCTTATCTACTGGCTCGCGCAGTGAACGACTGGTAACAGCCGCCCGTGACCTCCTGAAAATAGGTTCCGCTCTCGTGCGGCCACGGCTCGTCCGGCAGGAGCGTCCAGCGCGGATGCGCCTGCACTTGCGCCACCGCCCATGCGAGATTCTCCGCATGGTCCGTGCGGAAATGCAGGCACGCGTCCGGCACGGCCCTTTCGGCCAGCCGGTCCAGAAAGGCCGCCTGGAGCATGCGGTGCTTGTGGTGCCGCTTCTTCGGCCATGGATCGGGAAAGAGCATGAAGGCCCGCCTCACCCCCGGCCCGCCCTCCAGCGCGTCGAGAAACTCCATCGCCTCCGCCTTCACAAAACGCGTGCGGACAAGGCCCCGCTTGCGCGCTTTCGCCTCTGCCAGCCGGATGCGCCGCGTGCGCAGGTCCAGCCCTGCGCACCATTCCCCGGGGCGCTCCGCCGCGTATCCCGCGAGGTAGTGCCCGTGCCCGCACCCGAATTCCAGCGTAACCGCCTCCGCGCCGCCCAGCTCCGCCGCGATCCACGCCCGAAGACGCTCCAACCGCGCGTTCCGCTCCTCCAAATAAGCCGCGTAATCGTCACCCATCGGACCATAAAGGCACGGCTTCCGCATCCCGTGGCAAGCCGCAACAAATGCGTCCTTACCTCCGCGCTCCCACGCTAGCCGATCAAGTTCAGGCCGATCCCGTCTTCGCGGCCTCCGCCGCAATATGGCTGGCCAAGCCGGTGACGAAGGACGTGAGGCTCGTGAGTTCGGATAGTTCCGTGTACCTTCCCGACTTTTGCGCCGTGTGTTTGGACAAAAGCAGACAGGAAGCCGAATAGAGATTCTCACGGACAAGCTTCTTGCAGAGGAGATCGTACCGCGTCGCATAAGAAGCCCGCACAAACTCTTCCCTAAGCGGAAAGTGAGGAGAGCGGTCGGTGACGGGTGTTTGTAGATGCGGGAGCGTCTTCGAGTAGAATCAGCCAGCCAAGAAACGGTTTCGGGGAGTCTTCACCCAAGCCGCCCTCGCGGTAAGCCGTCCAGAAGTCGTGCGCGGTTCCTATCGCCTCCTCCGTCCTGTTGTTGAAGTTGTTTCCGAACGAACCGACCTGTGACTTGAACTCCAGTGCGGCAATGAGGCGGTCGCGGTGCAGAACCAGCATGTCCCACTGCTTGGTGGGACGAAAGAAGCCCGGCAATGTTAACACCGATCTTCCATAGGTAACCGTTGCCCCTTTCAGACCATTGCCATCGACGATCTTCTTCATCAACGCAACGAAACCGACCATGTTCTTTCCGGCGGTCACGCTGGCACGGCTTCCTTGATCCGGTTTTCCCGTTTCAACCTGCTTTCGCCGCGCAAGTTCGCGGTTGCCCCAAAAGGCCCTCACTGCCTCACGGGTTTGCTTCTGGTAGTTGCAAAGGTTTAGGGACATAGGCCTTGAAACTCATGCAAAATAGCCGCCTCTTCCCGCGTCAAGCCATACAAACCGGAGACCAGTTCGCGCGCCGCCTCAGTGCGCGTGCCTTCAGGACCGGAAAGCCGCTTGCGCATCGAGGGTGAAAGCGTCTCCCAGCGGGGAACACGGATGCGCCGGAGGTATTGGGCCTGAAACCGTAGATAACCGCCACGCATCCGCGTGGAGTACGCCGAGACAAAGAGATGGGCGATGCCGGACGAGAGAACCGATTGAAGCGCCCGCAGATCCCAATCGTCGGACACGATGTAATACAGATTATGATGAGGGTAGAATTGCCCCTTTTCGCGGACGATGGCTGCCGTGCCTTTGATGTCGGGAATGAGGAGTTTCGGTTGGCGGGCCAGAGGCGGGAACACTTTATCGATAGTGCGGTACCAACTGCCACCGTTCTTCCGCGCAACATGGCGCTTTCCTACCACGTCCCGGTGTCTCTCAAAGTATGCGGCAAGCTTCGGAAACTGCTGCAAATCCACCAATCGCCCGTGATCGTCGAAAGGATTCACCAAACTCAGTCCCCGCCATTCGACTTCTCCGCTGAGGATATCCCGGGTCATGATAAGCGGCAGTTTCCGGTCGGGCTCGATGTCAAGGGAGTCATGGGGACCGACAAATACTTTGTCCGCTCCTGTCGCCACACCGATTCCCACGCGGCAGCCCGCTTCTTCCAAAGTCGGAAAACTCTTCTCCAGCCGTCGGACGAGGGCCAGCTTGCCCGCGCCTTCGAAAAGCCATGGAGCGTCGCCTTGGACAACGCCTTCCATCTCCACCACCTTCTCCCGCGGCACGGCCCTGCCCCGCAGATCCCGCGCCAACCGTATCAACTTTCCACTTTCGATCGCCGGTTGCACGGCGACGCGCACAGGACCCGGCCTTTCCCGTGAAATCACCGCAATTGCCGGATACGCAATCACATCCGACTCAAAAGCAGGGGTGTTCACCATGTCCACAAACGCTTTGAGCCGAAAACCATCGTTGACCAGCTTTCGAAGAGGTGCCCCGTAGCGGTTTTTCATCCAGCGGTCCGAACAGATAAAAGCGGACGTCCCGCCGGGCGCGAGGAGGCGCAGCGACCGCTCGATGAACGGCACGTAAAGGTCCGCCCGGTCGAAAATGGTCGAGTAGCGCGCACGGTACTCCGCCAAAAGGACATCGGGAATCCGCTCCTGCCGGACGTAAGGTGGATTTCCGACAATCTGGGTAAAATCATCCGGCAACTCGGCCAGCAGGAAGTCCCTGTTCATCAGCCATGTGTCGACCAAAGCGTCTGTGTCGCCCGCTTTGACACCCCGGCCCACCAAAACTTCGCCAACCTTCACCCGCAACTGGTCAAAGCTTTCCGCGTGAAGCTCCACGCCCCGGATGCAGTTCCGCAACGATCCGACAGCTTTGACGGAGCCACCGTGCGCGAGGAAGGAATCGAGGAGACGTTCGACGGCGGGCAGGAGGAAATTCCCTGTCCCGCACGAAGGCTCCAGCAACCGGTGTTCGACGAGATTCGCCCCCGCATCGTATCCTGCGAGGTCGAGAATGAATCCGACGACCTCCTTCCGCGTGAACACCGCGCCCCGCTCCTCAACGCCTCCCAGCCGCATAGCCTCCACGGCCTCTTCCAGGCCGCCCAAGCCTGGGAACGTGTCTTGGTATAGCATCTGAGGGACTTGGCTCATCGGAAGAAAACGGGCGGACGGTAGCACACAGGACCGCACCCTGCACAGCCAAAAGGGGCCGGAATACGTCAAATTCAACCGGCGACAATCTATCGACCGGCTCACCGGCGGCGGCGGCGGCGGATTGGCCGATCCGTTTCCGGCGCGGCGGCCTCATCGGCTTGCTCTACCCGCCTGATAGGAATTCGTATCCGCACCCGCACGTCCACCGGGACTCTATTCACCTCGCCCGGGGCAAAGCGCCACGCTCGCACCGCAGACGCGCCCTTCATTGGAGTCGGTGCCCTAGACCTCCGGCAGGCCCCGGTGAGCGGGCGATGAATCAGCCCGCCTACGTTCTCAACCCGGAAAATTCCGTGTATTCCTCGCCTACTCCCCCGGCGGGAGGGTGAGGTTCACGTCGAGGTCGGCGTCTTCGGGCAGGTCGAGGCGGTCGACGGTCTCGAGGAGCCGGTCGACGAGGGGGCGGGCGGGGGCGGGTATGGCAGAGGTGTTGTCGTTCGGCAGCGGCCCTTCGTGGAGGACCGCACCGTCGGGCGATGTGACGCGCACGCGGCGTTCCGGGCCGGCGCCGGTGATGACGGCGCGCCCTTCATCGGATTCCAGCGTGAATTGCCCCGCGCGCAGGTGAGTCACGGTGGAGCGGGTTCCCGCGCCGTCGGTTTCGACACGGACGTCGCCGGATTCATCCTCCACCTCCGCGCCGCGCATGGCCTCGAGCTTTTCGCGCAGGTCGCCGAGGCTTTCGCGCAACTCGGAGAGGTCGACGGTTATCCGCTCCTCGTCGTCCACAACAACGCGCACGGACCCGGGAAGCCATTCGCGCACGGATTCGAGGATGCACGCGCCGCCTTTGCCGCCTTCGTTCATCGCGGCGTTGATCGCGGCGGAGATTTCTTTGCCAAGGTTTTCCGGCACCCAGCGGCCGACGGGTGATTCACGCTGCGCGAGGACAACAGGAAAGGTAAGCACTTCGCCCCGGCGCAGGACGCGGAGTTCGACTTCGTCGCCCGGCACATGATCCGCGAGCTGGCGCGAGAGGGCGGCGGGCGAGTTCACCGGCTCGCCCCCGACCGCTAGCAGGATGTCATTATCTAAAACGCCGGCCTTGGCGGCGGGTTGTCCGTCAACGGCGCGGGCGACAAGCAAGCCCTCCGCCTCCGGAATGTCGATGTAGTCGCGCAGGACGGCGGGGAGCGGCTCGGTCGCCAACCCGAGGAACGGCCGCGGGCCGCCGGTGCCCTCGCCAGAGTGCCACGCGAAGGCACGGGAGAGCGCCTCTGCCCGGCCCGCGCGGGCTTCGGCGCGGGCTTCGGAAGCAATGGCGCGGGCCTCGCGGCGGATTGCTTCGGCCTCGGCACGGATGGCGGTGGCCTCGGCGCGGATTTCCCGCGTGTCTGCATCGGCGGCAGAAAGCGCGGGCAGGGCAGTGACGGCGGCGAGAAAACAAACCGGAAACGACAATCGGCGGATGACACGGGCCGGGTTCATGGGACTCCTTGGTTGATTAGAATGAATGAATGGGGACGAGGACGATCTCCTCCCGCGGGACGGACATTTCCACGGTGGTGCCGTCGCGCGGATCCTCCCACACGACGGTATCGATAAACTGGTAGCGGTACTGGCGCGCCGCAATGTGACTGCCCACGATGAACACCCCTTCGTCGATACGGTTGGCGAGGTGGTTCTCCGCGCGCACGGGCCGCATGCGGGGCGAGGGCGCGGCGGCGGAACCCTCTGCCGCCGCCTGCGCCACGGCAGGGCTCTCGCGGGTAGCGTCGCCGTGTGTCCAAAGCCACACGGCGAGCCCGCCGAGCGCGAGGAGGAGGACGGCGGCAAGCGGCAGGACATAGCGCGCCCGCGCCATAAACGCCGGAATGCGCGCGGCGGCACTCCGCCCAGGCGCCGCGCGCAGGCGGTTCTTCAGCACGGGCGGCAGCGGCTTGGGCCGCAGCTTGGCGAGTTCGGCTTCGAGCGGATCGTTGTCGTGACAGTTCATGACACGGGGGTGGCGAGGTCGTTGCGCAGGTGGTCGAGCGCGTAGCGGTAGCGGGAGGCGGCGGTGTTGGCGGAGATGCCGAGGGTCTCCGCGATCTCCGCGAACGTCAGTCCGCCCCAGATCTTCAGGACCAGCACCTCCTGCTGGTGCAGGGGGAGGCGCCGGACGGCGGACTCCAGCTCGCGGCGGCGCTCATCCGCTTCGAGCGGGCATTCGAAGTCATCGTGCATCGGCCCGTGCCGCCCGTAGCGGTCCTCCCGGAGGTGGCGGCGGTCTTCGCTGCGCGCCCAGTCGACGGCGACGCGGCGGATGGCCTGGAAGAAAAAGCGCGGGTGCGGCACGCCGCCGCCGTTGCGCGCGTGCCGCCGCCATGCGCGTGCGCAGGCTTCCTGGAGAAGGTCCTCGGCATCGTAGCGATGCCGGGCCTGCTGCCGCGCGAAAAGGAGGAGGCGCGGGCCGAACTCCGCGAGCCAGTCCTGCCATTCTTGTTGCAACCGTTCAGACGCCATAGTGCCGTGTACATTTGCGGGGATAAGCGCCGCCGCCCCCGCGATTTGTCTATCCCGCCCAATAAATTACCTACTTTTCCGCCACGGAGGGCACCGGGCACTCGAGGACGGCGGCAAGGGCGCGCAACCACTCGCCCTCGGCGGGCGATAGCTCACCGTTGTGCCACACGATACACGCCGCGGCAGACAGAAATTCCTTGCGGTCGCCGGGTTTCAGGCCGCGAAGCTTTATGAGCGCGCGCTCGAGGGCGGCGTTGTCCTCGGGGGGACTGAAGGCTATGCCCGGCATGCCGCGCTCCTTCATGATTTTGGCGAGAATCGCCCCGGCCGCGGCCTCGTCGGGCGCCTCGATCCGCGCAAAGCCGGAGAGGACGGTGGCCGCCGCCGGGCCGTCGAGCCGCGCCGCGGACTCCCGCTTACCCGTCGTCCCGCGCAGGCGTGCCTCAAGGACGGCGAGGATGAGGCATTCAAACAGGTGCAGTTGTCCGTCCGCGTCGGCCACCTCGCGCATACAGTCGACAAAGGCATCCGCATCGTCCGCCTCCTTCTTGAGCGCCGGCAGGCACAGTTCGAGGACGGGCATGCGCCCCGTGTCCGCAAGCGCGAAGGTGTGCGGGAAGAGCCGCGTCACGCGCAGGGCAAAGGCATCCGAGAAGGCCTTGCGCAGGATCGCCACCTGCTTCGCGCGCACGTCGGCATCGGCGCTGAGGAGCAGGGCCGCCGCCACCGCCCGCGCCCCTTCCGGCTCGTGGACGGCATCCCGCAGGGCCTCCGGTAAGCCCGCGAGGAGTTCGCGCGCGCGCGCCACGGCCTCCGGTGAAACATTGCCGATCGCCTGCAGGAAGGCCGCGAGGGCCACGCCGGAGGCAATCTTCTCCTGTGTCGATCCTCCCCGCCCGAAGAGAGGCGCGCCGCCGCCGGACCGACCCTCCGCCGCTTTCGCCGTGTCCTTTGCCTCCCGCGACGGCGCGGGCCGCTTTTTGCGCGCCTCGAATTTTCCGTCCCACGAGGGATCGACCGCGCGGATGCGCTTGGGCAGCGGGGGGTGCGTCGCCAGCAGGCCGTTGAAGCGCACGTGCATGGCGTTGGCGAAAAAAAAGTGCGCGGCCGTCTCCGCCTGCGAGTCTTCCACCTTGCCGCGCCGCGGCGCCGCCCCGATGCGCTGCAAGGCACCGCTGATGCCCTGCGGATTGCGCGTGAACTGCACGGCGGCGGCGTCCGCCAGAAACTCGCGCTGCCGCGAGATGGCCGCCTGGATCAACCGCCCGAAGAACTGCCCGATGAGCCCGAGGAGAAAGAGGGCCACGCCGACAAAGGCGATGACAAGCATGCCGCCGTTGTTGCCCCGCCCGCCCCCGCGCCGCGTCATGCCGCGGTAGAGGCTGCCGCGGAAAGCCGCGCGGAGCAGCCCGTTGCCGAGGATGGAGAGCACCAGCAGCCCGAAAAGCACCCCCGCGAGCCGGATGTTCATGCGCATGTCGCCGTTAAGAATGTGGCTGAACTCATGCGCCACCACGCCCTGCAACTCGTCGCGGTCCAGTGCCTCCAGCGCCCCGCGCGTAAGCGCCACCGCCGCGTCGTCGGGACGGTTGCCCGCCGCGAAGCCGTTGATGCCTTCCTCCTTGTCGAGCACATAGACTGCCGGCACCGGAAGGCCGCTCGCGATCGCCATCTCCTCGACGACATTGAAAAAGCGCCGCTCCTGCGGGTCGCGCGTCGCCGGATCGATGCGGCGCGCCCCCATCGACTCCGCCACCGCCGCCCCGCCGCCGCGCGAGAACTTCGCGATCTTGCCCATCGCGGAAAAACCCACGACGCCCAGCACCACGACCGCCGCGAACAGCGCCCGCCCCGGACTCCACAGGCTCACCGCCGGCCCGGCCGCCCCTGGAGGACGCGTCTCCTCCGCCATGAGTGCCGACGCCACCGTGAACGTCGCATAGACGCCCGCGATAATGAGGATCACCGCGACGACGAAAAGCACCACAAGGAGCATCGTCCGCTTGCGCGCCTTTTCCTGGGATTGAAAGAAGTCCATGGGGGTTGTCTGCTGATTGGGCGGCGTGCTCAGTTACCGAAGGTCGGAAAGTGGTTCGGAGGCAACCAACCTGGAAGCGGCGTCTTGCCGCTTGCCCGGTGTTGCGAAAAGCGGCGGGACGCCGCTTCCACTGCCGATGGGAACCACTTCATGAGGACAAAGAGTCGACGCCCTTCATTGCCTGCACATCGCCTCCTGCATTCGCCGCAACCTCCGCCGCCGCACGGATCAGGTAAAGGAAACCTTCGGCGCCTCGCGTTCGCCGGCGTCCTGGATCTCGAAAAGCGTTGCCGGCTGGAAGCCGAAAGCGCCCGCGAAAATCACCGCAGGAAACTGCTCGCGCCGCGTGTTGTACGACATCACCGCGTCGTTGTAGGCCTGCCGTGCGAAGGCAACCCGGTTCTCCGTCGACGACAGCTCCTCCGTCAGCTGCATCATGTTCTGGTTCGCCTTCAGGTCGGGATAGGCTTCGGCAAGGGCGAAGAACCGCCCCATCGCCCCGGTCAGCGCCGTCTCCGCCCCGATCAGGCCCTTGATCGCGTTGGGATCGCCGGGGTCCGCAGCAGCTTTCGACTCCGCCGAGGCCGCCGCGTTGCGCGCTTTAATGACCGCCTCCAGCGTCTCCCGCTCGTGCTTGAGGTAGCCCTTCGCCGTCTCCACGAGATTCGGGATCAGGTCGTAGCGGCGCTTCAACTGCACGTCGATCTGCGCGAAGGCGTTTTTGAACCGGTTCCGCAGCGAAACCAAGCTGTTGTACACCGCCACTCCGTATAACGCGAGCAGCACGAAAAAGCCCAAAAGGACCAAGAGTGTGATCATTGCACCGGACATGCCACGACAACAAAGCAACTTGAACGTCCATGGCGAGCGTAAAAACGGTCCCGCCCCCTCCTTTCGAAGGCGGGCGGCCCCCGCGTACGCCCGCTCTATTGCGGCCTCACCACGATGGCTACGTGCCCTCCGCCCAAGCGGAACCGTCGACACGCCCGCTCCGGGTGCCGCGCAGACGGTAGGTGCGAGACCTTGTGTCCGCACCCCGCCCGCCCGGCGCCGCGGGACCGAGCCGCGCCCGCCCGTGCTCCCCGTCGGTCCAGGGCGACCGCACGAGTGAACTTGAAGCCGCGGCTACTCCCCGCCGCCGCATGCGGCGGTGTAAAAAAGCCTTTACGCGGAGAGGCGCCGAACTGGAACGGTCTTCAGTTCCTGGGGCCGGTGCTGTTAGAGTCCGGTAAAACTCCGGCCGGAATCGGATACACGGTTGTTGCCCCGACGCGCGCGCATGCAGGTTTCCGGAAATTCAAAACCGGAGACCCATGCCACACGCGCCTATGAAATTCACGCCCAAATCCGGCCGCCGTGCCGCCCTCGGCCTTGTCTTGCTGACTGTGCTGACTGCGTTCGTTCTAACGCGCACAGACAACACCGTGGTCGCGCCAAGGACCACCGACGGCGCGCCGGACACCGCGGAACCCGCTTTCCGTGCGTCCGCACCGGCGCAAGCTCAGCAACGGCCCGGCGAAGAAGTGCGCCGCCTGGCGGAAGCCCTCTCCCCCGCCGATCTCCTCGCCGAGACTGTCCGCCGCTCTCCCATGGGCGCGGCGACTGATGTTGATATCGTCGAACACCGGGTCGTGACGGCGGCGGACGGCGCACACGCAGTCGATATTGTTTTCCATGCGGCGGAGTTCCCCTACCCGGTGCGCTTCAGCAGCCGGTGGACGCCGGGGCCGGACGGTGATTGGCGAACCGTGTGGACCGGCGCGGCCCACGCCGATGAACTGCTTGTGCAGACAAAGGCCGCGGACGCCGTGCTGGCCGCACTGAACGGGGCCCGAGTGACCGGTCGCCTGCCGGAACTCGATCTCGTGCGCCTGCGCCTCGACACTGCGGAGATGGACGCGGTGGACGCCCTTCTCGCCTCCTTGCAAACCCGTCCCGACGTGACGGAAGCCGGGCTGCATGACCTCGTCTTTGCGGCAGCGGTCAACGACCCGAACTACCCGCACCAGCATCACTTGAAGAAGATCGACCCGGAGCCGGCGTGGGCACTCATGCCGCAGGGCGCGGTGACCGCCTCGGGCAAGCGCATAATCATCGCCGCCGTGGACAACGGCCACGACATCGACAATCCCGACCTGCACACATGGATCAACGAAAACGAGATTCCGGACACAGGTGTCGACGACGACGGCAACGGTTACATCGACGACGTCTACGGCTGGCACTTCGGCAACAACAACAACAACGTCAACACGAAGTCCTCGCACGGCAGCGCGGTCGCCCGCATCGCCGGGGCGATCAACAACAACGGTATCGGCGGCGCCTCCCCCGCCGGACAGGTGACGATCATGCCCGTGGTCTACGCTTCGAGCGGGGGCGGAAGCCTGTTCGATGCGATGAACTCCGCGATCTACGGCCTGAACAACGGGGCGAAGATCATCAATTGCAGTTTCGTGGGCGGCGGCGGGAAATCGTACTGGGAGCAGATCGCGCGGCAGGCGGGCACCGAGCGCAATGCCATCCTCGTGGCGGCGGCGGGCAACGCGAACAACAACCTCGACGAATACCCGGTCTATCCGGCGGCCTGCACGGAGCCCAACATCATTACCGTCGGCGCCTCTACGCTGAGCGATACCAAGGCGAGCACGTCGAGCTACAGCAAGACACTCGTCGAACTCTTCGCCCCGGCCAGCGCCACTTCTTACAGCACGCCGTTGGTATCTTCAGCCGCCGCCCTTCTTTACGCGCAGGATGAGAACCGTCCGTGGCAGACGGTCGTGGAACTGCTCCTCGCAGGTGTCGACAAGACCGAAGCCCTCGCCGATCTCTGCGTTTCCGGCGGGCGGCTGAACCTCGCGAACTCCGTGGCAATGGGGCTCGACCATGTCGAACCCGAGCCTGAGCCGGAACCCGAACCTGAGCCCGAGCCCGAACCGGAGCCGGAGCCCGAACCCGAGCCGGATTATCCGGACGACGGCGACTCGGTGCTCGATCCGGTAACGATGGTCTCGTGGCTGCAAACGGAATATTTCCTCATCGGCGTGGACAGCGACAACGCGTCGGGTGGCGAGGGCCTTGCCGAGCTTTTTGACGGCAGCACGTCGACCAAGTGGTATTCGCCGAACAATCCCGCGACTTTCGAACTCGCCTTTGAAGAAGGCTACCGCGTCGCAGGCATCATCCTCGTGAGCGCGGGCAACCCGGCCCATCGCGACCCCGTAGAGCTGGAGTTCATCGCCCACGCTGACGGAGCGTCGCAGACGGTCGCCGTCCCCGCGTTTCCGGCACGCCGCACGGCGCAGGAACTGCTCATCGACCCCGCCCTCGACGGTTCCCGCTGGCGGATGATCATGCGCGGCGGCCACAGCAGCCTCCAGCTCTCCGGCATGGCATTTATCCTCGAAGCGGTCGAGTCGGGCCAATCGGTGTCGCAATGGCTCGTGACGGAGGGCTATCCGGAAGACGCCGACCTCACCGCGCCGGCGCCGGAGTGGCGCGGGCTGCCGCTGGGCCTTGTGTATGCCCTCGGGCTGCACCACGGCACCGATCTTGACCCCTCCGGTAGCACGGATGCGGGCGAAACCCGGCTGCCCCGCGTGGAAAACGCCGGGCCGACGGAGTCAAGGTTCGTCTTCACCCGCAATCTAGAGGCGGCCGACGCGGTCCTCACGATCCTCGGGAGCACGGACTTGCGTGAATGGTCGGTCCTCGCTGAATTTCATCCCGGCGAAGCGGCCCCCGTCCACCCTTCCCTCGACGCGGAGACGCTTTCGCCCGGGCTGGAGAGACTCTCGTGGCGGTTCTCGCCGGCAGAGGCCCTCCGCTACTTCCGGGTTGAGGCGACGCTGCAATAGCAATTGCGGCGGACGCCGCTCAATAGCGCAGCGGGCGGGCGAAGTAGCCGAGCAGCCAAGCCTCTTTCCACACACGGTAGCGCCCGGCGGGGCTGATCGTTTCCTCCGTCTCCGTGTCGCCGGGCGCGGCGAGGAAGCCGAGATCACGGTTGAGTTTTTCGAGGGCCTTTTGGTCGGCGTTGAGCCGTTCGAGCGGATCGTCCTCGATAGCGGCGAGCGGATCGCCGCGGGCATCCACGCGCGCGAGGTGGCGGGTGAGGAGCGTTTCGACACTGCGCGTGAGGGGTCGGCGCTCCACCGACCAGCTCTCGGGATAAAAGCCGCCGAAGGGAATCGAGATATTGTCGGTGACGATGCGCCGGCCCTCCGCCGTCTCGCTCTGCAAGGCGATGAAGGCGGTGAGCCGCTTGCGCGCGACGGGCAGAAAGTAGACGCTCAGCAAGACCGTCCGCTCCTTGTTGGAGAACACGGCGAGGCGCAGGGTGATCCCGTCGGCCACGGTCGCAGAGAGGGTTTTCCGCCGCTCGAAGCGGTGGCGGCGGAGGGTTTCGCGGAGACGGAGAAAGCGCGGCTCGTTGGGCCAGATGTCCTGCCCCTCGCTTTCTTCAAAGCGGGGGAAGAGAGGCAGCCCGCTGCGGCTCAGCGCCTTGATGGCAAGATAGTTGTAGGTGGTGTCGAGGACGAACCAGAAGAGCAGCCCGACAAGCCACAGCAGGAGCGGTTCAAACTCCGGATAGACGAAGGTGTGGAGCGCCCATCCGAAGGCCGTGCCCGCGAACACCCAGCGCGCCCAGCGAGAGAGGACTCCGGCGAGAATGGAGTCCAGGCGGCGCCGCAGCCACAGGAAAAGCAGGGCGGCCAATGCGGCTCCCAGAAGGGAAGGGGTCCAGAAAGTACCGAACATGGGATGCGTTGGGAGCGGCACCGGCGGCGCGGAGGGTCCGGCGCGCCGCGCACTCCGGATACCGCCCGCGCGGTCAGCTCAACCGCAGCGGCATGACCACGCAGAGAAAGCTGTCGGGGGTGCGGACGACACCGGGGCTCAGCTCGTCCTTGAACTCGAAAATCACCTCGTCGCGCGAGAGCGCCTTGAGCGGATCGAGGAGAAAGGCGGGATTGAAGGCGACGGTGACGTCCGGGCCATCGTAATCGACCGGGATCGACACATTGGCGTCGCCGAACTCCGCGCTCGAACCCGTCACTTCGAGGACGTTTTCCTTCACGTGGACCTTTACCGAGTTGTTTTTCTCACTCGTCACAAGGGCGGCGCGGCGCACGCAATTGGCAAAGGACTCACGGTTGAGGCGGATGTGGCGGTCGTTCTCGCTCGGGATGACCTGCCGGTAGTTCGGGTAGTTGCCTTCGACGATCTTCGAAACGAGGTAGATGCTGTCGGTGAGGCCGCCCTCGCGGGCATCGTCCCCCGTGTTGATCTCGAAAGCCACCTGCCGCTCGTTGAAGACAATGCGCACTTGGTCGCCCTGCCCGAGGAGGCGCTCGACCTCGGCCACGGTCTTCGCCGGGAGGATGAGCTTGCCGCGGTTTTCGTCGGTCACCTCCAGCTCCTTGCTCATGACGGCGAGGCGCCGCCCGTCGGTCGCGGCGAGGGTCAGCTTGTCCTCGTCGAAGGAGAAGAAAACGCCGTTCATGATGTAGCGCGTCTCGTCCGTCGACTGGGCGTAGGAGACGCTCTTGAGCATGCGGTGCAGATCCGTCTGCTGGAGGACGAAGCTGTGCTCGTCGGCGAAGGTCGGCAACGGCGGGAACTCGTCCGCCCCGATGCCCATGATGCGGAAGAGGGAGGAGCCGGAGGTCAGCTTCGCCTGGTTGTTCGAGTAGGTCTCGACCTCGACCTCGAGGCTCGGCAGCTCCCGCACGATGCTGAAGAGCTTGCGCACCGGGAGCGTGATGCTGCCGCGCTCCTTCACCTGGGCTTTGATGCGGCAGGAGATCCCCAGATCCAAATTCGTCGTCGTCAGCGAGATAACGTCTTCACCGGCTTCGATGAGGACGTTGCTGAGGATGGGCATCGTGGCCCGGGTGCCGACGACGTTGAGCACCTGCTGCAAGCCGCTGGAGAAGTGATCCCGGTTGATCGCAAATTTCATATACGGGCCGAATTCAAGGGGTTGAGGCCCCCATTGCAAAACAAATTCGTCCCGTCCGCAGGCCCGGCCGGAAGACTATGTATATAGATTAGAATCTAAAACACTCTTCCTTCTTCTTATACTCTGGGGATATGTCGGCAACCGGGTGAAGGATCTGTCCCGCAAGCATTTGTGCAGTCGACTGATTGTCGGGAAGAGGTCGAACAGACCGCGGACCGCAGCGGGAACAAGAGTAACCCGTCACTTGTCCACATCCTGTTCACCGGATTCCGGTGCGCCGTTCGCGGGCTCCTGTGGAAAACTTTCGCGGGGCTGGACGAAGACGTCGGGGAGGCGTCCGGGAAAGAAATGAAAGGCGATCCCGTAGAGGACGTAGGCGGCGAAGACCGTCGCGATCGCCCAGTAGTGGAACATGAAAACAAAGACGAAAACCACCGCGATGACGATGAACGAGCGGAAGCCCATGCGGGTGCGGAAACCGATGGTCTTGAGGCTCGGGTAGCGCACCGGGCTGACCATCAGCACCGCGATGAGGATGAGGATGACGGGCAGAAAAAGCGCGAAGACCTGCGACTCCGTGCGGTTGATGATCATCACCAGCGACGAGATCATTCCCGCCGCCGCGGGCACGGGCAGGCCCATGAAATCGTATTTCGGAATGCCCGCCGCCGGCTTGAGCAGCGGCGAGGTGAGGACGTTGTAGCGCGCCAGCCGCACGGCCGCGCAGAGCAGGTAGAAGAAGCCGACGAGTCCGCCGAGCGTGCGCACGAGCGGAAACTCCGCCGTCGGCGAGAGAAGGAGGAAAAAGACGAGCAGCGCCGGCGCCATGCCGAACGAGACGATGTCGGCGATGGAGTCGAACTCCTTGCCGAAGAGCGACTCCTTGCGCGTGAGCCGCGCCATGCGCCCGTCGAGGATGTCGAAGATCACCGCCGCGAGGATGAACCACACCGCCTGCTCGTAATACTCCTGGGGGGTGCGCGCGATCGTGTCGAGGGCCACTGCCGCCTCGTCCGCCGTCGCCGTGAACTTCGCCTGAATGCACCGGATCACCGCGACAAACCCGCAGAAGAGGTTGCCCGCCGTCATCAGGTTCGGCAGGAAATAGATGTGGCTCGCCTCGCGGGCGTCGCTGTAGAGGGGCTTTTCCGAAGTCTCCATGGGTCTCGGTCGCCGCGCCCCGGAACGCCCGGTAGCGCCGCCGACGGGGCCTAGTCGCCCTTCTTCAATGATTCGAGGTATTTCCAGAACGAGTTCGTCCGCTCCGCCATGGTCTCCTCCGTCACGGGCAGCTTGTTGCGGTAGATGAAGTCGGTCATGCTGTTGCGGTGCAGGATGTAATGGCTGAAGAGGGTGTTGCCGTTCACCTCAAAATAGCAGCGGAAATCGCCCGCCCGCACACGGTAGTACGTTTTGCCGCCGCGGTGGAATTTGCCGATACTCTCGTCCGGAGTTTCCAGCTGCTCCGGGCTCAGGCTGCTGATCCGGTCGACGAGCCGCAGCTGGTCCTCCACCGGCAGCTTGTTGAGCATCTCCATGCTCTGGTCGCTGAACGTCACTTGGTACAGCGAGCGCGCGCGGCGCGCGAGCGCCTGGAAGTGCGGTTCTGTCGATGGCGGAGCGTCTGGCATGGCGATGTACGATGAGACGCTACGCAAGTTGCCCCACGACGCAAGCACAAGCCCAAACTGAACAAAAGAACACCTTTTTGTGCTTGCCAACAGTCGGTACCCGTCCATTCTGCGGCTTTCAAGGTTTGCGTTTGCCCTCCGGCGCGGCGCGCCTTTTCAATCCGCATCTCTTTCCAACCAAACGTTTCACCATGGCCGTACGCAAGACACCGTCAAAAACCATCAGCTCCGGCGGGAACGAGTCGCTCGACCTCGCCCTCTCCGCCATCAACAAACAATTCGGCGCCGGCGCCATCATGCGGCTCGGCGAGTCGACCAAGCTGGACGTCAAAGTCATCCCCACGGGCTGTCCCTCGATCGACCTCGCCCTCGGCGTCGGCGGGCTTCCCCGCGGGCGCATTTGCGAAATCTACGGCCCCGAGTCCTCCGGCAAGACGACCCTCTGTCTCGCCGCCATCGCGCAGGCGCAGCGCGCCGGAGGCAACGCCGTTTTCATCGACGTCGAGCACGCCCTCGACCCCCGCTACGCCCGCATCGTCGGCGTCGACATCGACAACCTCATGGTCGCCCAGCCGGAGAGCGGGGAAGACGCCCTGAACATCACCGAGACCCTCATCCGCAGCGGCGCCATCGACATCATCGTTATCGACTCCGTCGCCGCCCTGGTCTCGAAAAACGAACTCGACGGTCAGTTCGGCGACAGCACGGTCGGCCTCCAGGCGCGCATGATGAGTTCGGCCATGCGCCGCCTCACCGCCGCCATCAACCGCACCGCCTGCGTCTGCCTCTTCACCAACCAAATCCGCGAGAAGATCGGCGTCATGTTCGGCAACCCCGAGACGCAGCCCGGCGGCCGCGCCCTCAAGTTCTTCGCCTCCCAGCGCATGGACATCCGCCGCATCGGCCAGATCAAAGATCCCTCCGGCAAAGTCATCGGCAACCGCACCCGCCTCAAGGTCGTCAAAAACAAGGTCGCCCCGCCCTTCACCGAGTGCGAGTTCGACATCATGTACGACGAGGGCATCTCCCGCACCGGCTCCGTCCTCGACCTCGGCATCGAACACAAAATCCTCGAAAAGAAGGGGTCGTGGATCTCCTACGAAGGCGACCTCATCGGCCAGGGCCGCGAAGCCGCCAAGCAACACCTCGCCGACAACCCGGCCACCTTTGAAAAAATTGTCGCCGCCATCTACGAGAAAGTCCAGGTCCGCGGCGGCGTCAGCCTCGGCACCACCGACGACGATTCCGTCGCCAAAGAAGACTGATTCGGCAAAGGGTA
>SLLG01000175.1 GCA_007134215.1 Opitutales bacterium | reverse complement strand
GTTGTACCACACGCTGTAGCGCTGCTTCAGCGTCTTCATGAACCCCGCCAGGTCGCCCATGCGGCTCCGCAGGTGCGCCCGCACCGCCTCGGCATCGTCCAGCTTCGAGTCCAGCACCGAGGCAACGCGCCGCGCGTCCATGTTGATATACGGGCACTTGTCCTCCCCGTAGAGCGCGCGGAAGCGCCGCACCAGCTCCTTGTCGTCCGCCTCTTTCGCCCCCGGGTCCACGCGCACGAGGATATGGTAGTGGTTCGACATCACGCAGAAGGTCAGCACCTCCACCCCGCAGAACGCCGCCACGCGCCGCAGCTCCGCGACAAAGCGGTCCTTCGCCTCCCCGTCGCCCAGCAGCCGTTCCTTGTTCACACACCGCCCGTAACAGTGATAACACGCTGATTCGCCCTCCGGCGCCACCAGCCTCCTCGGGTAGGGTCGTCTGTACATACCTCCGATCCTTGCACATCGATATCGGCACCGCAAGTCAAAAGTCAAATGTCAGCCATTTGTATCTTGTAGGATACTATGCTAATTTCCGAAGCGGACGCCTTGCACGTGGATCTAAATCCCGGATTTCGACTTCCACTGATGGAAATAAATGCCCGGATTTAATTTCTCATCGAGCGCAAGACAGCAGATCTATATGTTCCGGAAGGCCGCCGGTCATCCTTTGCGAACGCTGTGGAGGACCTCGGCCCACAGTTCCGCGCCGCGTTCGGGGAAGAAGTCGGGGGCCAGCGCCCATGAGGCGTCGGAGGCGGCGGCGAGGCGGCGCGGATCGCGCAGCAGTCGGTCAATGCGGTCGGCGAGGGCATCGACATCACCGGCGGGGACGATGTGGCCGTTGCTGCCTTCGTGGACAAGGTCCGGTCCCGCGCCGACGGCGTCGGAGACGATGACGGGCAGGCCCGCGCCGACGGCTTGGTTGACGACGACGCCCCAGCCGTCGTAGCGGCTGGGCAGGACGAACAGGTCGGCCCGCCGGAAAATACCCGGCAAGGCCTCAGGGGCCTGGAACCCCGCGTTTTCGATGTCAGCGTGGAAGCGCTCCGGGATCTCCCGCAGCATTTCGGGCAGCGCTTCCTCGCGGCCGACGAGGAGCAGGCGCGCGTCCATGCCCGCCTCCCGCACCTTGGCATAGGCTTTGAGGAGGATGTCGAGGCCCTTGCGCCCGATCATCTGCCCGCAGAAGAGGATGACCGGCGGCGTGCGGGGACGCTCCGGCCTTTCTCTCCGGAACGACTCCATCTCACAAAAGTAAGGAATCGAATACACCGGCCTGCCGGGATACCGGCGCCCGTAGTCCTCTTTGGCGCCGCGCCCGATGGCGACGAATCCGTCGACGCCCTCAAGCGGACGGGCTATGCGCCGCTGCACCGCGCCTTTGAGCCCCGGCGAGGCGGCAACCATTTTCTCACCCCAGAAGAGCACCGGCACATGCCCGCGGCAGCGCCGCATAAGCCGCTGCGCGGCGAGCGTCATGTAGCCGTTGCAGACAACGACATCGGCGTCGCGCACCGGGGGCACCCCCGCGTTGAGGAGGAAGCGCGATCCGCCCCACGAGAGGTAGAAGCCGGGCATGACCGATTCGTAGGGAGCGACGTCCTTCTCCGGCCACGGCGAGTCGGGGCTGCCCGCCTCGCAGTAGACCACGCGGACCTCCACGTCATCGCGCGCGGCGAGCCGGGCGAAGAGATCGCGCTGGTAGGGGGACGGGACAATACTCAAGAAGAGGGCTCGGACGGCTTGCGGCATGGAAATATGTGATGCACGCGAAGCCGCCGCATGGAAAGCCCGAATCTGTCCCGGGGAACCGCGGACGCAGAATTTCCGCTCTCCGTTTTGCCGCTACAGTTTCGCGATTTCGTCGACGAGGCGGGCGGTGGACCAGTGTTCGGGCCGAAGATCCTTTTCGCGCAGCCATTCGTCGTTGAAGAGCCGCGACTGGTAGCGCTGCGCGCCGTCGCAGAGGATGGTGACGACCGCCTGCCCCTTCCCTTTTTCGAGGGCGGCGCGCACCGCGCCGGCGACATTGATGCCGCAGGAAGTGCCGAGGAAAAGTCCTTCTTCGTTGAGCAGGTGGTAGACGGTTTCGATCAGGATGCGGTCGGGGACGCGGTAAGCTTTGTCGACCGGTGTGCCCTCCACATTGCGCGTTACCCTGCCCTGCCCGATTCCCTCGGCGATGGAGTCGCCGTCGTCGATGTCGAGGTGCCCGTGGGTGAACCACGACCACATGGCCGCGCCCATGGGGTCGGCGCAGACAGTGAAGACGTCCGGGCTCTTCTCTTTGAGGTAGCGCGCCGTGCCGTTGAGCGTCCCGCCCGTGCCGACGGCGGCAGCAAAGGCGGTCACCCTGCCGTCGGTCTGTTCCCAAATCTCCGGCCCCGTCGTGCGGTAGTGGAAATCCGCGTTGGCCGTGTTGTCGAACTGGTTGGCCCAAAAAGCGCCGGGCGTTTCTTCGGCGACCCGAGCCGCCACTTTGTTATAGTTGCCCGGCTCCTTGTAGGGCGCGGGCGGGACGGTGCGCACCTCCGCTCCGAGAGCGCGCAGCAGGTCGATCTTTTCGCGCGACTGGTCGTCAGGAATAACAATGATGCAGCGGTAGCCTTTGGCTTTGGCGACCTGCGTGAGCCCGATGCCGGTATTGCCGGCCGTGCCTTCAACGACCACCCCGCCCGGCTTGAGGAGACCCTTCGCCTCGGCATCCTCGATGATGCCGAGGGCGGCGCGGTCTTTCACGGAGCCGCCGGGGTTGAGAAACTCGGCCTTGCCGAGAATTTCGCAGCCGGTGGCCTCCGAGAGGCGGCGCAGGCGGATGAGTGGCGTGTTGCCGACGGCGGCGCAGAAGCCGTCGAGCGCTTTAGGCAGGTGCGGTGCGGTCATGATCCGGCAAAGTGTACGTTTCCGCCCCGTTTGAAAATCAGAAAAAACGGGCCACGGACACGATGCCGCGGCCCGGAGGAAGTCTAGACACAAGCTTCCAGTTACTTACCCGTCCGGACCGTTCCGGTGCCGCGCAGGCGCTCCCGCAAGCGGACGGCAAAAGGGTGAAAGAAAAGATTGCACGAGGCGGCAATTCCCCTATCCCTTGACTGGCAAAACTACAATTTCCCATAGAAACACCAGCAAGAACCACAAAACGACAATTGAAGCGCAGGCGGTAAAGGTCGGTTAATTTCTAACGAAAGTTGCTTTGTTGCTTGAACAAAGCCCTCCCGCGTGCAACACAAACCCACACTTCAAGTTCAATCTCCGAAGCCACAACTGTTCATGAAAACACAAAGACGGTCATTCTCCTCGCTGCTGGTCGGCATTGCCGCCGCCATCACCCTCACGGGCATGGTTCAGGCCAATCCGACTTCGCAGACCTATCCGTTCCACGGCGCGGAAACGCAGCGCACGGCGGTTGCCCGCGCGGAGGCTCCGGCACCGGCGCCCCGCGCCACTCCTGCACCCGCGGCACGACCCGCCCCGGCTCCGGCGACAACCGCCGCCCCGGTGGCGCAGGCAGCGCAGCGGGCCGACTCTGAAGCCGTCGTTTACGACGGTCCACTCTTCCGCGTCATCAAGGAGGTCATCTCAACGGGCCAGGTGGGCTCCGACTTCACCTACCGCATCCGCGTGGAAGCGAAGGAGAACCTCGCCAACATCCGCGTGCACGAGGAACTTCCGGACAATGTTCGCTTCACGCGGTCGAGCCCCTCGCCGAACGAAGAGGACGGGCAAAACCTCCTCTGGGCCTACGACCGGCAGTCGGCCGGCTCCAGCCGCACGTTTGACGTGACTGTCGTCCCGACCTCCGAAGGCCGCTTCGAGCCCTGCACCATCGTCACGGCCGATCCGATCATCTGTCTGCCGATGTACGCCGGCTCGGCACAACTCGCCATCAACAAGACCGGCCCGAGCAACGCCGAAGTGGGCGAAACCATTACTTTCGACGTCACTGTGACCAACACCGGCACCGCCCCGGCGCGCAACGTCCGCATCGAGGACGAGCTGCCGCGCGGTCTCTCCGCCCGCGGCGCCGTCACCGACAGCGTGCGCAGCCTCGATCCGGGTGAGAGCCATACCTTCCCAGTGCAGGCCCGCCCCGACGAGACCGGCGAATTTCTCAACCGCGCCAGCGCCGTCGCCGACGGTATCGACCGCGTCTCCGACGACCACCTCGTGCGCGTCGTTCAGCCCGGTATCGAGATCGACAAGACCGGCCCCGAGCGCGAATTTGTTTTCAGTCCGGCCCGTTACGACATCACGGTGCGTAACACCGGTGACATCGCCCTCGAAGACGTCGTCGTGACAGACACACTTCCGGAAGGCGCGGAACTCGTCGACGCCGGCGGTGCCGACCACCGCGGACGCACCCTCACGTGGCGCATCGGCAGCCTCGGCGCCGGTGCGGAGCGCAGCTACGGCATCGCCTACACGTCGAACGCCCCCGCCACGCTCACCAACCGCGTGGCCGTGGAGACCGCCCGCGGACTCTCCGACAGCGCCAGCGCCACGACGCGCTTCGTCGCCGCGCCCGGTGTGAAGTCGGTCATGTATGACGACAACGACCCGATCCGCATCGGCGACACCGTGACCTACATCGTCGAGATCACCAACCAAGGCCAGTTTGAGTCCGTCTCCGTCGAAGGTTACCTGACCCTCTCCGGCGAACTCGAATACATCGACGCCAGCGGACCGTCCCGCATCACGTTCGAGGACGGACAAATCCGCTTCGCCGAAGTGGACATCCGCCCGCGCCGCACGATCAGGATTGAGGTCCGTGCACGCGCCGTGAACGCCGGAGTGGGACGCGCCACACTCAACTACATGCCGGCCTACCTCTCCGAGCACATTATGGAGCAGGAGTCGACCTTCATCTACTAAGGGTCGCCGCCGCCTATGGCTTTGAGGGGAGCTTTGCGTCCGAACCGCAGGCTCCCCTCTTTTTCAGACAACCATAAACCGTCCGGTAAAACCCTATTTCCGCTTAACCACAATGATAACCAAACTCTTCCCGTTTGCTCTCGCCGCTCTCCTCGCCGCGGTTCCGGCCTCCGCCCGTCCGGTTGTAGAAGCCGACCTCACCTTCACCAGCAAAAACGTCTTCCGCGGCCTCAAGCTTTCCGACGCCGCCGCCCAGCCCAGCGTCACAGCTAATTTCGAGGCCATCTACGTCGGCCTGTGGGCGAGCGTGCCCATCCGCGACTCTGATGAACTATCGGAGCTGGACGCCTTCGCCGGCTGGCGGCAGCCGCTGACGGAAAACTTCAACATCGACATCGGCGCGACGATGTACCGCTACTGGAACACAAGTCCCGCCGATGTCAGCAACGCTCTCGGCGGCACCCGCTACAGCCAGGAAGTCCACATCGGCGGCGACCTCCGCCTGCACGACGACGGCACCAACACCGTCGGCACCCGCGGCACTCTATACTACGACGTGCGCCGCCGCGCCATGACCGCCGAGGCCTCGCTGGGCTACGCCCGCTCCTTCGCCGAAAACGGCCTTCCCCTGTCGCTCAGCCTCTCCGCCTACGCCGGATATGTCGACGCGCGCGACCTATTCCCCGACTCCGGGGCGACCGTCCGGAAAGGATACCACTACACCGGCTTCTCCGCCGACCTGCCCTACGAGATCGGGGATGATTCGGTTTGGAAGCTCGGCGTAGCCTACGGCGATGTGGGCAGCTATTTTCCCGGGACCAGCCACCTTCAGAAGAATTTCTGGGTGCGCGGCAGCTTCCACTTCCGATTCTGAAACTGCGGCGGACCGCGGTTTTGCCGAATCTTTCACAAATAACCGAAAACGTTTGAAACCACGGGCTTTCTGGCCCACGCTTCTTACTCAAACTAGCCGACAACAATGAGCAAAATCATATCTCTCAGCCTGATGGCAGCATGCCTCGTCCTCGTCTCCGCCTGCCAGACCGCCCCGGAAACAGACACCGAGCGGCGCGCGCCCGCCCGCGGCGAAGCCATCACCGGCTCCGTGTCGCTGCCCTCCGGCGCCAGCCTTTCGTCGAATGCGGAACTGCGGGTGCGCCTCATCGAAGCCTCGCGCGGCGTGGGCGAAGCAACCGTCATCGCCGAAGACCGGCAGCGCGATCCCGGCAGCCCGCCGCTCAGCTACCGCCTGCGCTTCAGCCGCGGGGATATCAACGAAGACGAAGTCTACCTCGTCGAAGCTTTCGTTTACGACAACGGTCTGCTGCGGTTCACCAACACCTTTCCTTTCCAAGTCCTTACCATGGGCCATGGATCCACCGCCGACATCCGCGTCGTGCGGGTCGACCCCTGAGCCGTACCTGGCCGAAACGATTTCTTCCAAGCCCCTCCGGCAAACCGCCGGCGGGGCTTTTTCGTGCCGGGCACTGTTTTTCGTTTGATGAACGTACGAACACCTCGCACAGTTTCCGGACCCTTTATGGAAGCCCGTCGAGCCCATGCCCACGGCCGGAGCACGGACCTCAACCCGCCCGTCCGCTTCGCCCCCGTCCGCTTTGAGCGCGACGCCGAACCGCCGCCAAAGCGCGTCGACACCGTCTTCTACGAAGACTCCAGCGTATCCGTCATCTCGGAAAACCGCAGCCCCGACCTGCCCTTCGACGCCAGCCTCAATCCCTACCGTGGGTGCGAACACGGCTGCGCCTACTGCTACGCACGGCCCACCCATGAATACCTCGGCTGGAGCGCCGGGCTCGACTTCGAGACGCGTATCCTCGTAAAATCCAACGCCGCCGCGCTCCTGGAAAAGGCCCTCTCCGCGCCCGCATGGAGGCCCCGTCCCCTCTTCTTCAGCGGCGTCACCGACCCCTACCAACCCGTCGAACGCCAACGGCAAATCACACGCGCCTGCCTCGCCGTCCTCGCGCACTTCCGCAATCCCGCCTCCCTCATCACGAAGAACAGCCTTGTCCTGCGCGACCGCGACCTCCTCACCGAACTCGCAGAATGGGGCGGCGTCACCGTCTCCCTCTCCGTCACCACCCTCGACCGCGACCTCGCCCGCCGCATGGAGCCCCGCACCGCCTCCCCCCGCCAACGCCTCGAAACCGTCGCCGCCCTCGCGAAGGCGGGCATTCCCGTCGGAGTCATAGCCGCGCCCATGATTCCCGGGCTTACCGATACCGAATTGCCCGCCATCATTGCCGCCGCCAAAGACGCCGGCGCCCGCTGGGTCCACTACCTGCCCCTCCGCCTCCCGCGCGGCACCGATACCGTTTTCCTCGACTGGCTCGACCGCGAACTCCCCGGCAAACGCGCCCGCGTTGAAGACCGCCTCCGCTCACTGCGCGGCGGCGGTCTCAATGATACCACACCGGGCCGCCGCTTCCGCGGCACCGGCCTCTGGGCACAGACCCTCCGGCAACTCTACGAACTCGGCGTGCGCCGCAGCGGCTTCAACGCCCGCCCCCACACCCTCCGCACCGACGCCTTCCGCCCCGTTGGCGGCAAACAGCTCGACCTCTTCAACCCGTAAGGCGCATAGCTACCTTGTCCTCATCCGTCCGGCCCTGCAGCCCTTCCGGAGCACGGCCAATCAATTACGTTTGTTGATTATTATCGCCGACGCGGCCTGGGCGTCAGCGCGACCGTTCCTCAATCGACGCAAGGGCCGCCCGCGCCTGACGGAAATCGCTGCGGATCTCCAATGCGCGGGTGAAACTGCGCGCCGCTTCGCGGTCCCGCCCCGCCCGCAAAAGCAGCTTTCCGAGGTAGTAGTGCGGCCATTCCAAATCCGGCAGGAGTTCGCAAACCCGCTGGAATTCGGCGATCGCTTCCGTGCGCGCACCCATGGCCTCAAGGTACTGCCCGAAAAGCGCGCGCGTCATGTAGTCGCCGGGCGCTTTCGTGATCGCCTCCTCGTAGAGCCGGCGATCAGCTTGCGGCGTCTGCGGACCTATGCGCGCGATGACCGCCTCCGCCTCGCTCCGGAGGTAGGCGAGGTCGGCCTGATGGCTGCTTTGCCGGGTGAAGGGCGGCACCCGCAGGCGCGCGTGCATGTTGTTCCATAGACGGTGCTGGTCCCAGAGAGTGATGGCGAGGGCCCGTTCACAGTCTTCCGCCGTGACCCACTGGTCCTTGCCCGTCTCGGTGATGCCCGGGGGCAGGGCCATGGCCACTTTTTCGGCGAGGAGGCGGGCGAGGCGGTAATTCCCGGCAAGAGTCAGGTGGACGTGTTCGTAGAAGAACTCACGGCCCGGAAGACCGTCCGGCAAGTCGGCCGCCAGTTCCGCCGCCGCATCGAGAAAGAGCACCCGTCCGCCCGCCTTGCGCGATTCGTCCCGGAGAATGCGGTTGATGCGGGTGTCGGCGCGGACCGCGAGAGCATCGTTATCGCGCGCCCGCTCCAGCGCCTCGCGCGCCGCTTCCCGCTTCTGCAATGCCAACCGGGCGCGCCCTATCCGGAACTGAAGCTCGGCAAAGTGCGGGTCGATGGCCGCCGCCCCGGCGTAGGCATTGAGGGCCGCTTCAAAGGAACCGGCGTTTTCGAGGGCATTTCCCTGCTCAAAGAAAAGCCGCCACCGGCCGAGCTGCCGGGTGCCGAGGTCCTCCGAATGCAGCGAGGCGAAGGGAGCGCAGTCCCGCAGGTTGGCCGCCACCGTGCTCACCAAAACCGGCACGTCCGCCCGCTCCGCCGTTTTCAGGATGTCCCGCAGGTTTCCACGGAAGTTGCGGTAGGTCGTCAAGCGGGCGGGGTCGTTGTGCCGGAGATGGTTTTCGCTGAACATATCGATTCCGGCCCACTCTTCCGGAACCGCCGGATCGCCGCGCACCCTGCCCGCCAAAGTCTCCAGCAGTTGGCCGACGCGCGTCGCCTTGACGGCGAGCACCGCGCGCACAATCCACCGCGGCGGTGCCTTCGAGCTGAAAACCGTTCCCGCCCCGTAGGCCCCCACCATTTCGTTGTTGCCCATGTAGAGAATCCAGAGATCCCCGTCCAGCTTGGCCGATTCACGGGCGATCGGCAGAATGGCATGCGAGTTGATAGCGGTCATGGCCGTGCAGACCACCTCGAATGCGGTCCCGGCGTAACGCTCGCGCAGAAGGACTTCCAGTTGGCGGCCGACCCCGTAGGCCGGCTCCGGATCCCCGTAGGCGGCCGATTCGC
The DNA here is from genome assembly GCA_007134215.1 of Opitutales bacterium. GTDB lineage: Bacteria > Verrucomicrobiota > Verrucomicrobiia > Opitutales > Oceanipulchritudinaceae > SLLG01. The sequence goes on along the minus strand of SLLG01000175.1, from coordinate 18,644 downwards.
CGAAAAGGAATATCCGGTAGGTGCCTTCCGGTTTTTCGGCGAGGATCCTCTTCGGGAGCGGGGCACGGGACAAGGCCGGCGGAAAGAAAAGATAGGTGAAGGTCGTGTTCGGGACGAAGTAGTGCGTTCCGTCGATTTCACTCGCCACCCAGTACCGCGTCGAGTGTCCGGTTCCCGCGAGGCGCAAAACAACCTCGAGGCCGCCGAGAGTCAGCGCCGGCATAAGCACCGCCGCAGTCAGCCGCATCAGCCAGAGGCGCGGACCGCAGAACCTCCTGGAGACCGGCGGAGAATCGCGACGGGGCATGATCTTTCGGCTCATTGAGGGATATCGGAGGGGCGGGTGTCCCGCAAAAAGAAACCCGCCATCCAAAGATAGCGGGTTCCTGTGTCAGAAATCAATAATTCCCTGCGAATCCTGCTGCTTCAGGCCCGCTTGCGGCGGCGGTAGAGCACGAGACCCAGCGCCAGCAACCCGCCGATGAGAGCGATGGTCGCGGGTTCCGGGATCGCGGTGACGGAGTCAAAGTGAATCGGGGACGGAGCGTCGCCCTGATTGACGTTCAGGAGGAAAAAGCCGACCTCCACCGTACCGGCGGGAGCAACGGCCCCAACCTCTGCGTGAATCCAATCACCCGTCGTTGTCGTGTTGTCCACCCTGTTCGAGATCGCACCGACAAAAGGCTGTCCGGCGCCGTCAAGGATACCGGGGCCTATGCTCGCGGGTTCAAGGTTGGCACCGCCGGAGTCCTTGAACTCGATCTTGAGCACACCAAATGACGCGTCTGTGATGGGCGCTCCTGTAGGCAACAGCATGTAGCCCGAGAGATTGAAAGCGTCTCCCGGCGCCGCCGGGAACAGTTGGTAGGCATTCGGGGACGCCCAGGCACCGGCACCGGTGCTGTCGATCACGAGAGAGTTCGACCCGCTTTGGGCGTAAGCCGAAGATACCATGATAGAGCCGCCGCTGGCGGCTTCGCCCCACACAGCGGGGGCCGCGCCGACCGCATCCATTTCAAAGTCGCCGTTGTTGATGCCGCTTCCAATGAGGGTCTGGCCCTGTGCCGACACTGCCGCCAAAGCCCCTGCGACCGTTAAGGATAAGAGTAGTTTCTTCATGTGATGTCTTTTTGTTGGTTTTGTATCTGGATGGTTTTTGCATGTTAATGCATAAACATGCAGTCGGAAGAAAACCCGCCCCCGGCATGCGATGTCAATGCAAAACCGGCAGAATCCAAATAAAACGCCCCGATCCGAAAGGAAGGCGGCTTATATCGATCCGACCCGAGATCACATCCAGCGAAGAAACCGCGTCGGTTCAACCCCTCGAATCGGATGGGGAGGCGGCAAAGGCACCCTTGCCAAACCTCTGCATTCCAGCGCATAACCGCCTCCACCGGATCAGCCGGACTGCTCCGTGGTTTCCCGTCCGGCAGGGCAGCGCGGCGCAGGGTTCCCGCCGGTGGATTGCGCTTCGCATTTCCTTTCCAGCCGAACAGCGAAAGGTTCGGGGGCGCAAAGCGACGACGTGTCGGAGACGCTGTCCGCGCTCCGTTCGACCGCCGTGCTTCGATGATTGGTCAGGAGGCGGGGTCGGGCTCTTCTTCGGGCTCCTCGCCTTCGGGGGGCGACCAGTCGCCGGTAACGGGGCCGTGGATGTCTTCCAGCTCGGGCTGGGTCCACGCGTTACGGCGGTCGTCGAAATCGGAGCGCACTTGCGCGACCAGTTCGGGACTGACCGGATAGGAGTCATTGCCGAAATCAGGGTCGGTGCGGATGTAGGTGAGTACGGCGGCGACCTGCTGGTCGTTGAGGCGACCGAAAGCCTGCATGGCATTGTTGTAGGTGTTGCCGTTGACCTCGACCCGGCCCTCGAGGCCGTGGAGAACGACCTTGATGAGCCGCTCGGGGTTGTCCTGCACCCAGTCGGCGCGCGCGACCGGCGGATAGACGCCGCGCTGGCCTTCGCCCGAAGCCTGGTGACAGACTTGGCAGTTCTGCGCGTAGACGCGCCTACCGAGGGCCATCATGTCGACCTCGCGCGGGCCGGTATCCTCCGCCACAACGGCGGATTTCGTCTCGTCGAAGTGGAAGGCGCTGAACTCCCCGCTGTACCAGACCATGTAGACCCCGCCCCAGAAGGCGAGGATCATGATGACGAAGACCAGAAAGAGCGGGGTCGGCGAAAAGCCCTCCGAGGGCTCCTCCTTTTCGCGCATGAGCTGCGCATGCACCCGCTGGAGCCGGTCGTCATCGAAGCCATGGCCCTCGAAGGTCTCGCGCGGCTCGCCCGTCGTCGGGTATTGGTCCTTGTCCTGTGGAAGCTTTTTGTCACTCATGGTCTACTGCTCCCTTCGCATTTCGGGCAGGTCGTAGTCCTGCCGCAGGTTCATGAGGTAGGCGACGAGGTCGCGCGCGCGCTGGGTGGGGATGACTTCCAGCTCACCGGGCCCGGGGTGGTAATCCTCCGGAATCTCAATGGCGTTGGGCGACGGGCCGCGCGTCTCGCTTATCGGGCGCACCTCATAGAGAAACGCGTAGCGCGGCATGAGCGAATCGCGCGAAGTGATCTTCGGATTGAAGAGGTGCTGGTGCTGCCACAGCTCGCTGTAGCGCAAGCCGACATTCGACAGGTCCGGCCCCGTCCGCATGGTGCCAAGCATGACGCGCTCCTGATGGATGTAGTCGCGCGCAACGGACTGGCGCTCGCCCCAGCCGCGCTCGTAGTCCGAGCCGAAGCCCTGCCGCCGCACCTGCTGCGAGTGGCAATAGAGGCAGCCCATCTGCTCGTAGACGCGCTTGCCACGTTGAGCCGCGCCGACGAGCGGGACGGGCCACGCCTCGACGCCGTCCTGGTTAAGACCAAGGCGCATCTCGCCGGTCTCGGGATCCTCGAAGAAAACCCCCGCGATGGGGTTGCCCTCGGCGTCGGTGAGTTCCGGCGTGGCGGGTTCGAGGCCGCCGAGCTGAATGTTGCTCACGAGCACGATGCCGACCCACGACGATGCGATCGTGAAAAAGACACCCAGAAACAGAAGTGGAAGGCTCCGCATGGTTCGATCAGGCTCCCGGTGTGAGCAGGGTGGGTTTCGACTCGCTCCCGTCCGCCGCGCGGCGGGAGAGCATCCAGATGATATTGATGAAGAACGCCACGTGGCCGATGGTGATGAGGACACCTGTCAGGGAGCGCATAACCATGTAGGGAATCGTAGCACGCATCACCTCGAGGAATTCAAAAGCAGCCGTCTCCGTTTCCGGATCGATGGCATTGAGCTGCAGGCCTTGGATGAAGCCGCCGATGGCGAGGACAATGACCATGAGCGTGACGCCGACCGCCGTTGTCCACCAATGCAGGGAAATGAGCATGGCACTCGGCCACTCGCGATTGAGGAGGCGGGGCAGCATGTAGTAGATGCCGCCGAACATGATCATCGTGAAAAAGGAATACACGCCGTGGTGTGAATGGCTCACGGTGAAGTGCGTGAAGTGCGTGATCTCGTTGACGCTGCGCAGGGCCATGGCCGAGCCGAGGAGGCTGACGGCGGTGTAGTTGATCGCCCCGAAGACGACGAAGCGGATCGTCGGGCTGGCCCAGCCCTCGCGGTGCAGGCCGACAACCGTCATGTGGTGGTTGATGGCGACGACGATGACGGGAATGACCATCATGACACTCGCCACCGTGCCCGCGGAGATAACCCACGCGGGCACCGGGCCGCCGATGAGGTGGTGCACACCCGCCCAGTTGTAGAAGAGTGCCAGCGCCCAGAACCCGATGACAGACAGGTAATAGCTGTAGATCGGCCGCCCGAGCACCTTGGGGATCAGGTAGTAGGCCGCGCCCACGGCGATGGGCGTGAGCCAGAGGCCGAGGACGTTGTGCGCGAACCACCAGTTGGTGAGCGACTGCACGACGCCGCGCGCGGGCTCGTGGACAATCATGATCTGCGCCATGGCGTAGAGCCACGGCAGCCAGAAAAAGGCGGCGAGGAAGTACCACTGCGACACGTAGACGTGACCGGTCTGCCGCCAGCGGAAGAGGAGAATGACCCACACGCCGATGAAGGCGAAGGCGAGCGCAAGGATCGGCGTGACATAGGCCGGAAATTCCAGCCACTCGACCCCGACTTTGTGCCCGGCGAGGATGCCGTAGACCCCGATGACCACGCCGATGTTCCAGAAGATCCCGCCGAAAAGAAAGATGTTGGTGAAGCGCACGCGCGTGCGGCAGAGGCGCGCCATGATCCACGGAGCGACCGCGAACGACACATTGAAGGCCCACCCGTAAATCATCGCATTGAGGTGTGCGCTGCGCACCCGGCCCCATGTCCAGAACTCACTGTCGCCGAGAAAATCGACGTTGTGCATCTTGATCGACGCGACGAGGGCGAAGAGCGTGCCCGCCATGAGCCAAAGCAGCCCGCAGACGGTGAAGAACACGCCGAGGACCTTCATAGAGCGGTCGACTTCGCTGAGCTTCGCCAACAGGTCGCTCTTCGGCTCCGCCGTCGGGCTCATGGCCTCGGTCAATGTGGATGGGAAACTCATCGCGCTGATTGGTATGAAAGGAAGCTACCGCCGGGTTGCGCAAGCGCAAGCGGCACTCATTCGCCCCGCCGCGGGGGGCCGTCCAAATCTTCCGGGTTCTTGGTGGGAAAAAAGTCGGTCTGCGCGCCTTCCGGTTCCTCCTCGTCGTCGAAGATCGTGCGCGAGCCCGATTCGAGGTCGGAGAACTGCCCGTCGCGGTAGGCCCACCAGAGGACGGCCGCTGCGCCGAGGAAAAGCAGACCGGCGAAGACCGCTCCGAGAATGATGTAGCCGCCGAACTCCATCACTCGGCATTGGCCGCGAGCTTTTCCTCATTGGTTTCGCGCAGTTCCTCCAAGGTGATCCGGAAGAGGTGGTCGTCCACGGCGAGGCGCACGACGCCGGCCTGGCGGTCTTCCCATGCATACGAGGCCATGCGGCGGGCCTGCTCGCCGCGCACTTCGTTGCGGATACGGAAGCGCTCCTCCTCGTGGCGCGCCTCGGCGGAGGGCTCGCGTGTGTAGATGTAGGCGATGGTGAACACCAGGACGATGATCACGATGACGCCGATCCAGCCGACCGCGGAATACAGGATCTTCCGGTCGGAGGGCTCGCCGTGCCCGGAGGATGTGTGCGCGTTACTCATGGCAGTTAAGGGATTCGTGGATACGCGGATCGCGGACGGGGATCGGGCGGAAGCGGCGCGTGCTGCGGACAAAGGCCCAGAGCACAAGCGCCCCGACGCCGAGGAACACCGTCACATCCGTCAGGCCGGGGAGGAACTGGCGCACTTCGTAGCCGAGGATATTGGCGTCGGAGGGCAGCTTCTGCGGCAGGACGTTGAAGTAGATGTCGAGCAGGTGGATGGCGAGGATCCAGACCGCGATGAACTTGAGGCGCGCGCCGAACTTGCACTTGTAGAAGAGCAGGTAGATAAACGGCACGAAGAAGTGCAGGAACATGAGCACCATGCTCACCCACCACCACGAGTTGAGCGATCCGTCGGGGTTCTTCTCGCGGATGTTGTACCAGAAAGTTTCTTCCGGAATGTTGGCGTTGTAGATGAGGAAGTACTGCGAAAAACTGATGTACGCCCAGAACACCGTGAAGGCCAGCATGATGCAGCCCATGAGGTAGAAGTGGGCGGGCTTCACGATGCCCTTGAGTCCGTTGCCGTCGTCGCGCGCCGCCTGCCAGAAGAGAACGAGCACCGTGGCGGAAAGCGCCGCGCGCATACTCGCGGAGAAGAACCAAACGCCGAACATCGTCGAGAACCAGTGGAAGTTCAGCGACATGAACCAGTCGACCGACGCCATCGTCGTGACGAGGGCGAGGACGAACATACCGAGGGCGGAAAGGCGGCGCGACCAATGGACGTATTTATGGTCCCCCGTCTCGTCCATGCGGAACGACCACTGGCGCAGCAGGTGGGCGAGCCCCACCCAAACGCCGATGATGAGGATGAAGCGCAGGACAAAGAAAGTCGTGTTCAGGTAGGGTGCCTTGTGGAGGTAGAGGACGTCCTCCGCGACCGTCACACCCGCGCCGGCGACCTCGGCGTCGAGGTTCATCCATGTCCACGCCACCGCGTCGCTGCCCGCCACACCGAGAGCGACGAGCGGCACCATGACCACCCCGATGACCGGGAAAGCGGCGAGAAAGTGCTCCAACTGGCGGCGGATGATGACCGACCAGCCGGCGTCGAAGAGCCACCACACCATGACGAGGAAAAGCATCCCCACGAGGATCGAGGCCCAGAAAGACACCGCCACGAGATAGCCGAGGAAAGGCCGGGCGGGATCGGCGGCGCTGCCGGTGAAGAGCAGCCCGATTGAGATCACCATGAGCACAATCCCCGCGATGAGGAGCGGCAGCGAGGGATCGCGCCCGCCCGAGGAGGCGGCGGCCTCGCGCCCCGGCGTGATTACGTCGGAACTCGTCGTCATAGGTCCAATTCTCCTCTCCGCGCGGAGGGCACGTCGTCGACACTGCCCTGCGAGGCGCGCTGCAGGGCGCGCACATACATGATCACTTTCCAGCGGTCCTCCACCCGGATTTTCGAGCCGTAGGCACCCATCGTGCCGCGCCCGTGGGTGATGACCTCAAACATCTCGCCGTCGCTCTGGTCGAGGAGGCGCTGTTGCAAAAGGCTGACGATCGTCGGGTAGCCGTAGCGCTCGGCGGCGAGCACGCCCCCGCCGTCGCCGGAGTCGCCGTGGCAGATGGCGCAGTAGATCTGGTAGAGGTCGCGCCCGTGGCGCATGTTCGACTCGGTGAGGCTCACGGGGATGCCGTCGCCGTATTCATCGCCGTCGGCGCGCTTGCCGGTGGCGAGGTAGGTGTCCCCGCGGTAGCGGGTATCCGGCATGAGGTGGGGAAACTGCTCCTGCTCCGCCGTGATAAAGGGCATGCGTCCGGGAATCTGCGGCCGGTCCATGCGCCCGTCGGGGAAGAAATCGCTCGCTCCCTGCGGATGGAAACGCGCCTGGTGGTCCATGTCCGGAAAGATTTCAATGGGCGTGCGCTCGCTTTTGCAGCCGCGGAACCCGAAGACCGTGAAGACAAGGACCAGGAAAAAGGCGTAGAATATGAAGAAGTTGCGCAGCATCAGGCGTCGTCCTCCTCGTCGTAAAGTGCGGTCACTTCCAACGGCCCCAGTTCTTCGAGGAAGGTGCGGGTGCCCTCGGCGTCAAAGAGCGGGTCCTCAGCCTCAATGACCACCGCGAACTTGTCGTCCGTGAGCGACCGGAAATTCTCGTAGTTGAAAACCGGGTGGTTGTGCATGGGCAGGCGGTTGCACACGAACATCCCGCCAAGCGCGCCGAAAGCGGCGAGGAGAATGGTCAGCTCGTAGGCGATGGGGAACGGGAAGATGGGGCTGAAGTACGGCTTGCCGCCGACGATGAGCGGGTAGTTGTAGTAGCCCATCCACCACGCCAGCCACATGCCGACGAAAAACCCGATGACCCCGCCGATGAAAACAAAGACCGGCACCCGCGAGCGGCCGAGCCCCATGGCCCCGTCGAGCCCGTGCACGGGAAAGGGCGTGAGCGCGTCCCACCGGCTGTAGCCGGCTTCGCGCACGGTGCGCGCCGCCTCGTAGATCGCGGGCGCGGAATCGAAGAGCGCCAGCATGCCGTAGGGTTTCCGCGCGGCCGGGGACGATGCGGTGTTACTTGTGTCCATCGTCATTTCCGTTGTCGTGGTGGTGGTGGGGATCCGCCTGCGGGGTCACCGCTTTGATCTCGGCAAAGGCGAGAAGCGGGAGGAAGCGGATAAAGAGAAGGAAGAAAAAGCCGAAGATCCCGAAGGTCCCCGCGAAGGTAAAGATGTCGATGATCGTCGGACTGTAGTAGTTCCAGTTGGCGGGCAGGAAGTCGTTGGCGAGCGAAGACACCGTGATGACGAACCGCTCGAACCACATGCCCACGTTGATGAAAATCGAGAGAATGAAGACGAGGACGAGGTTGCGCCGCGCCGCCGCGAACCAGAAGAACTGCGGCGAAATGACGTTGCAGGTAATCATGATCCAGTAAGCCCACGAATATTGGCCGAAAGCTCGGTTGACGAAGGCAAAGCCCTCGTAGGGATTGGCCCCGTACCAGGCGATGAAGAACTCCATGGCGTAGGCGTAGCCCACCATCGACCCCGTCGCGAGGCAGATCTTGCACATGCAGTCGATGTGGTACTGCGTGATGAGGTCCTGCAGGCCGAAGAGAGCGCGCAGCGGCAGCATGAGCGTGAGCACCATGCCGAAGCCCGAGAAGATCGCCCCCGCGACAAAGTAGGGCGGGAAGATCGTCGTATGCCAGCCGGGCAGGTTGGCCACCGCGAAGTCGAAGGAAACGATGGTATGCACGGAGAGCACGAGCGGCGTGCTCAGGCCGGCGAGGAGCAGGTAAGCCATCTCGTAGTTGCTCCAGTGGCGGTTGGAACCGCGCCAACCCATCGCGAGGACTCCGTAGAAGTATTTGCGGAACTGGTAGTAGGCCGTCTCGAAGGTGCGCTGGGCGCCGTTCTTCGCCTCTGCAAGGCGCTTCTCGTAGACGGATTTCACACGGTCGCGCAGGGTGGCGAGGTCGGGAATCATCCCCATGTACCAGAAGAGCGCCGACACCGTGCCGTAGGTTGAGACCGCGAAGACGTCCCACTCCAGCGGCGAGCGGAAATTCGGCCAGATGACATTGGCGTTGGGCAGGGGAAAGAGCCACCACGCGAACCACACGCGCCCCACGTGGAAGAGCGGAAAGATGCCCGCGCACATAACAGCGAAGATCGTCATCGCCTCCGCCGCGCGGTTGATGGACGTGCGCCACTTCTGCTTGAGGAGGCAGAGGATCGCGGAAATGAGCGTCCCGGCGTGGCCGATACCAATCCAGAAAACGAAGTTGATGATCGCCCAGCCCCAGAAGACCGGGTGCGAGAGACCCCACACCCCGACGCCTGTGGCGGTGAGGTAGATGAGCCCCATCACCGTGAAGCTCGCCACCATGGAGCTGATGACAAACGCCACCCACCACCACAACGGCGCGCGGCCCTCCACGATGCCGCATACCTTCTGCGTTATCCATGCGAACGTGCGCTGGTTCTCGACAATGGGGCGCCGCGGCATGTTCGCCGGCCGCACCTCCTCGAGCACCGCGGGGCGGGCGCCACCGCCGTCCGGATGGGAAAGACTGTCCTTCGTCGTGTTCAAAGCGGGATCAACAATGAAGATGGGTGGGCAAAAACCGGATCACGAGGATTCCGGACGGGTTCCGTTGAGCGGCTTGGGTTGCCTTGCCTTGTACTCCTTGTAGCTCAGCGGCATCGAGGCGTAGTCCGGCATGCGCGGGTTGGGATTGCGCAGGCGCGCGAGGTAGGTCGTGCGCGGGCGCGTGTTGAGGTAGCCGAGGAGGGCGTAGTCGCGGTCGTTGTCCTTGGCGCGGGAGACGGCGGAGTCCGGGTCGGAGATGTCGCCGAAGATGATCGCCTCCGTCGGGCAGGCGGACTGGCAGGCCACCTTGAAGGTGCCGTCGGGCACGTGGACATCGTTGGAGTCGCGCGCCTTGACGCGCTGCGCCATGCGGGCCTGCTGGATGCGCTGCACGCAGAAGGTGCACTTCTCCATGACTCCGCGCATGCGCACGGAGACGTCCGGGTTGCGCTGCATGGAGGCGAGCACACCGCCCTCCGTCTTGTACTGGTCGCGCCCGAGGGGTCCCTTGTAGAACTCGTCGGTCGCACGCTTGTTGTAATCGAAAAAGTTGAAGCGGCGCACCTTGTAGGGGCAGTTGTTGGCGCAGTAGCGCGTGCCCACGCAACGGTTGTAGGCCATGACGTTGAGCCCCTGCGTGTCGTGCACGGTGGCGTTGACCGGGCAGACCTGCTCGCACGGCGCCATCTCGCAGTGAAGGCAGGCGACGGGCATGAGGGAGGCCTGCGGGTCGGCGGGCAGCGAAACCTGGTTTTCCTCGTTCGAGCCCGTGCTGTAGTAGCGGTCGAGGCGGATCCACGACATCTCGCGCCCGCGCAGGACCTCGTTTTTGCCCACGATGGGGATACTGTTCTCGCTCTGGCAGGCGATCACGCAGGCGTTGCAGCCCGTGCAGGCGTTGAGGTCGATGCTCATCCCCCACTGCTGGTCGGGAATGAAGTCGGCCCGCGCCTCCTCACTCTGCCACACGCGCAGGTTCGGCTTGGGCTCGCCGAAGGCCGGCGTCTCGTAGGCCGAGCCCCCGCGCGGCTGGGTGAGGGAAAGCTCACTCAGCGGACGGTCCTTGTCCATGCCGTAGATCGGCGGGGAGTGCGACTCCATGCCGATCTTCTGCGCCCACGCCGGATCCTCGATGTGCATGGACACGTTGCCCTCGCGGATGATCGCGCGGCCTTCCATGCTCCAGTGGTTCTGCGTGTTGGCGATGAAGTGGCTGCGCCGCGTGAGCGAGATGCTCGCACCGGCGAGGGAGAGCCCGGAGTCCGCGCGGTGGAGCGGATAGGCATCGAAGCCCACGCCCGAGCCCACGCGGCCCGTGCGGCGCCGGCCGTAGCCGAGCGGGAGGACGACCTCCCAGTCCGGCAGGCCCGGCTGGATGTGCACCGGCCCGGAAAGCGTCACGCCGTCGACCTCCAGCTCGGCGACCGGCGCGGATTCGCGGCCGCCGCGGAATTGGGCGCGGTTTGCCGCGATGCCGCCGATGAGAAACTTGCCCGATTTGGTGTCGAAGCCGAGTTCGCGCGCGAGCGCGGGGCTGATGAGGATGGCGTTGTCCCAGCACGACTTCGTCACCGGGTCCGGCAGTTCCTGGAGCCAGCCGTTGTTGGCGTAATAGCCGTCCCCTACCTTGGGGTCGCCCGTCAGCCGCACGGCGAGGCTGTCGCGCGAGAGCGCCGGGGCGGCGAAGGCGGCGTTGCCGAGCAGGCCCATGAGGCGGCTGCGCGAGACCGCGCCGCCGGATTCGGCAAAGGCGGTGTCCGCCGCGAAACCTTCGCTGAGGACGCGCGCGAAGGCACGGTCCGGACGCTCGCCCTCGCCGCCGCGTATCCCCCCGAAGGTCTCGAGGACGAGGTCGTAGGGATCGGTACGGCGCACGCCCGCGAGCCGCGCGAGCACTTCGAGTTCGGAAATCCCCTCGAAAAGGGGCAGAATCATCGGTTGCACGGGCAGGTAGGTACCGTCGTAGGCACGTCCGTCGCCCCATGACTCGAGGTAGTGCGTCGCGGCGATGTTGAGCGAGGCGTCGAGCCCCGTTTCGTCAAAGTAGTACCCGTGGCGCACGATGGCCGGCACGCGCTCCGCGATGTCGCTCCACGGCAGATCGGCAGGCGCGTTGTAGGCGGGATTTCCGCCGAGCACGATGAGCTTTTCCACGCGCCCCTCGCGCGCCGCCTCCGCGACTTCGCGGTAGGAGGCCGCCGTCTGGCGCGGCACGGAAACGTATTTCACGGTGTGCCCGTTCGCCCCCAGCTTTTCGTTGATGAGAACGACGAGCCGGTGCACGGAGTCCGGCAAGTGCGCCCCGGCCAGCACGACGCTCTCGCCCCGGTGCTCCCGCAGGTCGCGCACACACTCGCGCACCCACTCCGCGTCGACTTCCAGCCCGGTTGCCTCCGCGCGCAGGGAGCGCGCAAACCCGGCCTCTTCGCCCAGTTGCTCGAGCAGTTCCGCCGCGATGAGCGCGGCCAGCGCGGGCACTGCCGAGGTGGAGAGACGCAGGCGGTGGTCCGCCATCGATCCCGTGATCGTGAAGGGCCCCTCCACTTGGTAGAGGCGGCTCATGTCCGCCGCTTCGTCGCGGTTGCGCACGCGGCGTGCCTTCGCGAAGGCACGCGAGAGCGCGTTCGAGCCCGGCTCGGCGGGGCTCAGAAAATCGGCGTCGAGGGAGAGGATCCGCTTCGCGCGCTCCAGGCGGTGGAGGGGGCGCGTCGGCTCGCCGAAGGCCTCCGTCGCGGCGCGTTCCGCCGCGTCCTGCGCGAGCGGGTCGTACTCCGTCCAGATCATGCGCGGGAAGTCCTCACGCAGACGTTCGACAAGGCGGCGGCGCGTCGGCGACGAAGAGGGCGCGGCGAGGACCGCGAGCCCCTGCCCGTCCGTGCGGCGGTACTCGTCGCGGATTTCCGAAATCGCGTCGTAAACCTCCTCCTTGCGCACGCGCCGCTGGCGCCGCGAGGCGCCGGTGGCCCGCGTCGAGGCCGTCATCCGGTCGGGATCGTAGAGATTCAGGACCGAGGCGCTGACGATGGCGTTGATCCCGCCGCCGTAGGGCTCGTACTTCGGGTTGCCCTCGATGTGCGTGGGCCGGTTCTGGTGCGTCTCCACGACGAGCGGGATGCTGTCCATCCCGTCCGGAAAGCTCGTCGAATAGTAGACCGGAATCCCCGGAACCGTGTTCTCCGGCTGCTGCGCGTAGGGCAGGATATACTTCTCCGGGCGGCGGCACCCCGCCGCGCCGAAGCCCGCGAGGGCGAACGAAGCCCCCATAATCTTGAGAAAGTGGCGGCGGTTGACGCCCCCGGCCTCGGCCGCGCCCTGCGGAAACTCGCGGTGCAGCCACTCCTTGAACTCGGGGCTGTCCACGCGCTCGTCGAGGCTGCGCCAGTAGCGCGGCCCCTGAAGCCCGGCTTCGGTCGGTGCGGAGTGCTCGGTGGTCTTGTTCATCGGTGGCAGCCGGAGCAGCTTTGCGGCGGGTTCACATTCCATGAGACGACGTGCTCGCGGGCCCACTCCGCGTGCGCCTCGGCGTTCTCAGGCGTCCAGTTGAGGTCGTAGACGTGCTCCAGCGGGCGGATGTACTCCTCCGGATTGCGGTGGCAGTCGAGGCACCACGCCATGGACATTGGCTTGTCGTGCCAGACGACCTCCATCTCGTTCACGTTGCCGTGGCAGTCCACGCAGCTCACGCCGCGGTTTACATGCACGGCATGGTTGAAGAAAACGTAGTCCGGCATCGCGTGGATCCGCACCCACTCCACCGGCTCACCGGTTTCGTAGCTCACGCGGACCGGCTCCAGCTGCGGGCTGTCCGACTTCACATAGGAGTGGCAGTTCATGCAGGTGGCGGCGTCCGGCACGTTCGCGTGGCCCGACTGGTCCACATATGTATGGCAATAGCGACAGTCGATCCCCAGTTGCTCCGCGTGCAGGTAGTGGTTGTACGCCACCGGCTGCGTCGGCATATAGCCCACGCGGGTGTACTTCGGGGTGAAATAGTAGGTCACGCCTGCGACCACCGTCACCGTCAGCACCCCGAGGATGATGAGCAGCTTGGCGGGAAGCGTGTTTGCCGTCTTGGGAAAGTGGTTGGCCATGGTGAAGTCCGAAGGAGGTGCCGGTGGTTGCGGCGGCTTTCGTCAGGTGTTTCCGCCCCCGTGGACAACGGACCGCGGGTCGCGCGGCGGCGAGGGCAAACGCGCCTCCGCCGACTGCCGGGAGTCTCCCGCGCGCGGGTGCCACAAAGGACTGCCCAGCGTCGCGAGGGCCGCAAGGGACGCCCCCGCCGAGGCGAGAAACACTTTTCGATTGATCCTTCGGTCTTCAGCCATTCGTCGACAATCCAGCGGAAAAAGGAGACAGTGGACAGGCCCGCCCCGTCCACTAAAGCCCCGGAATTACGGGAACCGCCCCAACCCTTGGCAACAGAAAAAAGAAACCGCCGCGCCCCGCCCCCTCACCCCGCGCCCGGCGCCCCCCGCGAACCGCCCGCATACAAGGATTCCCGCAATCATGCGCCCTGCCGCTGCATCCGTCTGTTCCGGCACGTTCCATTACCTACGCTAATCCGCTTTATCAGCGAAAAAACTAACCGCCCCGCCGCGTTCCAGACCGTCCGCCGTAGCCGACCACAACCATTGCCAACCCCACTTCTTTCCTGCGTTCGGATACTCGCGCTCCAGTCCGGGGGAAATCTCCACCCCGGGCACCTGTCTCCAACGAACATCATCGAAAAGCTGGCGGATGCGTCCGATAGGGTTGGACAAGCGTTCACGGAGCCTGTCGGAGAGCGGAGCGACACGGTCTTTGTCGCCTTTGCCACCCCTCACCACAAAATCGCCCCGGTCGAAATCCAAGTCCTTCATTCTGAGACGGATGAGCTCGGATACCCGGAGCCCGGAACCGTATTGGACTTGCCCCATTAGACGTTAGACGATAACGTCCGGAAAGTGCGCCGGACAATGAGGCAATCAACTCGTTCCGGCGGTACCGTCCCAAATACCACCGGATTGTGATTTCCATCGAGGCACGCCGGGACGCGGATGCCGAATCACCCACGGACAATACCTCTCGCCATCTCGGAAAACGAAGACGTTTCATGATGCCGCCGAAAGGCGTGAACATTTGTTTCATTCGTCGACTGATGAACCATCTTGATGCATCATTCCGGGAACAGATCAAAGACCGAATCGGACAGCGGGGAGGATTGGCCTCCCCGCCGCCACACAATGAGCCGTCGCCTGCGGCTATAACAACACGCGGCCGGCCACAGGTGTCTCCCGCCGAGCGGGAGCGGTTCCGAAGGATCCGTGACCAAAGATGCGGTTTGCTCCTGTTCTGTATACTCGACGGAAATCCACAAGAAATCACCGGTTGAGAGGAAGGCTGACATTCTCGCCCTTCCTCTATGCCGGCGTTGCCGCTGCCGGTGCATACGGACACGGTGCCGCTGCGGCGGCGCGATGCGGCTTGCGCGCGGCGGCGCGTTGAGCACCGTTGGACGGATGCGGAACGGAATCCGGTGGAGGCGGCTGTTTGCGGCGGTGCTCGGGGTGTTGCTCTGCCTCGCGTTGCTTGCCCTGTTGGCAGGGTATGCGGCGATGCGGCAAAGCCTGCCCAAGCTCGACGGCGAGACGGCGCTCGCCGGTCTGGTGGCGCCGGTGAGCGTGGAGCGCGATGCCCTCGGGGTCGTGACGCTGCGGGCGGACAGTCGGCTGGACCTCGCGCGGGCAACGGGGTTTGTCCACGCCCAGGATCGTTTTTTCGCGATGGACTTGCAGCGGCGCGCGGGCACGGGAGAGATCGCCGCCCTTCTCGGCGGGTTTGCGCTGGAGTTCGACAAGCAACTGCGCCTCCACGGCGGACCTGCCGTCGTGCGCGCCGCATTCAAACGGCTACCCCCGGAAGAAGCGCGGCTCCTCGAGGCCTACGCCGAAGGCGTCAACGCCGGACTCGCCTCCCTCGGGGCGCGCCCGCCCGAATACCTCGCCCTCCGTGTGCGGCCCGAACCGTGGCGGGCCAAGGACACCCTCGCCGTCGGGCTGGGCATGTATTACGTCCTGCAGGACCCCTTCGCCTTCCAGCAGCAACAACGCGAAGCCCTGCGGGCGCACTTTCCGCAGGACGTCGTGGACTTCCTGCTCGACGCTCCGGGCTTCCGCGAAGCACCGGTGGAGGCCGGAGCGGAGATTTCCATGCCCTTTCCCGCAGAGGAATGGGCCGCCGCACTCGAGGCCTTCCGGGAAGAGGGCGGCGACGACGCGATGACGCCAGTGCCGGGTTTCTTCACTCCCGTGGATGGGGACGTCTCGCCCGGCAGCAACGCATGGGCCGTCGGCCCCGGACGCACGCTCTCCGGCCGTGCTCTGCTCGCGGGCGATCCGCACCTCCGCATCGGGCTGCCCGTCATCTGGTATCGCGTGTCCATGCACTTCCGCGACGAGGCGGGCGACGCCGCGCAACTTCACGGTACGACCATTCCCGGCGCACCGTTTCTCGTCGCCGGCTCCAACACCCGCGTCGCGTGGAGCCCGACCAACAGCTACGCCCGCCTCACCGATCTCGTCCGCCTCGACCTCCACCCCGACGACCCCTCGCGCTACCACGACGGCACCGACTACCGGCCCTTCGGCATACGCGAAGAAACCATCCGTGTCCGCGGTCGCGCCGAACCTGTTGTCCACCGCGTGAAGACCACCGCATGGGGGCCGGTGTGGACGGAGCAAGCCGGAGAGAAGGATCCTGCCGGTGGCCCGCCCCCGCCCGCCTATGCCCTGCGCTGGATGGGATCTGATCGGTACGGCCTCGGCGCCGGTCTGCTGCGGATGGAGCGGGCCGCATCCGTCGACGATGTCTTCGAAGCCGCCCCCTTCGCCGGAATACCGACGCAGAATATCGTCGCCGGCGATGACGCCGGCAACATCGGCTGGACGATCCTCGGCCCGCTGCCCCGGCGCAACGCTGTGCGCGTCAACCGCTTTGCCCTCTCCCCCGCCGAGGCCGCCGCCGTCTGGGACGAGGCCCTGCCGCCCGGAAGCTACCCGCGCGTCCGGAATCCGGCGGCCGAAGCCCTCTGGTCAGCCAACCACGAGAAACTGCGCGGCGGCGCGACGGCACGCCTCCTCGGCGACGGCGGCTACGCCCGCGATGGCCGAGCCGACCGCATCCGCGAGCGCCTCCTCGAATCCACGGAGCACGATGAGCACACCATGCTCGCGCTGCAACTCGACGCCGGCACCGCGTTTTTCGCCGACTACCGCGACTTTCTCCTCGCCCGCATCGACGGGCATCCCCCCCCCGACACAGAGACCGAGCACCTTCTCGCCAAAACGCGCGACGCCCTTGCCGGGTGGGACGGCACCGCCGCCGCCGACTCCGTCGGATTCCGCCTCCTGTATTCTTGGTACAACCGCTTCCGTAAGGAGACGGGCCCGCACCTCTTCGCTCCCGTCGCCGCCGCCGCGCCCGCCGCCGCGGCCCACATCCGCTTGCCGGGCACGCACGCCGCCTTCCGCGAGATCATCCTCAATCGCCCCAAAGCCCTCCTGCCCGCCGACGAAGACAGCTGGGACGCTCTGCACCTGCGCATCCTACGCAAGACAGCCGCGGAACTCACCGACCGCCGGGGCAACTGGAGCGAGGCCACATGGGGCGATTACAACCGTGTCCGCTCCGTGCATCCGTTCAGCTTGATCGTTCCCTTCCTCTCCCGCTGGCTCGACGTGCCCGCCGATCCGATGTCCGGCAGCCCCTACTCACCGCGCGTGCACTGGCACAGCTTCGGCCAGAGCTACCGCATGGCCGTGAGTCCGGGCCGCGAGGCAGACGCGCTTTTCACCATGCCGGGCGGCAACTCCGGCCATCTGCTCTCCCCGTTTTACGACGCCGGGCACGCGGAATGGGTGCGCGGCGAATCGCTGCCCCTCCTGCCCGGCGAGGCACGCCATACGCTGCGGCTCCTGCCGGAGAGCGGTAACGGCGAGTGAAACACGCGGCTTGCCATCCGATGGTTTTACCGCCTACTCTGCGCTCCGCTTCAAAACACGCTCAGTAATCCGCCGCTCCGTTGCACCGGCTCACCAACCGCACCCACGCCTCGCTGAAGCTTCAGCCCACGTTCCACCCATCCACCACCACACCACCATGCAAAGAGTCATCGGCCTCGCACTTGTTCTCGTCGGAATCATCCTCCTCTACTACGGCTACCAAGAGGGTGAGTCCCTCGCATCGACGGTGAAGGAGACGATCACCGGATCGCCCACGGAGCGTTCGCTCACGCTGGTCATCGCGGGCATCGTCTGCGCCTGCCTCGGCGCGGGCCTGATTTTCGCAGGTGGGCGGCGCCGGTAGCGGCAGCGCCTAATCCGATTCCGCCAGCCAGCGCTCGGCCTCGATGGCGGCCTGGCAGCCCATGCCCGCCGCCGTGACGGCCTGGCGGTAGACATGGTCAGCGCAGTCGCCCGCGACATAGACTCCGGGAATCTTCGTGCGCACGGCGCTCTTTCCCTCGGGGACGAGGTAGCCGTTTTCGTCCAGCGGCAGTTGGCCGGCGAACGGCACGGTGTTCGGGATGTGCCCGATAGCGATGAAAAAGCCCTTGCAGGCGACCTCGCCCGTTTCGCCCGACTTCACGTTGCGCACACGCACGGCACGGGTCATCCCCCCGTCGTCGGCAAGCACTTCCTCGGGCACGGAATCCCACAGCACCTCGATCTTTTTGTTGGCGAGGACGCGGTCGGCCATGATCTTCGAAGCGCGCAGCTCGTCGCGACGGTGGACGAGCGTGACCTTCGAACAGAAGCGCGTGAGAAAGAGCGACTCCTCCGCCGCGCTGTCGCCGCCGCCCACCACGACGACCTCCATGTCCCGGTAAAACGCGCCGTCGCACGTCGCGCAGGTGCTCACACCCTTCCCGCCCCACATCTCCTTTTCGCCGGGGATACCGAGTGTGCGGGGACGCGCCCCCGTGGCAATAATCAGCGCACGCGCCTCATGCACGGTGCCGTCCCCCGTCGTGAGCCGCTTCACCCCCGCGCCGAGTTCCGCCGACTCCACCTCCGCAAACGCCGTACGCGCGCCGAAGCGCTCCGCCTGCTTGCGCATTTTGTCCATCAACTCGAACCCGTCGATGCCCTCCGGCCAGCCCGGAAAGTTCTCCACCTCGCTCGTCGTCGTGAGCTGCCCCCCGGGCTGCCCCCCCTCGAGGACGAGCGGACTCAGGTTCGCCCGGGCCGTGTAGACCGCCGCCGTAAGGCCTGCGCAGCCGGTTCCGAGAATAATGATGTCTTCCATGGAGAGGGGAACTTGCGGAACTTCTCCCACCCATGCCAGTCGAAAAGCGCACGCATTCGCAAACACCGGATGCGGCTGGCTAATTATTTCTCAGAGAAAAAATAAAATTTACGGCAAACGAAAAAACATCAATTAGGGC
>SLLG01000257.1 GCA_007134215.1 Opitutales bacterium | reverse complement strand
GTGCTGGGCGGCTTGGAGGAAATATCGAGGACGACACGGTTGACGCCCGCTACCTCGTTGATGATGCGGGTGGAAATCTTCTGCAACAGCTCGTGCGGGAGCTGCGCCCAGTCCGCCGTCATGGCGTCGATGCTCTCCACGATGCGCAGTGCAATGACGTAGTCGTAGGTGCGTTCGTCGCCCATGACGCCGACGGTGCGCACGGGCAGGAAGACGCAGAAACTCTGCCACACCTTGTAGTAGAAATCCGCCTCCTTCATTTCCTCGATGAGGATGGCGTCGGCCTCGCGCAGGATGTGAAGGTTTTCTGGCGTGATCTCACCGATGACGCGCACGGCGAGCCCCGGACCGGGAAACGGCTGACGCCACACCACCCCGCGCGGCAGTCCCAGCTCCTCGCCGAGGCGGCGCACCTCGTCCTTGAACAACTGGTTGAGCGGTTCGAGGATCTTCAGCTTCATGCGCTCGGGCAGGCCGCCGACGTTGTGGTGGCTCTTGATGAGCGCCGCCGGGTTGCCCCCGATGGGCACCGACTCGATGACGTCCGGATAAATCGTCCCCTGTGCGAGAAAATCGACCTCGCCGATCTTCTCCACCTCGCTTTCGAACACTTCGACGAAGGTGTTGCCGATGATCTTACGCTTGCGCTCGGGGTCGGTGACGCCGCGCAGGCGGTCGAGGAACAAGTCCGCCGCCTCGGCCACAACGAGATTCATTTGGAAGTTGTCGCCGAAGAGCTTTTCGACCGCCGCGCGCTCGTTTTTGCGCAGGAGGCCGTTGTCGACGAACACGCAGGTGAGCTGTTCGCCGATGGCTTTGTGGATGAGGGCCGCCGCCACGGAGCTGTCCACCCCGCCGCTCAGACCGAGGATGACACGCCGGTCGCCCACTGTCTCGCGGATGCGCTCAATGGTGCTCTCGGCGTAGCCGGCCATCGTCCAGTCGCCCGTGCAGCCGCAGATGCCCATGACGAAGTTGCGCAGGATGTCCGTCCCCTGCTCGGTGTGGAAAACCTCCGGGTGGAATTGCAGTCCGTAAAAATGGCGCGTCGGCTCCTCGATGGCGGCAAACGCGCTGTTGCGCGTCGCGGCGATGGCGCGAAAGCCCGGCGGTAGGGCGGCGAGGCGGTCGCCGTGCGAATTCCACACCTGAATGCGCGGACGGATACCCTCGAAAAGCGGCGAGGCTTCGCGCACCGTCAGCTCGCTGCGGCCGTACTCGCGCTCGTGGCTCTTCTCCACCTTGCCGTCGAGGAGGTGGCCGAGCAGCTGGATGCCGTAGCAGATGCCCAGCACAGGCACCCCGAGGTCGAAGATCCCCGCGTCCGGGCGCGGCGCGTTCGCCGCGAACACGCTGCTCGGCCCGCCCGAGAGGAGGATCCCACGCACGCCTTCCGCACGCAATTCCTCCGCCGGCGTATCGTAGCGGTAGACTTTCGAATAGACCTCGAACTCGCGCAGACGCCGGGCAATGACCTGCGTGTATTGCGATCCGAAATCGAGAACAGCGATTACCTGTGCCATGAAACGGGAAAAAAGGTCTTAAACAGCCCATCCCCGCCCCTCCACGCAAGCTTGAAACCCGCCGACCGTCTCATCGTCCCACGGCACGACACCACCGAAGACCGGTGGCGACACAGGACCGCCTCATTGTGGACTCGGGCTTGGTGCAAATCTGGTGACCCCGGACTATCGGCTCAAATTATTATCTCACGGAAAAATTTGTTGACGGTTTAAAATATCGCAGGATTAAATATTTTGACGCCAAAACTTATTTCAGCATTAAATTAATTGACGACCGACGGGGGCGGTCATTGAGCCGGGACTATAGGTGGCCGGGAAAAAGTTTGTCGAAGAAGTCGGTCGCGCGGGGGTATTCGTGGCGCTTGAGGAGCGAGGGGCTGTCGTTGCGGGTACTGCTCACGTCCGGCCCGACGGGCCACGCCTCCATGGCCTCCGCCGGATACGGGCGCAGGAGCGGGCGCACCGAGGCGGCGTCGGTCAGGGTGGAATCCAACCATGCATCATGGGCTTCGGCGGGGAGGATGACCGGCATACGATCGTGGATGGTCGCCATGAGCTTGTTGGGGCGCGTCGTGAGGAGGGCACAGGAGAGAATCTCCGAACCGCCGGGGTGACTCCAGTGTTCCCAAAGACCGGCCAGCGCAAAGGCACCGCCGTCGCGCAGGCGGATGAAGTGTGGCTGCTTCACCCCGCCCTCCGTCTTCCACTCATAGAAACCGTCTGCCGGGACAAGGCAGCGGCGGTAGCGCAGGGCGTCGCGGAAGGCGGGTTTTTCCGCGACGGTCTCGGCGCGCGCGTTAACCAACCGCCACCCGATGTTCGGGTCGTCGGCCCACTTCGGAACCAATCCCCAGTGGAAGTAGTCCAGCGAACGGCACTTCCGGTCGCGGTCGTCGAAGGCGCAGAGAATTCCCTGTCCCGGCGCGATATTGTAGCGCGGCTTCCAGGCGGACACCGCCCCCGCCTCCATCCGCGCGCGGAACCGGCGTGCGAGTTCCTCCGGAGGCGTCTTGACAATGAACCGGCCGCACATGGAAAGAAGACAAGCGGGCTCACCGGAGCCAGTCCAGCCAAAGCCCGGAGAAGCTATCGGCCTCTTCCGGCATGAATACCAGCGGAATGGCCTCACGCTCCAGAAACTCCATGCGCGGCTCGCCGAGGGCCACCCCCAACGCCCGGACGGCGTCAAACCCCGCGCCAAAAACATCGGGTTGCACAACCACCGGAAGCTCACTCGCGCGCAATGCCGGTGCCCACGCGGGATTCAGGCCGACCGCAGCCGCGCCCGGCGCCTCTGTCCTGTCCGCTTTCAACAAGAAATCCGCCGCGAAATAGGG
The DNA here is from genome assembly GCA_007134215.1 of Opitutales bacterium. Classification (GTDB taxonomy): domain Bacteria; phylum Verrucomicrobiota; class Verrucomicrobiia; order Opitutales; family Oceanipulchritudinaceae; genus SLLG01. The sequence continues at coordinate 6,408 of SLLG01000257.1, read as the reverse complement.
ACTCGGGCGAACGGAAAATCCATCCGCCAGCCCGTCCAACACCTGCCGCAGCCGAGCACGCGCTTCCCCGTCGAGAGAAGCGTTCACGCCGTCGCGCTCCGCTCCCACCCACGCCACCGCTCCCCCCGCCAATTCCACGACATCCGCGAACTGCTCCCACCGCAGCCCGGCGCGCGGAACGATGACAAGCCCTTCATACCCCGCACCGATGACCTCGCGCAGCACACGCTCCTGCGCCTCCGCCGTCATCGCACGCTCCGTCCAGTCCCGCACCGCGGTCTCGATGAAAAACTCCGCCCGCGCAGTCTCCGCCGCCGCCCGCACCCCCGCCATGAGCGCCGCGTGCGCCGGGTCGCTCCGGTCGGCCCCGACCACCGCGATGCGAAGGTCCGCGTCCGCCGCCGCCGGGGTGCCCGCCAGCGCCAGAGAGAGCACGAAAATCCCCAAGAGGCGCGATGCCGGGACCACCCGCCGCAGACGAAACCTACCGCCATAGCCGGCTGCCGTTCCGCGCCACAGGCGGTCGCCGTTCACGCGCAACTCCGCGCACCTTTCCATTGCCACCTCATTGTTGCCGCGAATACTCCGCGATCAAGATGGAACTCGGAACCTTTATCGCGGGCTTCGCCGCCGGGGCGGTCCTTTGCGCCGTCACCGCGCTCTTCATCCTCCGCGGACGCGAGCACACCGCCGCCATGCGCCGCGCGGAGCTGGAATCGAACCTGCGGGCGCGCGATGAGGAGAGAACTCGGTTGGAAGCAGAGGCGAAGGCCACGGCAGAAGCTCTCGAACTGGCACGCCGCGAAACACGGGACCTCGGCACCGCGCTCACCGAAGAACGGACCCGCCGCGAGGCCGAGGCAAAAGCCGCCGAAGAGCGCATCGCCGAACTGCAGAAGCTCCGCGAACGCCTCGAAAACACCTTCAAAGCACTCTCCTCCGAAGCCCTCCGGAACAACAATACCGCTTTTCTCGAACTTGCCCGGGAAAGCTTCGGCAAGCTGCGGACCGAATCCACCGGCGAACTCGAAAAGCGCAAGCAAGCCATCCAGGAGCTTGTCGACCCCCTGCGGAAATCGCTCGAAGGCGTCTCCGAACGCATCCGCGAAATCGAAAAAGCCCGCGAGGGCGCCTACGAGGGTTTGCGCGAGCAGGTGCGCGGCCTCCTCCAGAGCCAGGGTCAGCTCCAGCGCGAGACCGGCAACCTCGTGCAGGCCCTCCGCACCCCGAACGTCCGCGGCCAGTGGGGCGAAATGCACCTCCAGCGCACCGTCGAATTCGCTGGCATGGTCGAACACATCGACTTCACCGGCCAGACCTCCGCCACCGGTGACGAGGGCACCCTACGCCCCGATATGATCATACGGCTGCCCGGCGGCAAAAATATCGTCGTCGATGCCAAGGCACCCCTCGAGGCCTACCTCCGCGCCGTCGAGACCGAAGACGCCGCCGCCAAGGAAGAAGCCCTCGCCCACCACGCCCGCCAAATCCGCGATCACATCCGCAAACTCTCCGCCAAAAAATACTGGCAGCAGTTCACGCCCACCCCCGAACTCGTCGTCCTCTTCCTCCCCGGCGAGGCCATCTTCAGCGCCGCCCTGCAAATAGAGCCCGCCCTCATTGAGGCCGGCGCCCGCGACAACGTCCTCGTCGCCACCCCCACCACCCTCATCGCCCTCCTCCGCGCCATCGCCTTCGGCTGGCGGCAGGAGCGCATCGCCGAAGAAGCCGAAGCTATCGCGAAGCTAGGCGGCGAACTGCACGAACGCCTCGGCACACTCGGCGGACACTTCCAGAGCCTCGCCAACGCCCTCAACCGCAGCGTCGCCGCCTTCAACCAAGCCATGCGCTCCCTAGACAGCCGCGTCCTCGTCACCGCCCGCCGCTTCGAGTCCATGGGCGGTCTCCGCACCAAGCCCCTCCCCGACGCCCCCCTCATCCACGAACAAGCCGAGCCCTCCGCCAGCCTCGAGACCCCCGAAGACAAGTAGCATCTTCAGACTCGACGGGGAGCGCCGCCACGCGGAGGATCGGGGCATGCGGCTGTTTCTGGGGATCGACGGGGGCGGGAGTCACACGCGGGCGTGGCTGGCCGACGAAACAGGCACCTGCCTCGGAGTGGGATTGGCAGCGGGTTCGAATCCGGTGGACCCGTCTATCGGTTTGTCCGGCACGCGCGCGGCGATTGAGGAGGCGGTGAACGACACATTTGCGAAAGCGGGCTTGGAACGGTGCCCGGCCGAGGCGGCCTTTCTCGGTATCGCCGGCGTATCGGATGAAGCGGAGCGTGAAGCCCTCGCACGGGCTACGGTCGGCCTCGCTCTCGCGCCGCCGGACCGCACGGGCGTCGGGCACGATCTGCTTATCGCCCACGAAGGGGCATTGGCGGGCGCCCCCGGCATCGTCGTCATCGCAGGGACGGGATCCGCCTGCCTCGCGCGCAATGCCAACGGCGAGTCGGTGCAACCGGGCGGCCACGGGTGGTTTGTCGACGACGTCGGCAGCGGATTCGCCCTCGGCCGGGATGCACTCGCCGCCGTCGCCCGCGCCGCAGACGGGCGCGGACCGGAAACCTCCCTGACGGCGGCACTCAATGACCGCCTCGGGGCGAAAGCGCTGCGCATGCTCATCCGCACAGGGCTGCCGCGCCGGGAGGTGGCTGCCCTCGCAGCCGTTGTCATCGGGCAAGCGGAAGGCGGCGATGCGGTGGCCGCCGCGATTCTCGACCGCGGCGCGGACGAGTTGGCGATCCTTGCCCGTGCAGCCGTCCAGCGGATTTCCCTTCCGGCCCCCTGCCCCGTCGCATTCTGCGGCGGACTCATGGATCACGCGCCATACCGCAGACGGGCCCTCGCCGCTCTCGCCCGCGACATACCGACGGCGGAACCGGTTCCACCGCGCCTGCCTCCTGCCGCCGGAGCCGTCCTTCTCGCCATGCGCAACGCCGGGGTCGACCCCCGCGAAGCAATCCTCATCCGCCTTGCCGACAGAGGCGCGACCCACCAGCAGCTTGGGGCGGGAAGGTGGCGCGGATAACCGCCCGGGGAGCCGACCGGTCAATCCGACGGGGTTCCGGGCTTCCCGCCGACGGCGTGGGCCAACGCGTATTCGCGCAGACCGGCTTCCGTGGGGTGGCGTTCGGGGTGGTAACCGAGGTCGCGGCGGGAGGCGCTGATGTCGAACCAGTGGCTCTTCGCGAGTTCGGTGGCGACAAAGCGGGTCATGGGCGGTTCGCCGCCGAGACGGAGGACGCGCCAGACGGTTTCGGCGACGGCCCCCACGCGGTAGGCGGCGGCGAAAGAGAGTCGGCGCTTGACGGGTGGAATGTTCAGGCGCCCGAGAAGGTCCTGTATCCACGGCCACAGCCCGACGGGTTCACCCTGGGAAAGGAAATACGCCTTGCCGCCGGCTCTGCCCTCCGCGAGGGCGTCGAGCGCAAGGAGATGCGCTTCGGCGGCATTGCGCACGTGCGTGATGTCGACGCGGTTGTCGCCGTCGCCGACAACAGCGAGGCGCCCGGCGCGGGCACGGGCGATAACGCGCGGCAGGAGGTGCGGATCGCCCAATCCCCAGATGAGGTGGGGGCGCAGGGCGCAGACGCGGAGGTCTCCGCTGCCGTCGGCGGCGAGTGCCTCCTGCTCGGCGGCGGCCTTGGTCTCGGCGTAGTGACAGAGCCAGTTTTTGCCATAGGGCAGCGATTCGTCCGCGCCTTCGAATGGTTCGCCGGAAAAGACGACGCTGGGCGTGCTTGTGTGCACGAGCCACGGCACACCGGCTTCGCGGCAGGCGGCAAGGACGTTGCGGGTGCCGCCGATGTTGGCCTCGGTGTATTCGCGGCGCGGACCCCACACGCCCGCTTTGGCGGCGGTGTGGATGACGGCGGCGCAACCCTGCGCGGCGCGGCGCAGCGCGGCGGCATCGGTCACGGACCCGCGCACGACCTCGACGCCCGCCGCTGCGAGGTCGTCCGCAGCGGAGCGCTGGAAGGCTCGCACGCCCGCGCCGCGTTCGCGCAGCGCGGCGATGATGTAGCGTCCGAGGAACCCGGCACCGCCTGTGACGAGAATGGTTTTTCCGGAGAGGTCCATGGTGGAGCGGGAAGCTTATACGCTACCGTTGCCGCGCGTCGAGCCGCCGAGCGAGTGTAAGCCGGTGGATTTTGGCGTTGTGCCGCACGTCGACGGGGAAACGCTTCACAAAGAAAAACCGCTGGATCGCAGCGGTATGCGGATGGGATTCGGCAAGCGCGCGTAGTTCCCGTTGGAAAGCGGTGGCGGCTTCATTGCCAAGGGGAAAGGCACCGCACTCCGGCTCGACCGCGACAGCGGGCGTCTGCCGTCCGGGCGCACCGAAGCCGAGAAGCGCGCTGCGGCAGACTTTCGGATGAAGATTGAAGATCGCTTCGCAACAGTCCGTATAAAGCGGCCCGTCCGCCGTCTGAATCCGCTCGGCCAACCTTCCGCAGAACCACAGACGGCTCTCGTCATCCATATACCCGAGGTCGCCCATCCGGTGCCACACGCGGCCCTCCGCGTCAGTCAGCTTGGCCGCTGCGGTCGCCTCCGGCAGGCGGTCGTATTCACGCGTCACGACCGGTCCGGCGACAACGATCTCGCCGATGTCTCCGGGCCCGAGGACGCGGGCGTCTTCCATGCGTTGCGGCGGCGGCGTCACCGGCTCGACGATGCGCACCGCCATTTCAGGAAAAAGGCGACCGACACAGGTGCCCTCACCCGCGTCGGTCTTCGCACGGGTTCCGCCGAGAACTTCGGCGGCACTGATGACGGATACCGGGAGGCTCTCAGTCGCTCCGTAGGGACTGAAAATATCACCGTTGGACAGAACGGGGCCGAACCGCTCCATCAATTGCGGAGGCACCGCCGCGCCCGCCATGAGAACGCGCCGCACGGACGGTAGTTGAATTCCCTTGTCCACGCAGTAGCGGCAGATCTTCGCCCAGAGCACGGGCGAGCCGAAACTGTTTGTCACCGCATTTTGTTGAATCGCCTGCACGATGCGCCCGGGATCGACGGCGGCGGGGCGGCTCGGATTCATCTCCGGCACAACCGTGGTCATGCCGAAGGCGGGATTGAAGAGCGCGAAGATCGGCAGCATGGGCAGATCGACTTCACCTTTCTCAATACCGAAGCGCCCGCCGATCAGCCGCACCTGCGCGTCGAACATCCCGTGCTCGTAGCACACGCCTTTGGGCGCACCGGTGGAGCCCGAGGTGAAAAGGATCGCCGCCGCCTCGCCGGGCTGTGTCTCCGCCGTGGCGAAGCGGGCGTCCGGCGACAGATGCCGCTCGAAGCTCCGTCCCACCGCCACCCGCGTGCGCACCGAGCCGAAAGCGCGCCGGAAGAGGTGGCTGAGCAGAACCGCGAGCGGGATGCCCACGACCGCCTGCGGGCGGGTGTGCTCGACACAACGCAGAAAGTGGCGCAGGCCCATGCCCGGATCGATGACCACGGGAACGGCGCCGATCTTGAAGAACGCGAAGATGACACGGATTAGGTCGAGTCCGGGCTTGACCATAACAAGCGTGCGCGTGCCCCGTTCGATCCCGTTTGCAGCGAGATACGCCGCCGTCGCGCAGGCGTCGCGCTCGAGTTCGGCGAACGTCTTGTCGCGGTAGCGGATCGATCCGTCGCGCCCGCGCCCGACGGGTGCGCGCACCGCCGGCGCGTCGGGCATCTCCTCCGCGCGCATGGGCAGAAAACGGGCGACATTGGCGTTGTCGTTCGGCATAACACTCAGTCCTGGCCTACCGGCGCGGAAGAGACAAGCCCCCGGTGGCGCTTCGGCACAGACAGACACCTGAGAAGAGTCCAAACGGTGCTTCGCGGTCAATACCACACGCTCCCGCCGCCCATCCCCGCTCAAGAACCCCGCAAAACCGGCCGTATCCATCCCTGAACCACAATTACGCCCGGTTTACGCAGATGGTCCGGATGATTTCCACCGGTTTGCGGGCAACATGGCTGATGGCAATGCGAGGCGGTTGCCTTTTTCGCGACGGTGTCAGCCGTCGAAGAAGCGAGGGTTCCCGTCGTGAACTCTGCCCATCCTGCCGCCCTGGAACATCGCTTGTCCGCACGCCCCTCATGACCGCCCCCTCCCTTCGTTCAGACACACCCGCGCACAACCGGACAGTCTCGTGAGTTCATTCCTCAACGCAGTCCCCCCCTCAGTCCGTCGCGGGCAAAGACCAAACGCCGCCCCAGAAATTCCAGAGCATCTCTCTTGACGTCACCAACAACCGCGCTAATATCCCTGAGAATTTAAAATATTTATGGGACAGTTACGAATTAAATCAGAAGAAATATCGGTATATCATGTCTACACGCGTATCGTGCACAAGCGGCGCTTGCTGGCGGATGTGCAGCGGGAGGTGTGGGTGGCGGCGCT
>SLLG01000255.1 GCA_007134215.1 Opitutales bacterium | reverse complement strand
TCCAGGTCACCTACCGTATCCAGAACCAGGGGATCGCGGCGGCCACGGGGTCATGGGAGCAGCAAGTGCTGCGGTCCGACGACCCGCTGCCCGGCGGGGACGTCCCGCTCGGCGCCTTCCGCTTCACCGGCACGCTCGAACCGGGGCAGTATTTTGAGCGCACGGTCACTTTTGTCGCCCCCGCGCAGGCGGGCGAGTATTGGATCGTCGTCCGCACCGACGCCGCCAATGAGATCGAAGAACTCCTGGAAGACAACAACACGCGTGTCACCGCCGCGCCCATGCGGGTGGACGACGCCTACACCGCCGTCGTCTCGGCCGACATCGACGTCGCCCCGGCGGGCACACCGGTGACCTTCTCCGGCCATGCGACGCGGGCGGCGGGCGGTCCGGCGGGGAATGTCATCGTCAGTATCCATATTTTTGTGCGCGACACGCGCCGCACCATCGCCGTCCTCACCGATGCCAACGGAAATTTCTCCGTCGTCTGGCAACCGCTGCCGGGCGAGGCCGGTTTCTACTCCGTGGCGGCGTCCCATCCCGGACGGCTCACGGCGGATCCGCAGGATTCCTTCACCCTCCTCGGTTTCTCGACGGATCCCGCCGAGGTCGCCTTTGACCTGATCGAAGGGGCGGCGCCGAAGGAAGGCGTCATCCTCGTCCGCAACCTCGCCAACGTGCCCCTCACGGGCCTTGCCGCGACGGTCCTCGACGCGCCGGACAACGTGGTGATCGACCTCACCGTGGACGACGGTTCCCCCGATCCCGCCGTCGGCCCGCTCGGTGTGTGGGCGCTTCACTACTCAGTGTCCGCGACGGACGCTTCGGTGAGCGCGGGCACCGCCGCACTCCGTCTGAGCAGCGCGGAAGGAGCCGTTCTCGACCTCCCCGTGAGCGTCGGCGTGCGCTCGCTGCGCAGCCGTCTCGCGGCCGATCCGCAGCCGCTGCTCGCGGGCGTCCTCCGCGGCGACCGGCGGGTCGTCGCTTTCTCCCTCACCAACGAGGGCGGCGCGCCCACCGGGCCGGTGCGCCTCATTCTGCCGGGCCTTTCATGGCTCTCGGCGGCCACGCCTTCGCTGCCCTCCATCGCTCCCGGCGAGACGGTCTCCGCCAACCTCCTTCTGCGCCCGGACACCGCCGCCGTCCTCGGCCCCTACACCGGAACGATCCGCGTGCAAACCGACGATTCGAGCCTCAACCTGCCCTTCGAGTTCCGCGTCATCTCCGACGGAGTCGGCGACCTGCGCGTCGAGGCGGTCAATGAACTCACCTACTATGCCGAGGGCGCGCCCCGTGTCAAAGGCGCGGAAGTGCGCGTGACCAACGCCTACGACGAATCCCTCACCTTCTCCGCCGCGACTGGACCGGACGGAATGGCTGAATTCACAGACCTGCCGGAAGGCTTCTATCACCTGCGGGTGTCCGCCCCCGACCACCACACCCACCGCGCCACTGTCTTCGTCGGTCCCGGAACGACGCGCGACCACCTCGCCTTCCTCTCGTGGCAGACCGTGCGCTACACATGGACCGTCGTCCCCACGGAAGTCGAAGACCGCACCCGCATCATCGTCGAGAGTGTCTTCGAGACCAATGTTCCCGTGCCCGTTGTGACCGTGGAGCCGTCCTACATCGATCTCGCCGAACTCACGGACGACGTCACGCAAATCGATTTCACGATCACCAACCATGGTTGGATCGCGGCCGACAAGACACGTCTGTTCTTCAGCGACCACCCGCTCTGGAGCTTCGAGCCGATCACCGACACCATCGGCACGCTCCCGGCCCTCAGCTCGGTGCGCATCCCGGTGATATTCCGCAAGATTCCCGATACAACGGGCAGCGGCGCGGAAGGTCCGTTCCAAGTCCTCGGCGGAGGCGGCTGCGGCGGAGGCGCCGTGCTGTGGAACCTGATTTGCGGTCCCGCCGAAAACACCTACAGCACGGGCATCGGCATGGGCAACGCGGGAGGCGGTTGCGGCGGCGTGGTTGGCGGCGGAGGAGGAGGCGGAGGAGGAGGTTTTATCGCGCCGGTCGGCTTCTCGGGCGGCACATCCAACTGCGATCCGTGCCTGCCCATTGCCATCGCCAAGTGCCTCATCGGCTACACACCCATCGGCTGCCCCTTCGGCCTGATCGACGCGCTCATCTCCGGCGATGTGATTGACGGAGCAATCGCCATCCTCGGTTGCTTGAGCGGTGGCACACTGAGCGCCGCGTTCAACACCGTCGGATGCGCGAAGGGGATCCGGAGCTGCCAGGCCGGCGGCGCGGGCGGCGGACCGGGCGGGGGAGGCAACGGCGGAGGCAGCGACCCGCAATCCTCGCCGGGCTTTCAGACCCTCGCCGACGACGGGTGGCTGCACGTGCAGGGCTCGCCCGGCACCGTCCTCGACGAGGCGATCGCGCGCATGGAGACGATCACGGATCTCTACGGCTTCATCCTCGGCGATCCGGTTTGGATGGACGATCCCGACGGCGAGAGCCTCTCCGCATGGCTGGAAAACTTCTTCGGCTATGTGCAGGAAGAGAGCGAGGATGGCCGCTACATTTCCGACGACGAACGCGTCGCCCTCCTCAACGCCGACCTGCCCGCGGGCGTGACCGTCACCGATGCCGACCGCTTTATCGACCGTTGGAACCGCACGCTCGACTACAACGCGGGGGGCATCTTCGACCTCGCCGATGTTCCGGAGGGATGGAGCACTGATTTCATCGCCGCCGATCTCTTGGGAATGTATGCAAAGACGATGGAGTCCGCTTACCACGCGGCGGCGGACGACGGTTTTGCCGATCCCCTCGAAGCCTTTCTCGCCGCCAAAGACGCCTATTTCCAGTCTATCGACGGCGCCGGTATCTGCGCCCGCGTGAAGATCCAGATCGAACAGGAAGCCGTCATCGCGCGCGACGGCTTTGAAGCGACGCTCGAAATCGCCAACGAAAGCGCCGCCCCCATGGACGAGATTCTCGTCAGTCTCTACGTCCTCGACGCCGACGGGCAGGACCGCACGTCCCTCTTCGGTATCCGCCCCCCGGAACTCTCCGGCCTCACCGGCGCAGACGGAGACGGCTTCCTGCCCATGGAAACCACCGGACGCGGCACGTGGATTCTCATTCCCACCAACGAAGCCGCGCCCGAGGAGCCGCTCGATTACTTCGTTGGCGGCACGCTGCACTACCGCCAGGCGGGGCTGCCCGTGACCGTGCCGCTCCTCGCCGCGCCCATCACGGTGTATCCCAACGCCGCGCTGCAGGTTCGCTACTTCCACCAGCGCGATGTCTTCGCAAACGACCCGTGGACCGACGTCATCGAGCCGAGCATCCCCTTCTCCCTCGGCGTCATGGTCACCAACTCAGGCAACGGGGTCGCCCGCAACGTGCGCATTAACTCGTCCCAGCCGCAGATCGTGGAAAATGAGAAGGGGCTCTTCATCGACTTCCAGATCATCGCCACGGAGGTCGGCGGACAACCGCTCTCGCCCGGCCTCACGGCCAACTTCGGCGACATCCTCCCCGGGCAGCGCGCCATCGGCCGCTGGCTGCTTACTTCCACGCTGCAGGGGCTCTTCATCTCCTACGACGCCACCTTCGAGCACCTCGACGGGCTCGGTGATCCGCGCCTGTCCCTCATTGAGAGCGTCAGTATCCACGAAATGATACGAGCCGTACGCGCGCCGGGCGATCAGGACGACGGCCTGCCCGACTTTCTCGTCAATGACATCCCCGACTCCCTCGCCCTGCCCGACACGATTTACCTGAGCGACGGGCGGATCGAGCCGGTCGGGATCGGCTCCGGCTTCGCCTTCGACGGTGTGCCCTCCGAAGACAACCCGGTCGTCAACCTCACCGCCTCCGTGCCGGAGGGATGGGTCTACTTTGCCGCGCCCGATCCAAGCGAGGGGCAACGCCTCGTCCGCGTCATCCGGTCCGACGGCACCGACCTGCTGTCGGACAACTTCTGGCAGACCGACCGCACGTTCATCGGTCTCGGGCAGCGCCCTATCCGCGAAGACCGTATCCACATTTTCGATTTCGACAGCACGGGCAGCTACGAACTGCACTACGAAGCGCCCCCGCCGACGGATTTCACGCCGCCGGTGAGTTCTGTAGACCCGCTCCCGGCGGAGAGTTTCGATCAGTTCATTGTCTCATGGGAGGGCACCGACGACCTCAGCGGCGTGGCGTCGTTTGATATTTTCGTCTCGGAAGACGGAGGAACGTTCCTTCCGTGGATCGTCGGCACGACGGCGCGCGAGGCACTCTTCGAAGGGGAACTGGGCACGGCCTACGCCTTCTACAGCGTAGCGACCGACGCTGCCGGTAACCGCGAAGCCGTCCCGACCGCCGCACAGGCGGAAACCCTCGTCACGCAGACGAACTCGCCGCCCGTCCTCGGCCCCCTCCCCGGCCGTGAGGTGGACGAGCGCCAGACGCTGTCGTTCACGATCACCGCGACCGATCCGGACGAAGGCGATACGCTCACCTTTTCGCTCGAACCCGGAGCGCCCGCCGGTGTGACGCTCCACCCCGTCACCGGTCGCTTCACATGGGCAACGGGCGAGACCCACGGCGGCCAGACCTATACCATCGGCGTGCGCGTCACCGACAGCGGCCTGCCCGCGCTAAGCGACGTCGGCACTTTCGATATCACCGTGAACGAAGTGAACCATCCGCCCGTCCTCGTGCCCATCGCCGACCGCGTGACCTTCATCGGGCAACCGGTTACCTTCACGGCCAACGCCACCGATTCCGACCTGCCCGCGCAGACGCTCACGTTCTCCCTCCGCCCCGACGCGCCCGAAGGCGCCGAAATCGACCCGGCGACGGGTGCCTTTTCGTGGACGCCCGCGGCCGCCGGTGACTTCAGGCTCACCATCGAGGTGACCGACGACGGTGATCCGCCGCTGGGCGCGAGCCGCGATTTCCTCATCACGGTGAACGCCGAAAACACGCCGCCGGTCATCACCCTGCGGCCCTTCGCGCTCGCCTACACCGAGGGCGACGGCCCCGTGCGGATCGATGCCTTCGCCGATCTCACCGATCCGGATTCTCCGGCGTTCGGCGGCGGCGAACTCGTCGTTGACTTCGCCCTTGGTTCGCAGGCGGGCGATGCCCTCGGCATACGCGACGAAGGCACGGGCGCGGGCCGGATTTCCGTGGACGGAGACAACACCATCCGCTTCGGCAGCACCGTCATCGGCACTTTCCTCGGCGGCGGCGAGGGAGGCGGCCCCCTCACCGTCTTCCTAACGGAAGGCGCGACGCTCGGCGCGGTCCGCGCGCTCCTGCGCAACATCACTTTCACCAACGAAGAGCGCTTCCCCGACGGTACGCCGCGCTGGGTTCGCTTTGTCCTCTCCGAAAGCGACGGCACGACAAGCGAACCCGCCGTGCGCGAAATCCACGTCACTCCCGTGAATGAAGACCCGGTCGCCGGCCCCGACATGATCGGCGCCGCCATGGACACGCCCGTGGAGATCCCCCTTCCCCGCCTCCTGCGCAACGACTTCGACCCCGACGGCGATCCCCTCGAACTCACGCTGCCCGCCGCCGTCACCGCGCGCGGCGGAGCCGTCGTCCTCGGCGGGGGCGCCGTCACCTACACGCCGCCTTCCGCCTTCACCGGCCGCGACACCTTCCACTACACCCTCAGCGACCCCTACGGCGGCGAAGCCACCGGACGCGTCACCGCCATCGTGCGCGCGCCGCACGACGGCAGCCTCACCCTCACCGCCCTGCCCTTCGAAGCGGCGGCCGGTGAAGCCCGCCCCACCCTCATCGGCCTGCCCTTCCGCGACTACGACGCCTTCTGGTCCATCGACCTCGCCGACTGGGATCCCGCGGGCACCTTCACCGCCGACGGCACCGGCGAACTCTCCTTCACCCACAACCCCGGCCCCTCCGGCGAACGCCGCTTCTACCGCTTCTCACTGCAACCGTAGGCGGGGGCGCTCTTCAACACACCGCCCTTCCCGGTTCGTCTCTGTTTCCGGCTGCCGACCGGGCGGCGACAACCCCAGCCGTGCCTGTACCCGTTCAGGGCTTCAGCGAACGCCTTCTTCGATATCACCCAACGCCCCGCTACTCCCGGCGCCGCCCGGCGTCACGACCGGTGCGGGCGAAGTCTCGCGTGGGAGCGCTTTCTCGGCTGCACGAAGGAAGGCCCGGCGGTAGACTCCGTGACTGAGCAGCGCGAGGAGCGGAACGGTGATGATTCCCACGCCCGGCACGAGTTGCAGGAAGATGAGCAGAACGGCAAGGATGCGCACCAGCCACCGGCTCAATAGCGCCTTCCCCCTTCCGAGGTAGCGGCGGTAGGGGGCGACCAGCGCTAGGCGATAGTAGATGACTCCGGGTATGAGCCCGATTAACGGAAACATGCTGCAAGCCGCCCCGATCAGAATCGCGGGGCCTTGGCGTTGCCCGATGTGTTTTTCGTAGGCCGTGACCGTTTTGAGGTCATCGAAGGGCAGCGTGCCGCACACCGGACAGGCTTGCTCGACCGCCCGCTTGGGCATCCGCGTGGCGCAGACGCCGCATCGCCGATGCGAAAGCAGAAGCATCCGGTGTTGCGCGAGGTCGCCCGCAAGGAGCGGTTTCGCAGTCCCCAGCCAACCCACGGTGCATACGCGGGGATTGGCCTGGCCGCAGTGGCCGCAGGCGATGGCGCTGCGGTAGAGCGGCTCCCCGCAGGCGCCGCAGGGCACGCGTGCGCTGTCTTCGCGAAGGCGGGCGCGGCGGCGCAGGAGGAGGATGACGCCGATGCCGAAGAGGATCCACCCGAGCATGAACAGCGGATAGAGAATCAACAGAAAGAGCCCGAAAACCGACCACAGATCCTGCACCCAGCTGAAGAGCTTCATCAAACCCGTGTCGTCCCCTTCGTCCGCTTCAATGACCCCGCGCACGACGGCATTGTGCGCGACGGCGACAAAAAAGGTGCCGCCCATGAGGAACCCGAGCACCCCGTAGACGGCGAGGCTCGCCTCGTGCATCGGCGGCAGGCCCGCATACGGTTCAAGAATGCGGTCGAGAAATTCGAGATCGGAAACCGAAGCGACGCCCAGCCAAGTGAGCCCGGCGGCCAACGGCTTGGCGTAGTGGTCCACTTCATTGAGCATTTGCCTTGCCTCAGCGCTCTTGTGGGCAAGCAGTTCGAGGGCGGCGAGAACGCCGAAGATCCACAAGGCCGTATCATCGGTAAACCATGTGGGGGCCGCACCCTGCGGAATCCCCAGTTGCCACAGCATCATGTTCAGGCGCTCTATTCCGTAATACTCCGGCCCGAAGCGCAGCAGCATCGCGGCGGCAAACACCGGAAGAAAAACCCGGGCAGCAAAAATCCCCGGCAGACCCGCCACACACGCAGCACCGGCAAAGCTCATCTCGTGAGAAAGCCATCCCATGAGATCCGAGTCAAGCGCACTGGAGAGCCTTTATCCGGGTGTGATCACAAAAGTTGTCAACAGCACGCAAATGCGGCCCGGTCGCCATATTCAAAAGAGGCCTTTCCGTAGTCGGGCTGATTCATCGCCCGACCAGTTCGGCCCGGACTTCCCGCCACCCGGCACCCGCCGCCGTCAACCCCGGCTCACGGCGTAGACGGCGTAGCCGGCGCGCAGGGCGGGCCACCATCGGCAGGGCCGCCGCCAGTCGCCGCGCAGGTGGGCGACGGCGTCGACACGCACGGACGCGCGGCGGCAATAGCCTTCGAAGGCCGCGACCGACACCGGGTTGCTCGGCACCGCCTCCTCCCACGGCGAGGGAAACACTTCGTTGCAGGTGCGCACGCCGGTGGCGAGGAGCGACCAGCGGTTGAGCCAGTAGCCGTGGTTGACAAAGCCGACCGCGACCCGTTTGCCCACCCGCAGGCTCTCGTCGAGGATGTCGGCGGGCCGCCCCACCTCATCGAGCGTGCGCGAGAGAATCACCCAGTCGAAACTGTTGTCCGCAAACTCCCCGAGGACCCGCAAGGCATCGCCTTGGTAGACGTTGACCCCGCGCTTCACGCAGCTCGCGACCTTCGCGGTGTTGATATCCACGCCCACGCCGTAGGTCCCGCGCGTCTTCGCGAGGTGTTCGAGGAGGATCCCGCGCCCGCAGCCCGCGTCGAGCACGCGCGCGCCCGGCTCGATCCATTCGCTGATGATCTGAAGGTCGGTTTCGCGTTTGATGTGCTGTCGCGGCATGGCGGCGTCGTGTGGCTTGGCGTTAATTCGTGAGAAACCGGCTCACGAGCGTGTAGAGTTCCGGCGCGTGGACAAGAAAGCTGTCGTGGCCGAGGGAGGTCTCGAGTTCGGCGTAGGACGCGTTTTTCCCGCAGCGCAGGAGGGCGTGGACGATGGCGCGGTTTTGCGACGGCGGGAAGAGCCAGTCGCTCGAAAAGCCGACCACAAGCACACGCGCCCGCACCGCGAGGAGCGTCTCCTCCAGCGTGCCGGCCGGCCCGTGCAGGTCGAAGCGGTCGAGCGCCTTGGAAATATACAAATACGAATTGGCGTCGAAGCGGTTGACGAAGCTGCGGCCTTGGTAGCGCAGGTAGCTCTCCACCTGGAACTCCGCGTCGAAATGCGAGCGCGCCGAGTCGCCCAGTACCCGCTCGCGCCCGAACTTGTCCTCCATCCCGCGGTCGCTCAGGTAGGTGATGTGCGCCATCATGCGCGCCACGGCCAACCCCACGTCGGGACCGCCGCCCGGCCCGTAGGCGCCGCCCTTCCACTCCGGGTCCTGCATGATGGCGAGCCGCCCCACCTCGTTGAAAGCAATGGCCTGCGCGCTCTGCCGCGCCGTCGTCGCCATGGGGATGAGCCGGTCCACACGGTCGGGGTAGGCGATGCCCCACTGCAGGGCCTGCATCCCCCCCATCGAACCGCCCACCACGGCGTGCAGACGCTCGATTCCCAAGGCCTCGCGCAACATCCGCTCCTGCGCCCGCACCATGTCGCTGATCGAGACGAGCGGAAAATCCAGATGGTAGGGCTGCCCCGTGCGCGGGTCGACCGACGACGGCCCCGTCGAGCCCTGGCAACCGCCCAGCACGTTCGAGCACACGACGAAGAACCGCTCCGTGTCGATCGCCTTGCCCGGGCCGATGATATTGTTCCACCAGCCCGGCTTGCGGTCGCTCAGGCTGTGGATCCCCGCGCAGTGGTGGTCGCCGCTCAGGGCATGGCAGATCAACACCGTGTTGTCCTTCGCCTTGTTGAGGTGCCCGTAGGTCTCGTAGCGCAGCGTAAAACCCGGCAACTCCGCCCCGCCCTCGCACACAAACGGTTCCTTGCACACGTAATCGTGCCACGCCACGAGGCCCACCTCGCCCGGCATATCCCGCGTCGACACTGTCGGAGGTTCATTCATCACACAAAACACCCACTCAAACCACCGCCCCCCGCCAAAGCAACCCCCGCCTTATCTCCCTCTTCCTCTTCGTCTCCCTCTTCCTCTCCCTCTCCCTCTTCCTCTCCCTCTCCCTCTCCGTCTTGCCTACCCCCAACCCTTCCCAATCCCCACCGGCACCTCCGCACCTTGAAGCCACCAAAGCAGCCGTGCATTGGACCGCGTCCAGATGAACCACGCCCATCAGCCGTGGAGCAAAGCAGCGTTGCCACCTGCGCTCTTGTCAACGGCGCCGGTTGGATCCGGGCGAAGACGCAGCGACGCCAAGACTGTCCTCCGGCACCCGATTCATGGAGACCAGCTCTGTGCGCGGAACAACAACAGTTCCTGCCAATTTGTCATGCCATCCCTGTTTACGCTTATCAAAAGCAACCCAGACATATCCAAGCCCCAAGGGAACGATTGACACGAAATAGCCGATATAGCGCAGAATCCACTGCTTCATGGTGGGCTTCTCTCCGGTCGCCGCATCAACAATCGCTACCTTTATCGCCATCTTGGCGGGAGTTGCTTGTCTCCAAATCCAAAATCCGATCACCACAAAAATCGGAAGAACCCATACAATTACCAGCTCTGCCGGACCCGCGACAAAACCCGTCTCCTCCGTATCGAAATAGCTCCATCCATAGATGGCTATCAATAGAGGATAAACTACCAGAAGTAGCAAGACTGAGTCAACTATGGCCGCGAAGACTCGCAGCCAAAACCCAGTGTAGGTTGAGTTCGGTGTATTCATTTTTCTACCGTCCGACGACAAGCGCTCTTTTGACCTCAGTCTTCTGAAAATCCTTCAGTGAGTATTCTTCTACCCAGCCTCCGAATTCGCTGATCTTTTCCGGCGATTCGAGAAAGGTGCGCAATACTTCTTTCGCCTCGCTGATACTGGCAATCCGTCGCTGCAGCGTCTTTACGATCTTATCCTCATCCTCAAACTGTTCCGCCTTTAAGCCAGTTGTCCAATCGCCCTCGAACTCCAGTCCGATTGAATCAACTAGGTCTACCCTGAAATGGCAAAACGAATTCCAGTCAAGAGAATCAAAGTGCATTAGCGTCTCGTCAACAGTCGTCGGATGAAGGATCCGCACATCGGCATCCTTTCCCTGTTGGAAGCGTTCTACTTCAAGTTTCATGGGATTTGCCGCCCGGATGCCCATTCACAAACTGTCCATAGAGGCCGTATACCTTTTCAGAACGGTCTGGCCTGACACCTCGTAAACGGCGACGAACCCGGAGGGTGTGGGAATGGCGATTCTCAAGAGAACCCCCTCCTTCAAATCCTCGGGGACATGCGGAATCAACGCCTCGATGAGTTCTGATTCGATGACACTCAACATTTCCTCCACGGATGCATAGCTTCCATTTGGTTCATATACCACGCGGCTAACAACCGTGTAGTACTTCTTTCCTCGAGCTGTGCCGATCTGATTGAGCCTCATAGGGACTCCCTTTTCTTTGCTCACATCAAAGAACGGGGATAGCTGCGTCGAGGCAGAATACCATTGGCCACCGATCAACAGCGAAGCAAGCACCGCCGATGCATACAAGATAGTTCCGGCGATTCTTCGGTTTCCACTGTAGCCTCTGACGACCCAATAGAATGGCAGAATTGGCAAGGTCAAAAGCCCCACGCATCCCAACGCGGTATGCCGCTTGAACATGTCGACTGTGACGACAAATGCCGTAATCAGCCAGACAAAGAAGAGCAATATTCCGATAACGAAGAGCACTTGGATTTCCTTTCAAAAACGCAGATTAGTTTTTACCACGGATTGCCGCACGTCCCGAACCATTCGCACGAGCGGGAAACGGCGGGAACGTGGCATTGTTCGACTGGAACGTCGAGATCAATCATGATGAGAATCGCCCGCTTCTCGTCATCGAGTGCATCGTCCGGTTGGCCTCAGTCATGTTTGAGGATGTCGCTCATGCTGAATTGACGTTCCCCGCGTCGCACATGAACGATATAAATATCACCGTTACCTCTCCGGTGATACATGAGCAGCGGACCGACAACCAAGCGGCGGTAAGGAGTTCCACGTAGTTCTTTCGGCTTCGAGCCCGATTCAGGAAACTCAGTCAATTTATCAGTCGCTTGGAATGCCTTCTGAGCCAGTCTTTTCGCAGCAGTTTCATTATCCAGCTCGATGTACTCCAGAATTCTCTCCAAGTCGTTCAGGGCCGGGATCGTCCAAATTACCTGAGCCATTTTGCCATTCGTTTGCGCGCTTGATCTTGAGTCATCACGCGCCCCTTCCTGATTGCCTCTTCGCCCCGTGCAATTCCCTCCAGAAGCTTCAAGCGTTCCTGCGTCGCCTCAAAGCTCTCAACATCAACAAGATAAGCACTGGGAAGACCGTGCTGAGTGATCAGGACAGGTGCTTTCCCGGCCTTCACTTCCTTTAAAATTCTCGTCGCCTGCCGTTTCAAAGTGGTCACAAGTTCAACTTTCATAAGGATCACTTTAGTGTCACTTTTCGCGGCCAGTCAAATTCTTAGTTCAGAGGAAGACTCAGGTTCGCTCGTGTCGGCGTGGGCGCGACAGGGTGGAGCGGATCGACAATCCGCTCCCTGCGGGTAGATCGGCGGCCGAAGACAGCGGGACCGGCTAAAGCCGGAACTCCAACGCGCAACCCGTGCCTTGGATCACGCGCGGCGCCCACAATGAGCCCCCGGCGCAGCCGCCTTGAGGCCTATGCCGTCAGCCACTCCATGCCTTCTTCGCCTTCTTCTTGCCCGATTTCCTCGTAATTCCGCTGAAATCAGGAAAACTCGCCGCATAAACGATGAAAGCGATTCCGCCCAGATTGCCGTGGCTGAAAGCCTTCCTTTCGGCCGCGGCGTTTATTCTTGTTGTGCAGGCGGTCATCGTCTTTGCCGTTCTGAAATACTACGAGACGAAGTTTGCCGAATACGGTTCGCTCACCCGCTCTCAAGTCGAATTCATCTTCGGCGGAGCGGAGAATTTTGCCGCCGTGAGCAACCCTGATGAGGTGCGGATCCATCGGATTGCACGACATATTTCATATGAGGTGAGCACCATCGGCCCGGAAGCTCACATTGGTGAGTTCTATTTGGGTTATCCGGTCTTCGACGGCAGCCTAAAGCTGACCGGCGAAGATACCACAATCGTTACAGATCTTTTCTCTGAAGCCGCAAACTACCATGCGATGTTGCCCCACCTTTGCATCTTCAATCCGGCCTATATTGCGGATTTCATCCGCGGAGAAAGGACGGTATCCCTGCTCTTGGATGAGCACCCATGCCGCGAATTTCGAATCTATGTGGACGGTGAACGTATCCCATACAATACCCTGAAATCAGGGATTGAGCCATTTCCATATATTATCGCGAGCGGAGTGGGTCGGCTGGAGACTCCCGGTCGTTTCCCGGCTCACTACCTCCTCTTTGAGGAACTCCTTCCTGCCGCTCCGTTTGGCACATGGGCCCGGCGCGCTGGCGCCGACAGGCCCCCGCCGCAGCCTTGACGCCGCCGCCGCCGTCCCGCCATTGTGGAGGATTTGATCGATTTCCCATGCAGGCAGGCATCGTAGGACTCCCGAACGTCGGCAAGAGCACGCTCTTCAACGCCGTCACCCGCTCACGCAAGGCCGAGGCGGCCAACTATCCGTTTTGCACCATCGAGCCCAATGTGGGCATCGTGCAGGTGCCGGACGAGCGGCTCGCCGCCATCGCGAAAATCGCCAAGCCGCAGCAGGTGATCCCCGCCGCCATCGAGTTTGTCGACATCGCCGGGCTCGTCGCGGGCGCGAGCAAGGGCGAGGGCCTCGGGAACAAATTCCTCGCCAACATCCGCGAGGTCGACGCCATCATCCAAGTCGTCCGCTGCTTCGAGGACGACGACATCATCCACAGCATGGGCTCCATCGACCCCGTGCGCGACATTGAGATCATCACGACCGAGTTGGTCCTCGCCGACCTTCAGTCCGCCGAATCCCAGCGGGAGCGCCAGATCAAAAAGGCGCGCGGCCAGGATAAAGAGGCCCAGGCCAACCTCGCCCTCCTCGACCGCCTCATCCCCCACCTCAACGAAGGCCACCCCGCCTCCACCCTCGACATCGCCGAAGAGGAGCGCCCGCGCCTGCGCGCCTTCCACCTGCTCTCGCGCAAGCCGGTCATCTTCGCCTGCAACGTCTCCGAGGACGACATCCTCGACCCCGGCGCCAACCCGCACGTACAGGCCGTGCGCGCCTTCGTGGCCGACCGGCACCGCGCCGCCGCCGCCGTCATCTGTTCCAAGCTCGAAGAGGAGGTCAGCGAAATGGCCCCCGACGAGGCCGCCGCCTTCCTCGCCGAAATGGGCGTTACCGACTCCGGCGTGGGCCAGCTCATCCGCGCCACCTACGACCTCCTCGGCCTCGCGAGCTACTTCACGATGGGCGAGAAGGAAGTCCGCGCATGGACCTTCCTCAAGGGCATGAAAGCCCCCGAGTGCGCCGGCGTCATCCACACCGACTTCGAGAAAGGCTTCATCAAGGCCGAGGTCATGGCCTACGACGACCTCATGCAGTTCGGCTCCAAAGCCGCCGCCCGCGACGCCGGCAAAGTCCGCATCGAAGGCAAGGAATACCTCTTCAAGGACGGCGATATCACCGAGTTCCGCTTCAGCCCGGCGTGAGGCAAGGCGCTTCGCGCTCCATTTCAGGGGGATTCCGGTTTCGATCACAGCTCGACTGATTCTCCGCGGGAACTCCATTCATCCCGGCACCATGCCCGCCCGCACGAGCGACCTAACCCCAATGGCGCGGGTAAGACCGGCATCGTTGAGCTGACCAACCGTATTTCGCGGTCTGAAGACCCGCGCTCCTGCGAGCCAGCAGTTTAACCGAACTCCATTGCGACCTCACCCCGCGCTACGACAAAAAGATTCCAAAGTGAGAACTTGTTTGCCGCGCCGGAACCATTGCCAAGTGGGAAGAAGATTGTCGCGGAGGGCAGTTGCGGGAAAATACGGCCGCCGGGTGCCTTGACGGCGGGGGCTCCGGGCGCTGACACTGGTCCGCATGCCCACCATCCAGCGGGAGTTCTTTGCCCACACCGAGTCGCTTGCGCCGGATTCCCCGGAAGGCCGCTTTATCGAGGCCATCCGACGTTTCGACGGGTTTGGACAGACAAGCGCGGAGGCGGTGCTGCCGGGCGAGACGCGCACGCCCGTGCCGATCCTCACGAATGAGTTCTGGACGTCGAAGCAGCGCGCGGGGCATCCGCTGCACGAGGTCTCCTACCGCGCCTGCTTCAAGCCGCAGCTGCCGCGCTTTTTTATCGACCGGCTGACCGCGCCGGGCGACCTCGTGTATGATCCCTTCATGGGACGCGGAACGACCCTCATCGAAGCCGCCCTGCTCGACCGCACCGTGGCCGGATGCGACATCAGCCCGCTCGGTGCCATCCTCACGGGCCCGCGCCTCGCTCTGCCAGCCCTTGGGGAGGTGGAGCAGCGCCTCGGTGAGATCGACTGGACCGCGGCCGAGCCGGAGGACCTTTGGGAAGACCTGCACGCCTTCTACCATCCGGACACGCTTCGCGCCCTCGGCGCGCTGCGCCGCCACCTGCGCACGCAAAGCGATCCCGGCCCCGCCGACCATTGGATCCGCATGGTCGCGACGAACCGTCTCTCGGGTCACTCGCCCGGGTTCTTCTCGGTCTACAGCCTGCCGCCCAACCAAGCGGTGAGCATCGACCGGCAGCTCAAGATCAACGCCAAGCGCGGCCAGACCCCGCCGCCGCGCGACGTCCCCGCTATCATCCTCAAAAAGTCGCGCCAGTTGCTCAAGACCGTCTCCGCCGAAGACCGCCGCCGCCTCCACGCCGCCGCCGCGACGGCGCGCCTCCTCACCCGCTCGTGCGACAAGACGCCGGAGATCAAGAGCGGGACGGTGCAACTCGTCGTCACTTCCCCGCCGTTTCTCGGTGTCGTGGATTACAAATACGACAACTGGCTGCGCTGCTGGTTCAACAATATCGACGCCAAGCAGGTGCCGGTGTGGCAATTCAACCGCCCGAAGCAGTGGGACGAGGCGATGAGCCGCGTCTTCACCGAGCTTTGGCGGATCCTGCGGCCCGGCGGCTGGGTGGCCTTCGAGGTCGGCGAAGTGCTCAAGGGGACCGTCAACCTCGAGGAAATCGTCGTCCCGCTGGCCGAGGCGGTCGGCTTCGTGCCCGTGCTCGTCATGGTCAACCAGCAGGAATTCACGAAGACGGCGAACTGCTGGGGCGTGGACAACAACAAAGGCGGCACCAACACCAACCGCATCGCCGTCCTGCGCAAGCCGGAGGGCCGCGCAAAGGGCCGCTGAGATGAAGACCGCCGGAATCGAACGCCTCGCCACCCTGACGGGCAACGCCCTCGCCGAATTCACGGGCGAATACGCCGACGACGCGCACGGCAAGACGCACCGCGCCCGCACCGACAGCTTCCAGGTGGGCGGCAAAGGCATCAATGTCGCGCGCATGGCGCGGCGCCTCGGACTCCCCGCCACAGCAGTCTACATCGCGGGCGGTCCAATGGGCGGCGTCTGCGAGGATTGGCTGCGCGGCCAACCCTTCGATGCCCACCGGATCCACACGCCCGGCGACACCCGCGCGGGCTGGGTCGTCCGCACCCCAGCCGGCACAGAGACCACCTTCCTCGGCGCGGACCGTCCCGTCGACCCGCCGGTCTGGCGCAAAGCCGCGGAAGCCGCGCGCCCCGGACCGGATACCGCCGCCGCACTCTGCGGCAGCGTCCCGGGCTGGTCGGCGGCGCACACCGCCGCTGTATCGGAAATCTGGTTTCCCGGCGGCACACCCACCGGCCCCGCCTACCTCGACACCTACGGCACACCGCTCGCGGACCTCGCCGCCCTCCCGTGGGCCGCCGTGAAGATCAACCTCGACGAGTTCAAACGCCTCGAAAGTTCCGACGGCAAAGGGGACGGCATCGAAGCGCGCCTGCGCCGCGTCGCCGCAACCTCTGCCGCGGCGATATGGATCATCACCGACGGCGGCAACCCGGTCTCCGTACTGTCGCGCGAAGACGGGTTTTTCCAATTGAAGCCGCCCGCCATCAAACTCGTTTCACCCACCGGTTCCGGCGATGTCTTTCTCGCCACCCTCATCGCCGCACGCGCCCGCGGCACCCCCCTGCGCCAAGCCTGCGCCGAGGCCCTCCGCCTCTCCGCCGCCAACGCCGCCCATCCCGGCGTGGCCGACTTTCCGTTGGAAGGATGAGTCTTTCTTTTACCTCATCAAGGGAAGCGGATGGCTCATCCTTTCGCTCAGCAATGACAGCGAGATCTTGGAGGTCCTCAAGCAGTGCCTCGTATTCGCCAATCGGAAGGACAACGTCGGTCCGGCTTCCGTCTTCCGCAGTTAAGTAACGAGTGTTCATCGCCCATTCACCGTAATGAATGTCTGCCCCATATCAATTGAATATCGCCGCGCCCGCCCGTCTCGCCGGAGGCCGCAATGCGGGACCTAATGAACGGCGGCAAAACCACAAAATTATTGACATACCTCCCCCCCCTTTTTTTATAAAAATCATACAGACTCTACACTCACTCACCCAAACCTGCCAATCGCTTGGCCAACGAATGCAAAGTCCTTTCGGCGGTCCGCCAATAGGGAGCCCGGATCAAAACGCTACAGACCAACAGATTACCTGACGCATGAACCTATCAAAAATAAACTTTATGGCCTATTTATCATCAGGACGGATCGCAAGAACGCTGCCACTGCTTCTTCCTCTGATTTTCGCAAGTCCGCCTCTCCCTCTGGCGGCGAGTGACCAGCAACCGGGCTCTGGCCTTCTCGTTCAGGTCTATGTCGATCAACCCAGCACGGGCATCGAAATCGAGCGTGCCTACCAACGCGGCAACCAAGTCTTCATTCAGTTCGATCAAGTTCCCGATGGAAGTGCTGTTTCCGTGCCTGTCTACTGGATAAATGTTTTGGATTTAGATGTTCCGTCAGCGGTCGCGGTGCTGACGATGGAGCCGCCAGACGAAGAGGACCGCATACTCTACGAAGGTCTCGAAAAACAGGCGGACTACTCCATCGACCCGGAACATCCCTGGGTGAACTCGGCGGAGTTCGGCAAGGAAATCAACATCCTGCACTATCCGTGGGTTTTCTTGCCCGGACACGGCTATCTCTATCTCTACCCGGAGAACCCTGCCGTTCCGGGAGAGAGTTTGCCGACGGTTCAGGATCATCCTCATGCCGACTCGCGCTGGATGTATTCCGCTTCCCTCGGGTTTTTCAGCCGTGTAACCTTTGGCCGCGTTTGGCCGTCGAGTGGAAGCGACTGAGCTGAAGTTTTTGAAGTCTGTCGAACATTCAGCAATATTCGACAGGCCTCAATCGACCGCCGCGCCGCACAAGTAGTCGGAGGGATTCATCCCCCCGACATCGCGACGGCGAGGAACTCTGCGCAAACCGAACTTTGCAGCGACGCCGCGCACATCACCCGGTACGAAGTTAGATGTAATACATCTCCGTGGCGGCCGCGCCCATGAAGTCCTCCACAGTGTAGCCGCGCAGCTTTTCTTCGAGACAGTCACCCACTTCACGCCAAATGGCCCTGGTCCGCTCGGCGGACGCGCCGCGGCTCTCCGCGCTGAATTCCAGCACCCCGCCGTCGAGCGCGCGCACGACATCGCAGAGTGTGATCTCGCGCGGTGGACGGGCGAGGGCATAGCCTCCCTGCTTGCCGCGGCGGCTGTTGATGAGCCCGGCGTTGCGCAGCTCATTGAGGATTTGCACGAGGTAGTTGGAGGGCACCTCTTCCGCGCGGGAGAGGTCGTCGATATGCGGCAGCTCCTTGCGACCGTAAGTGTGCCCGAGTTGCGCGAGGACCTGGCAGGCGTATTCCACCTTCAAAGACAATTTCATTCCCCTTGGGTACACGGCGGCACAGGTGGCGCAACCCGAATTTTGGGCAACACACCCAAGATACCGGAAATTCGGCCACCGCGCCCGGCGGCGGCCTACTCTTCGGCGGCGGAAAAGACGAACCGGTGGAAGACGTCGCCGTCCTCCGGCACGGGGACGGAAACCGTCCACGCTTCGAGACCGTCCTCAAGGCCGTTCATCGCCCACTCCGCGGCGGCGGCGGCGCTCCAGGAGCGCAAGTCCGCGGAGCGCTCAACCCCGACGGCCACGTCCGTCGCCTCCGGATTCCATGTGAAGTGCAGGAGCAGCCGACCGTCGGCGGAGAGTTCCGGCCTAATGCCTTCATCATGCGAAAACGGACTCAGCCCGAGCGCGTAGCGGGCGAGGTTGGGCATGCCGGTGCGGCCCGGGTCGGCGTTTTCGCCCCACACGGTGCCCTCGAGCGAATCGTCGAGGAGGTCCTCCGCCGCAAAGTGCCCAAGCTGCCATGTGAGAAACGGAGGCGGCTCGACGCGCTCGCGCGCGTATATGGTGAAGTTGGTCACTTGATTCACATACCACCCGAAATCCTTGAAGAAATACAAACCGAAAGCCTCGATGTCCCCGGCGGGCAGCGGCGCGGGCTCGGCGTTGCGGATGGAAAAGACCGGCGACGCGTCAAACCGATACCATCCCGTCGTGGCAAAGTCGATACGATAGAGGCGCCATGAATTCCACTGCGTCTCCACCCGTCCGTCCCAGAAAAGGTACCAGTCGCCCTCGATCCGCACGGCGAGTGAGTTCTTCACCCGCTCGGGGCTGCTGTCCGTGGCGTGAAACTCAACAGCGGTGATCTCGTAGCGGCTTGTGTCCACCGTGTATTCCTCCGTCCACAACATCCACTCCGCCGGCGTGGCGTTGAGGAACGGCATCTGGTTCATCCACATGTGCCCGCGCGCGCCCGGCGCGTCGTATTCTGTTCCCGCAGGGTCGGCGTTGATCTTCGTGCGGTAGGGGGCCTGACTGTTCGTGGACAATGAACGGTGCGCGTTGCCGTCCCACTTTACCGAGGGCACCGGCTCGCCGTCGGGGCGCATGAGGTCCCACCCCACTTCCCACGGGCCGCGCTCGGTACCGTCGTTCGGGCGGGAGAAATTTTCGCGGTAGATGATCTCGACGTCGCCGCCGTCGGGTCCGTTGACGCGCACCCGCACGGTGTCGGTGCCCGTCGCCCCGACATCGTCCACCGCGGTCAACTCGAAGGTGTGCAGGCCCACCGGCAGCACCTGTTCGAGGACGGGGTTCGTCCCCGCGTAGAGCAATTCTCCGCCGCGCCGCCACTCGAAGCGCACGATGTCGCCGTCCGGATCATACGAAGCCGAACCATCAAGCGTGACGGCGGTGAGGAGGCGCTCGTTGGCGACGAGGGTTCGGTCGCCTCCGGCGCGAGCGACAGGCCGCAGATTCCCGGGGGTGACGATGATGTCCTGCACGATCTCGGCGGTGTTGCCCGCTGTGTCGGTGACGCGCAAGCGCAGCGTGTGTTCCCCCACGGAAAGGCGGGCGACGGACACCGGGCTGGTCGTCACGGCAACCGGTTCGCCGCCGACGAACCACTCGTAGAGAAGCGGGCCGCCGCGCGGGTCATAGCTCGGCGAGGCGTCGAGCGCCACGGGACCGCTGTCGGCGGAAATAAGGACAAGCGCGGGCACGGCGGACTCCGCGTGCGGCGGTTCGTCGGTATTGACGGTCACCGTGAGGTGGTCGACGAACACCTGCCCGTCACTGCCGCCGTTCCAGAAGAGGCGCAGGCCTTCGATGGTTTCGAAGGAGCGGTAGAACGGAGCGTCGCTTTCCTCCGGCAGCGGCATGACGGCCTTGCGGTCCTCCGGGCGGAAGACGCCGGTTCCGCTCTCGTCGAGCCACACTTCCTGACGGTCGGGATAGATGACGTAACGGTAGAGCGCGTAGTTGTCGCGGGCGAGGCCCGTCGGCGTGCTCACCCAGCTGTTGGCGGGAAAATCGTCGCCCGCGCCGGGAGCGACATTGCCCGCGCCCGAGATGAATCCCGGCAGCCACCAGTCGGCGGTCGCCTCGTATTCGCCGAGGTCGGTGTCGCCGCCGCCGTATTGGAGAAAGGCCGAGCCCGCGCCTGTATTGCTGTTGCGGATACGCAGGTGGTAGGCCGGGCGCGCCCACCATTCCGCGGAAAAGTCGTTGTAGCGCGAGCCTTTCGTGCCCTCGGGCGTGAGGTCGAGCCCGCCCTCCGGATAGTCGTGGTTGAGCGCGATGATGAAGCGCCCGGACTCGCCCGCGGTGTTGGTGACGGTCTCCCAGCGCATGCGGGCGTCTACAGTGATCGAGGCGGCGCGGCGGTCCACGGGTTCGGCAAAGCGGCGGTCGAGGGCGGTGAACGTCTTGAGGCCGTGCGCGTTTTGGAATCCGGTGTAGTTGCGGGTGTCGTCCTCGCCCGAGCGGATGAGGTGTACGCGCCCTCCCTCCGTGGAAAACGCGGAGCGGTTGCGGGCGGGACTGCCCCAGAGCGGCACGGTCGAGAGGTCGTCCCATGCGGAGAGGTCGGCGAAACCGTCGTCGAAGACGGCTTCACCAGCGGAAAGCGGGGCACTCTTCGTCGCGCGCAGGTGCCATTCCGTGCCGGTGCGCTCGACTTCAAGGCCGAGGCCGGTGAGGTCCGTCAACGCCCAATCGCCCTGCACATCCGCCGCCCGCAGAACGGCGAAAACCTCGCCCGGAGCCGGCCGGAAATCCGGGGCACGCCAGACGCGCAGCGTGCCGCCGAGCATCGCCGCGGCATCCACATCAATCACCGCGCCCGAACGGTCCGCGCGCAGGACAATATCCGTCTCGCTCGACCCGCCGAAGGCGAGACCGAGGGCGTCCGAAACCGCCAAGCCATCCCCGACGGCAAGCGCGCCATTTACCTCCATCGCGGCGATCCGCGCGCGCTCTTGGAATTGCGCCGCCCCCTCCGGACCGACGGAGATCAGCAGCGTTCCTAACCGCGTGCCGCCGCCGAAGCGGGTGCCGCCCGACGGATCGGTCACGAAGTCAACCGCACCCTCTTCAATGAGAAAAAGCGAATTCGTGTCGTAGGCCTGCTCGCCCGCGAGAACAAGGCGGCCCGGCCCGCGTTTCGTCACCGATGCCCCGTTCATCACGCTGAAGCCGTTATAGGCCGTGTAGTCGGACGCCGACTCCGTTTCGCCGAGGTGTGTGAGGTCGCGCTCCGTCACGATCTCGAGATTGCGGTAGATCCAAACCGCGCCGGCGTAGCTCTGGGCATTCGAACGCACGATCCAGCGACTGGAGCCCGCGTTTTCAAAAACAAGGTGGCCGTTCGCCTGCACCCCCTCGCTGAATACGGGGCGAAAAGTCATCGGCAGATTGCGCGAGTGGTGGGTGACAAAGGTCGTGTCGCTCAGCCGGATCGAGCCGATCCCGAGCGGCGTGACGCCGCGCTGCGAGCGGTCCGCCTGAAAGCCCTCATCGATCTCCAGCGTGCCGGTGCCGTCGCCCGCCACCCAGAGCTGGAGCGTGAAAAACGCGTCGCGGATGAAGCGCATGTCCGCGTCAGGGCCGATGCGGAACGTACCGCCCTCCAGCGGCGTCAGCCACGAGTAGATCGTACCCGTGTCGCCGATCCACTGCCCGTTGAAGGTTACCACCGCATCTTCGCCCCGCACCCCGACAACGGGCGAGCCCCCCAGCGCGGGCTCAAGGCGGGCGTCCAAAGTGGTCTCTCCCTCCGGCTCGAGCACGAGCCCGCGCCCGCGCACCGCCGGGAGTGCCGGGTAGCTGTTCGCACCCGCACTGATACCGTCGAAAAAGCGGAAGGTCGGAGCGCCCTCCACCGAGCGGACGCGCAACTGGTCGCCGGCGTTGTTTTCCAGCGCGAAGATCTGTCCGGCGCCGTCCACGTTCACCGCCCCGGCCCGCACCGCGCCGTCGATCGCCACCGCCGATCCGCCGCCGCCGAAGCGCGCGTCCGCGCCGGGCGACCACGCAACGCGCGCGCCGGCATCCAGCCAGTTCTCCGCCGAGGCGTCCCACACGCGCGGTGAATCCGCGGGCGGGTCCCACACCAGCGCGGCGGAAGCCGATAAGGAAAACATGAGCCACCCACCGGCGGCAACCACCGCCGCAAGGCGGTTTTCAAATCTGCGGGAAATCATAGGGGGAACTGAAACTAGGGGAAAACCTTACCTAACTACAGAATGTGGTGTCCGCGCAAGGACTTTGCCAACGACGCAGCCTTCGGCGGCCGGGGATTGCCCGTGAGGCCCAATCCCCCGCACCGCCCACTGACGAGAGAAATATTCTCACCCGGAAGTTTTAATGCCGCGGGCTTGCCGGGCGGGTCCAGACCCAGCGCCATGGTTTGGCGGACCATTCGGGGCCGGCGTAATGGACGCCAACGCGCGGTCCGGCGGTGATTTCGGCGGGGGGCGGGGGTGTGCCCGCCTCGATCCAGAGGCCGCTCGCGGGGGCGGCGGGGCAGCCGTTTTCCGCTTTGCCGATACTGAGGGCGCGGGTGAGGCGACCGGGGCCGGAGACGTCGCCCGCGCCGCGGAGAAGGACGGCACCGGGGTGGCCGGGCGGCCCGGTGACGATGTTGGCGAGCCAGTGTACGCCGTAGCAGAGGTAGATGTACCAATGGCCGGGCGCGCCGAACATCAGCTCGTTGCGCGGGGTGCGCCCGCGGTGGGCATGGCTGGCACGGTCATCGAAGCCCTCGTAGGCCTCGACCTCGGTGAGGGGCAGGCGTTCGACGGCACCTCCGCGCACGCAGCAGAGGACGGCGCCGAGGAGAGCCGGAGCGACGTCCGTGGCGGGGCGTTCGAAAAAGGCGGACTTGAGGGCACGGCGCGGCACGGCGTCACCACCCCTTGTCGCGGGTGTCGAGAATGAGGGTGACGGGGCCGTCGTGCACCGCGTCAATCGTCATGAACGCACCGAACCGGCCGCATGCGACGGTGCCGCCATGCGCCGCGCGAAGAACCTTCAGAAATTGCTCATAGAGGCGGTTCCCGTGCTCCGGCGAGGCGGCGCGGTTGAAGGAGGGGCGCGTGCCCTTGCGCAGGCTGCCGTAGAGGGTGAACTGGCTGATGACGAGCACGCCTCCGCCGACGTCGGCAAGGGAACGGTTCATGCGCCCGTCGTCATCCTCGAAGATACGGATGTCCGGAAGCTTGCGCGCGAGCCAGTCGGCGTCGGCGTCGCCGTCCACTTCGGAGACACCGAGAAAGACGAGAAGCCCGCGCTCCACGGAGCCGACCACGGAGCCCTCCACGGAGACCGCCGCCCGCTCCACCCGTTGGACCACCGCACGCATCGGCCGCGGCTCCGGAGTCAGGCGAGGCTCGGCACGGGACGCTCCGGATCGACGTCGGCTTCGTAATCGACGCCGGGGAGCCCGAACCCGAAGAGCTTGAGGAAGTTTTCCTGGTAGCCCGCGAAATCCGTCAGTTCGTCGATGGTTTCCGTCATGACCTTGGGCCACAGCTCCGCGACGGCGGACTGCACGTCCTCCCGCATCTCCCAGTCGTCCACGCGCACCCGTCCGGCTTCGTCGAAGTCGAGGCCCTTGCCGCTGAAGAGTTTGTCGCGGAAAAGCCGGTCCATCTGCTGGATGCAGTCCTCGTGCAGACCCTTTTCCTTCATGATCTTGAAAAGGAGGGAAATGTAGAGGGGCACGACGGGAATGGCGCTGCTCGCCTGCGTGACGACCGCCTTGTTCACGGACACGAAGGCGCGGCCGCGGTTGACCTTGAGGAGGGCGTCGATGCGCGCGGCGGTCTCGCGGAGGTGGCGCTTGGCCGCGCCGATGGTGCCGTTGGTGTAGACCGGCCATGTGACCTCGGGGCCGATGTAGTCGTAGGCCACGGCGGTGCAACCGTCGGCGAGAAGACCGGCCTCGTCGAGGGCAAGCATCCAGCGCTCCCAGTCCTCCCCGCCCATGACCTTGACGGTGGCGTCGATCTCCTCCTGCACCGCCGGTTCGATGGTGATCGGCTCGACGCGCTTGCGGTCGGTGTCGAGCGTCTTGGATGTGTAGGGCTCGCCGATGGGCTTGAGGACGCTGCGGTAGGTTTCGCCCGTCTTCGGATCGGTGCGGCGGGGCGACGCAAGACTGTAGACGACGAGGTCGACCGGGCCGACTTCATCCTTGAGAATCTGCACAGCGCGCGTCTTCAACTCGTCGCCGAAGGCGTCGCCGTTGAGCGACTTGGCCCACAGGCCTTCCGCCGCGGCGGCTTCTTCGAAAGCAACGGTGTTGTACCAGCCCGCCGAGGCCGGCTTGCCGTTAGTCGACGGTCGCTCGAAAAACACGCCCAGTGTCGCCGCCCCGCTGCCGAAGGCCGCCGTGATGCGCGAGGCGAGACCGTAGCCCGTAGACGCGCCGATGACGAGCACGCGCTTGGGTCCCTTGTCGACGGGGCCGTTCGCTCGCACGTGTTCAATCTGCTCGCGCACATGCGCGGCGCAGCCTTCCGGGTGGGCGGTGATGCAGACGAATCCGCGGACTTTGGGTTTGATGACCATGGGCGTTGTCGAGGGCAAATATTGAAAAGCGGCGGAGCCTACGCCCCGCCCCCCGTATGGCCAAGGAAAAATTGATGCCCCGCGCGCCCCGCTCAACCCAAAGGGTTGCGGACGACAACGCCTTCGATCAACTGCCCGTCGTTCAAGCCCTCCGTCCACAACTCCGCGGCCTGTGCCGTGAATGCGGCGGCCACGATCAGCGCGTCCCAATACGAAAGTGGCCAACGCCGTTGGATTTCCAATGATCGCTGGAAAAGCGCCCGAGTGTTCTCGATCACTCTCCATTGCAGGTAACGGGACACATGGGCCGCCGATTCTTCCTGCGACACGCCCATCCGGACAAGGTTCACATGCTCTTCTTGAAGAACCTGCACGCTCACGGAGGGCACCTCCCGCCGACGCCAGAAATCCCCGATGAGTTTTTTCGCCGACGCATGCTTCGCGCCCGCGTCCTTGTCGTGGGCATTGACGAGAATATTTGAATCGATGAATATGTCCGCTCTCATCGCCGGTGAAGCTGTCCAGCACCAAAACCGTGCAATATGGCGGCGCGGTAGGAAGCCGTGCAGGGGTCGCGCGAGTTCGGTCTTGCCTCCGCGGGAGGGCGCGGGGATCGTTGGTCGCACGCTTTCCGCTGCACCATCCGCCTTCCATTCCACGCGGATGCCGCGCTCCGACGGCGCGGCGCGACCGAATTCCACCCAAATGACTCGTCCATGAATCCCGAGAAAGACCGCCACGGCCTCACGCGCCGCATCCTCATCGGCCTCGCGCTCGGCGCGCTTGTCGGCATCCTCATCAACATCCTTTCTCCGCCGGTCGACCCGGTGGAGGAACGGATCGAGGAAGTGATCGTCGACGAGGGCACCGCGACGATCCGCTTGAACGGCGGCGACCTCCTCAATACGGACGCCGACCTCGGAAACGGCGAGTCCGCCGAACTGGAGGTCGAGGGAGTAACGGTCCGCCGCACGCGCGTCATCGACCGGACGCCGGAGCGTCGCTTCGAGTGGATCCACACGGTTTTCACGGACGGCCTGTTCGAGGTGGTCGGGCAGATTTTTCTCGCCGGGCTCATGGTCATCGTCGTGCCCCTCGTATTTGTGTCGCTGGTCTGCGGCACGGCGGCACTCGACGATATCCGCCGCCTCGGGCGCGTCGGCGTGAAAACCGTCGGCTTCTACCTCTTCACGACCGCCGTGGCGATTACGCTGGCTCTTTCCGCCGCACTTCTCGTGCGCCCGGGCACGGGCTTCGAACAGCCGGACGCCGGAGCCTTCGCCCCGCCGGAGGCACCCTCGCTCACGCAAGTCATCATCGACATCTTTCCGCGCAACCCCATCGAGGCCATGGCCGAGGGCAACATGCTCCAGATCATTGTCTTCGCCATTCTCTTTGGTATCGCGCTTTCCCTCGCAGGCGCGGCGGGCAAGCGGCTTCTCGCCGTCTTTGAAGACCTCAACGTCGCCATCATGCGGCTCGTGTGGATCGTCATGGAGATCGCACCCTACGGCGTCTTCGCGCTCATCGCGCGGACCTTCGCCTCGCAGGGTTTCGACGCCATCCTGCCGCTCTTCAAATATTTCATCCTCGTCCTCGCGGTGCTCATCTTCCACGCCCTCGTCACCTACCCGACCCTCCTCAAGCTCCTCTCCGGGCTCAACCCCGTCACCTTCCTGCGCAAGATGCGCGAGGCGCAAATCTTCGCCTTTTCCACCGCGAGCAGCAACGCCACCATCCCCGTCACCCTCCGCACGGCGGAGAAAAAACTCGGCGTGAAGCGCTCCGTCGCCTCCTTCACCGTCCCGCTCGGGGCCACGATCAACATGGACGGCACCGCCATCATGCAGGGCGTGGCGACCGTCTTCATCGCGCAGGTCTACCAGATCTCTCTCGCCCCGCACCAATACCTCATGGTCATCCTCACCGCCACCCTCGCCTCCATCGGGACGGCAGGCGTGCCGGGCGTCGGACTTATCATGCTCGCCATGGTCCTCAACCAAGTCGGTCTGCCCGTCGAGGGCATCGCCCTCATCCTCGGAGTCGACCGCCTCCTCGACATGGTGCGCACCGCCGTCAATATCACCGGCGACGCCACCGTCAGCTGTATCGTCGGCAAAAGCGAAGGCGACTTCGACGAAAACGTCTTCACCTCGAACGGAGGCGGCGAATCCGACGGCCAAGAGCCCACGGCGGAAGAATCGCACAGCGGGCGGCATCCCTGACGAACAAAAGCCGCACGCACGCACAGCTCCCCGCCGGACTTCAGATCCGCACACCGGCAGCGTTTCGCGCCCGTGCATGAAAAGCACAAACGGCGAGGCGCGCATCTCTCCACACGTTGCCCTTTGCCTCGACAAACAGAGCAAACCTCTCCGCATCGAGGCGAAGCCCCCCGAACCAATCCCCGACCGACCGAAAAAGCACGCCCGCACGGCAGGAAGGCATAAGCATTGGGCAGATGCCGTCACCAAGCGCAACCGTTCGGCAAAAGCACCCCACGCACGTCACCAAAGGCTTTCATTCCCTCATGCCCTGCCCTCCGCAATGGCCCGTGCAAAATTCTTACTTCTCTTATTTCACGAAGAAAATAAAGTTTGTTATTTTCCCTTCCCGTCACTCAGGTCCATTAATGATTGGGCTCGAGATCTGTGTATTTAGCTCTGCTTTTACTGCTTGCACACTTTAGTTTCTTGAAGAAAAAAGGCTTGCGTGATGTCTACGAGGCTCCATGATTCGCCTTATTATGGGCGAGATTCGTATCAAGAGAGAGGACGGTCCCGCGGTTTATCATGTGACTTCGCGTGTGATCCAGAAGCGGCGGTTGCTGGCGGAGGGGCAGCGGGAGGTGTGGGTCGCGGCGCTGCACCGCGCGGCGGAGTTCAGCGGCGTGGAGGTGATCACCTACTGCGTGCTGGAGACGCATTTCCACATTCTCGTGCGCATTGATCCGGCGGCTAGGTTATGCGACGACGCGACGCTCGTGCGGCGCTACCGCGCCCTCTACGGCAAAGCGCGCGCGCAGTGGAGCGGGCTCAACGCGGACGAGCTGGCGCACGCGCTGGAGAAGGGGCCGCCGGAGACGGCGGAGCGTCTGCGCGCGCGGCTGCGCCGACGCATGGGCGACATCTCGG
>SLLG01000231.1 GCA_007134215.1 Opitutales bacterium | reverse complement strand
TAGGTGTGGAGCATTTCGACGGCGGCGGCGGCGGGGGCGGGGTCGGCGGCGGGGGTGTAGAGGTCGGCGGCGGCGAAGAGGAGGACGGGGCGCAGGCGTTTGCCTCCGCTCTCGACGGCGTGGCGCATGGCGGCGTGGAGGCGGGCCGGGCGGGTGTCGGCGGCGGGCAGCCATGTGTCGAGGGCACGGTCGGCGCGTTTGCGGTAGGCTTCGAGGCGTTCGTTGAATTCCATGGCGTGTCGGGTGCGGTTGCGGGGCGAGACCGCTAAAATCTTTGAAAAGGTATAGAAATGCAGGGTCGAGCGGCTCTTGGCCACAGATTTTTCTTGGCTTGGGGACGCTTGTGCCTTACATCCTCCGCTTTTCTAAATCTTTCGGTTTAACCTGTTTACACGTTTTCAACAATGCCAACCTACGAATACCAGTGCACTGACTGCGAACATGAGTTCGAGGCCTTCCAGCGCATGTCCGAGGCACCGCTGTCGGACTGCCCGGAGTGCGCCCGCCCGTCCCTGAAGCGGAAGATCGGCCTCGGTGCCGGCTTCATCTTCAAGGGCAGCGGGTTTTACGAGACGGATTTCAAGGACCGTTCTGGCTATAGTAAGAAGGAGTCCACCTCGAAGGATGCGGGCAAGGACGTCGGCGCGCCGAAGGATTCACCTGCGGCGAAAACCGTCGCGGAGGTGAAGTCCGCGAAAAAGGAAACCCCGGTCTCGAACGCCGCCTGACGGCGGCCCGCCGGAAAAGCGGTCAAACAGCAGCGCACGCGCCATGGCACCGAAAAAAAAGGAGGAGCGGCCGGTCGGCCTGACGCCCGTCATTGTGCTCGCGGTGCTGGCCGTGGTGCTGGGGGCGGCGCTCGCCTTTGCGAGTCTTGCGACGGAGAACGTGCGCGAGGTCAACGCGCTGCCGCCGGAGGACGAGCGCGAGCCGGGGCAGGCGTATTGGGTGAAGGGTGACCCGGGTACGGGCATGCAGCGCTGGCGCACGGTCCGCTCGGGAATCCTGGCAGGTTTCGAGGGCGAGGTGGTGCTCTCGGAGGGCGACATCAACCAGTGGTCGCGCGCGCAAGTTACTCAGGGCACAGGCGCGGTGCCCGCAGGTGATGGCGAAGAGGCGCGTCCGCCGACGCTGTTCGGCCTGCGCGCCTCGGCGACGGCACCGGATTTCCGCGTTGCCGACGGGCGGCTGCATGTGGGCACGACGTTGAACGTGGGGCTGCCGGGGGGCGACCGCCGCATGGTGTACCAGGTTTCCGGGACGGTGCGGGCGACCGGTGACGGCCTGCGCTTTGACCACGGGGAGAGCCTGCTCGGGCGGGCACCGGTCGGGTATTTGCCGGTCTTGTCTTCGCTCTTTGCGAGGGAAGTGCAGGGATTGTTCACCGCGCTGGAAGAGGCGGGAGAAATCGGCCCGCACCTGCGACGCATTGAATCGGTCGAGATTGAGGACGGTGAGCTGGTCCTTGTTTTCGGGCCGGAGCCGCCGCCGGTCGAGCCGGCTGACGAACCGCCGGAGCCGTGAGCGCTCCCCGGCGGGCGGTCCGCCGCTGCGCGGCGGTTTTGGTGGGGTTGTGGGCAGCGGCTGTTTTGCTGCCGCCTGTCGGCGCGGATGCCGCGCCGAAGGGAGAAGCAATGCCGCTTTCCGCCGTGCGCCTGATCCAGGTAGGTCCTGTGGGCGTGGTGTCGGCGGATGCCACCGCGCTGCTGCACACGACGGGGATTCTCCGGGTGTGGCTGCCGCTGCTGGCTGCGGACGGGCTTTCGTTCGATGGCGATCTGGAGCGGGTGCGGCTCGTTCTTCCGTCGGAGAGCGACGGCGCTGCGGCAGGGTGGAGTGTGCAGCGTGGCGTCGCCGTGCTGCGGGTGCCGTGGGGGCCGTCGCTGCGCGAGGATGTGTTTTGGGACGCCCTTGCGGCGGTGGTGACCCATGCTTGGTTGCTCGAACGCGGCGTCAAAGGCGGCACGGTGCCGCAGTGGATTCGCACGGGCCTCGTGGAGCGGTTGCGCGTGCATCTGAACCCGGCACGCGGGGACTTTCTTGCCGATCACGCGGTCCTGCCGGGAACGGAGGATCCGCGGTTCGACGGTGTCTTTTCAGGCAGGACGGGCACGGTGCCGGTGTCTTTCCGGGCGCGTGCCTACTGGCTCCTTGAGGTCGCGCTCGCGGCGGCAGGGGATGCGGAGCGTTATACGGACTTCATGGAGGCGGCGAGCCGCGCGGAGGACGGTGGCCGGGGTGCGTTCCGCAGTCTTTCCGCGCTGGGCGGCGCGGCGGACCGCTTCGAGCTGTGGCTTGTGGTGCGCCTCGCGGAGTTCGGCGCGCGTGCGCGGGGGCCGTTCCTCACGGCGGCGGAGTCGCGGGAGCGGATCGACGCGCTGGCGCGCGCCGGGGTGTCGCGTCGCGGCGCGGCGGAGTGGGCGGA
Organism: Opitutales bacterium; assembly: GCA_007134215.1. GTDB lineage: Bacteria > Verrucomicrobiota > Verrucomicrobiia > Opitutales > Oceanipulchritudinaceae > SLLG01. Next base: position 6,870 of record SLLG01000231.1, on the reverse strand, counting down.
TGTGCGCGGGCTTGCCGTCTTGGCGCAGGATCCTGCCGTGTACGCCTTGGCGGAGGAACGGGAACGTGCCGTGCGGCGGATGCTCGGGCGGGTACACCCCGTCTACCACAACGCGCTGCTTTCGCTCGGGGTCTTCTACGAACGGCTCCCGGCGGGGGACCGGGAGACCCGTGAGTCGCTCGCCGCCCGTTTCGAAGAGGACCGCAGGCAGGCGGAAGCGATGGAGCGGGCGATGGCCCGCTTGCTGCGGGCGGAGTAGGCGGGCGAGGGGTGCTTTCCAACTGTGTCCAACTGCCTTACGCACTCGGCTACTGCGCGTCTTTAGCCGAAGCCGTGAGGCTTTGGAGCAAGCCTGTAGCGTTGGAGCGGTCGGCGTGTGCCGGGGAGGCTCAGACTACCTTCTCGACCTTGCCCGCTTTGAGGGCTTTGGCGGAGACCCAGACGCGCTTCACTTGGCCGGAGGGCAGCTTGATGCGCACGCGCTGGAGATTCGGGCGGAAAGTGCGCTTCGAAATCTTCGCAATGTGCGTGCCGATACCGCCGCTCTTCTTGCGGATACCGCGGCGGTGGATGACACTTCCTGAGGTGCGGCTCTTGCCGGTTACGTAGCAGATTCTGGCCATGGGTCGATTAATTGGAAAACCGCCCAGACAAAGCGCCGTGCGGGGGGCGGGCAAGGAAAAAAGCGGCGGATATCCGGGTTATTTCGGCGGCACTGCCTCCGGCGGGACGGCGGCACTCAGTCTTCGGGCGGCAGTTCGAAGTCGTCGCCCGTCTTTTCGATCCATGCGCGGAGGAGTCCGCGGCAGCGCAGGCGCTGTTCGCGGTAGACCTCGTTGTGGGCGAGGTTGTTCTGCTCGTATGGATCTTCGTCGAGGTTGTGGAGGAGCCAGTCGTGCCCGGGCTGGCAGACATACTTCCACTTGTCGCGGGTGACGACGCCGCGCCACGCTTTGTTGACGGAGTGGGGGTGGCGCTTGCGGGGGATCTGCTGGAGGTAGGCGGATTCCGGATCCTCGCCGACGGCTTCGCCGACGCGGGCGCGCAGGGGATCGTCGTTGCGCAGGCAGTGACCGGCGTAGTTACGCCCGACCATCCATTCGGGGACGGGCAGCCCGCAGAGGCCGAGGGTCGTGGGGGCGATGTCGACGTGGTTGAGGACGGCGTCGCAGATGCCGGTGCGCATGCGCTCCTGCCCGCCGAGTTTGCCGACGATGAAGGGGATGCGGATGCTTTCCTCCCACGGGCTCGACTTTTCCCACTGGCCGTGGCTGCCGAGCATGTCTCCGTGGTCGGAGAAGAAGACGATCCATGTGTCCTCGTCGACGCCGAGCCGCTTGAGGCCGTCGCGGATGCGGCCGAGGTTGTGGTCGAGATTTTCGATCATGCCGCAGTAGCCGTCGATATCGAGGGCGGCTTTCTCGCGCACCCACGGAACCTGCGGCACGTTGGGGCGGAGGCGGATATTCGCGGGGTTGCGCGTGGGGTGGACGGGGTGCTCCGGGTTGGTGGGCGGCACGTAAGGGCTGTGCGGGGGCTGTACGGAGAGCACGGCGAAAAACGGCTGGTAGTGGCGCTCGGTGGCACCGCCGCCGAGGTGGTGGTGGAGGTGCTCGAGAAGCAGGTCGGTGAGGCTGTCGGTCTCGTATCCGGGGAGGCGGCGGAGGGCGCCGCTGCGCCCGCCGGAGACGCGAACCTCGTTCTGGTTATTGCAGTTCTCGTAGCCCACCCAGTGGTCGAATCCGCCGCGGTGGGAGGGGGGCACGACGTGCGCGCTGCTGTTGGAGCCGGAGAGGTGCCACTTGCCGATGTAGGCGGTGTGGTAGTCGGCCTGGCGGAAGGGTTTGACGATGGTGGGAAGGGAGGGGTCGAGCGTTCCGGGGGTCTGTGTGACGCCGCACTGGTGCGGGTATTTGCCCGTGAGGAGCGCGCCGCGGAAGGGCGAGCACCACGGGCTTCCGGCGACGGCTTGATCGAAGCGCATGCCGTTGCGCGCGAGGTTGTCAATATTGGGCGTGCGCAGGTTGGGGTCGCCGCGGTAGCCGACGGATTGCGCGCGGTGCTGGTCGCCGAAGATCCAGATGACGTTGGGGCGCCGGTGGGCGGAGGAGGGCTTCATCGCGCTTGATACAATGGAGTGCCGGGCCGAGGACCAGCCGAAAATCCGCTCCTGCCCCGTCAAAGACGGCGGCGCTCCTTGAAGTATGCCTGGAGGCGCTCGATTTCCGCGCGCGTCCAGCCCGGCGGATCGGTGACGGCGACCCACGCGCCGATGTAGTGCCACGGCGCGTAGACATGGCCGTAGCCCACGGGCGAGGTGTCGGCGGCGGCCATGTCGACGGCGAGCTGGAGCATCGTGATGACCGGATACCAGCGCAGATCCGGCGAGACGTCGGGGCCGCGCGGGGCGCGCATCCAGTCCGGCTGCCGGTAGAACGACCCCGGCTCGAAAAAAGTGATCGGGTCGCTCGCATACTGGAGAAATACGACGCGCATCGGACCCCAGCGCTCACCCGGGATGTCGAGGACGTTCTCCTGGTTGGCGAAGCGGACGATGCGCCCGTCGCGGAAGCGCGGCAGCCATGCGGGCGAGCCGGGGCGGCGCATGGCGGTGACGGCACGCCACGTGGAGGAGCGGAAGGGCGGACCGCTCCACATGGCGCCGTGGAAGGGGTCGCCGATGGCGTCGTAGATGTCCGCCGCGCGGTCGGAGTTGAGCGCGCCGAGGCTGAGCCCGTGGAGGTAGAGCTTGGGCCGGCCGTCGCGGGGAAGGCGCGTCCAATGGCCGTAGATTTCATTGAAGACGGCGCGGGCGGTTTCCACGCCGTACTCCGACTCGGAGAGGAGGGCGAGCCAGCTGGGGAGGTAGGAGTATTGCACGGCCACGCTGGCGACATCTCCGGCGTGCAGGTATTCGAGGGTGTCGGCTGCGCCGGAATCGATCCACCCGGTGCCGGTCGGGGTCATGATGACGAGGACGGACCGGTCGAAGGCACCGGTGCGCTTGAGCTCGGCGAGGGCGAGCGCGGCGCGTTCCTCAATGGTCTCGGCTGAGTTGAGGCCGACATAGACGCGGAGTGGCCGCATGGCTTCGCGCCCGTGAAAGGCCGCGATCTCTTCGCGGGTCGGCCCCGAGGCAATGAAGCCGCGCCCGCGCCGCCCGAGTTCCTCCCATTCAAGGAGCGATTTTGTGCTGCCTGTGACAGCGGGATCTTCAGGCGGAGCGATGTCGGCCTCAACGAAGGCATCGACCTGTTGAAAAGAGGAATCGGCGGTGCGCAGGGCCCACTCAAAGAGAATTCCGTTGAAGACGGTCCAGAAGAGAAAGACGGCGGCGGCCCCGCCGACGACGTTGGCGACGCGGCGGGGAATGTGGCGGTGCAGGCGGTGCGCGATGACACGGTGGGTGAGGTGGAAGAGGCGGGCGAGGACGAGGATAACGACGAAAACGAGCAGCGCGATCAGCCCGACCCGGAACGGATGCGCGGTGTCGACGGGTTCCAGCTCCATGAGGAGGCGCACCGAGTTCTGCCACTCGGCGGCCTGGCGCAGGAACGCGGCGGCCGCGAGCAAACAGACGGAGACTGCCGCGTATAGCCCGATCCGATGCGCGCGCTCGCGCGGGAGGGGCATTTCCATATACTGCCAGAGCCAGCACGCGAACACGCCGATGCCGTAGCCCGCCGCGAGGGAGACCCCCGAGAGCACGCCCTGCATGCCCACGGTGCGCGGCAGGAGACTGGGGGTCAGCGAGGCGGCGAAGAACAACGTGGCGAGCAGCACGCCCGTGGTGGAGAGCGAGGCGGTGAAGCGCCGCACCCATGCGCGCGCATGGAGCGGAAGGCGGAGGGCGGCGGCGGAGAGACCGGACGATTTCTTTATCGGTGTTGTGCCTTTGTTCACGGAAAACGGGGCGGGCTGGCGAGAGAGCATGGCAGTCGACGGCGCGGCTGGAGTCAAGGCGGGCGTGTGTCCTCCGGCCGCGGTCATTGCGGTACCGCCGCGAATGGGTGCCGTGACAGATAACCGCGTCGGCCAAGTGCGCGAAAAAGAAAGCCACCCGCAGGATTGCGGGTGGCCTCTGGGAAAACAAGGAAGAGCGGTTCCCGGTCATCTGTGCCGACGGAGCAGCACGATAATTGCCAGTGCGCCCAAGCTGAGGAGCGCCGCGTAGACCGAGGGCTCGGGGATGGCAACCATCATGGAGTCCAACTGGATGGCCGCCTGACCACCTGAGCTTCCTTTTTGGAATGAGATCGCGCTGAAGGAGGAAACGCCGGTGTCGGCTGTTGCGACCACGCCGCCGGAAAGGTTCGCCACGGCGAGCAAGTCGTCCGCATTTTCTCCGGCCAAGGCCGGATTCAACCACGCCGTCACACGGTCAAAGTTATCGCCAGCCGCGCCAGTCTTTTCCGCCATGAACACGATGGTGTGCGTGGTGTCGGCGGATATCGCGGGCACTCCGGATGTGAGTTGTGTGATACCTCCGGAAGCATTGGTCGAGCGCGGGCGCAATTGCCCGTTTTGCACAGTGATGCCCAAGGTGCTGTTGAAGTCACCGTCGTCGTCTGTGAGGCGGAACGAGAAGAAGGGACCGCCGGATGTCGCTGTGGCATTGTAATTGAACCGCACAAAAATCTGGTTGTGGCTTTCCGCTGCGAAAGTGGCAAAGGTCGGGGAAGATCCGTCTCCGGAGCCGGATTCCGTGAATATTCGCTGGTTGCCCCCGCCGATAATGACGTTACCCAGTCCTCCGTCCGTCTCGACGGTGTATTGGTTCAGGCCCGAGGGACTTGTCCAAGTGCCTTGGCCGTCGAGATCGCCGGAAGAGCGGGCTTCGAAGTCGTCCGCGAAGATAATCGTCCCGTGCGCGAGCGCCCCGGCGAGGAGAAAGGCCCCGACGGAGGCGAGGCGTTTTGGATAGTATTTCATATGCTTTTGGATTGGATCGTTGAGGTTGTTCCTGCGGGTTGGTGTCGATTCCCCGCGGAGGAACGAGGAAATGACTTCGTCGGGCGTGATGCCAAGCGATTTTGGGATTTACCTGTAAATCAAAGGGCCGCATAATGCCTTATCTAAACAATGGAGTGCCGAACGGGTGAAGTGATGGATATACCGCGGAAGGGAACGCCCCCTGTTTGCTTTGCGGGCGTATGTTTTTGGTTTTGAAGGAGCGGGCGGAGTGGCCGATGCTAGGCGGAAAGGTGAGTTATGCGACGGGTGACCTTGAGTGATATTGCGGAACGGGCGGGGGTGACGAAGATGGCCGTCTCGCTGGCTCTGCGCGGGCAGGGACGCCTGCGCGCGCAGACGCGGGAGCGCATCCGCAAGCTGGCGGCGGAGATGGGCTACGAGCCGGACCCGGCGCTCCGGGCGCTCAACACGCACAAACAACAGTTGAAGACGGCGGACAAGGGCGAGGTGATCGCCTTGATCGTGGACGGACCGGAGCGTGAGCCCTGGAAGACCGAAAAGTATGTGATGAACTTCAAAGAGGGCGTGGAAGCGGGGGCGCGGCGGCTCGGCTACCGGCTGCTGCCCTTCTGGGCGGGTGACGCACCGGGCAAGGCCTTGGAGCGTATGCTTGTGGCCCGCGGCATCCGCGCCCTCATCCTCGCCCCTGAACCGCGTCTCAAAAAGGATCGCCTTCCTCTCGACCTCGACTGGGACCGGTTTTCGGTCGTCCGGTTGGGCCGCACACACGGCGACATCGAGGTACCCTGTGTATCGCACGACCACTACGGTTCAATGCGGGCGGTTTTCGCGGAACTGCTGCGGCGCGGCTACCGGCGGCCTGTGCTGATCCATACGGAGCGCTCGGAGGAGCGCCTGGAATACCGCTATGCGGCCGCCTTTCAGTTCATGCTGCGTGATTTGCCGGAGGCGGATCGGCTGCTCCCCTTCCTCGTGCCGAAGGCGCGGGTGGAGATGGACGACTTTTTGGCCTGCCTGGAGGGCAGCCGTCCGGAAGTGTTCCTTTCGACGGACAGCACACTGCTGTATTACATGCACCAGGCCGGGTTGTCCGTGCCCGCCGAGACGGGGTTTGCCTCCCTCGATGTGCAGAACAATCAGCCGCACGTCAGCGGAATCGACCAGGGACTCACCGCGATCGGTGCGGCGGGCGTGGACCTCATCGATTTGCTGATCCGTACGAATGCGCGCGGCCTGCGCGCCACGGAGCACAAGGTCGTGCTGGGCGGCACGTGGCATGAAGGCAACACGCTGCGCTCCCGCCCTGGTACTTGACCGCAGATCCGCGAGGGCGGTGCGCCGGAAAAACTCCCCTGCCCGCGGGATATACAGGTAAACTAAGCGGAAGCTTGCGCCGCTGCGGGAGAGGCGTTGGGATTGGTGGCGTATTGTATTCGGCCACGGATACCTTCGTGCGCGCAAAACCAGACTTGTTTTGCGCGATTCTGGGTATGCGAATACGGAGCGGAGTGATAGAGTATATTTCGATCGTCGGGAGCTCCGTCCTGCGAATGTCCCTGCATCATCAACCCCCTGAAACAAGACTAGATATGAAATCCAATCCCTTGAACCCCCGGGGCCGCGTTTGGGCGGCAGCTTTCACCGCCTTTGCGCTGGGCGTGGCGACCGTTGCGGCCTCGGTGCCCGTCGCCAACCCGGTGGCCGACCACTATGGTCCCGGTGAATATCCCCTTTGGACCGACGATATCCAGTGGGACAACGTCATCAACATGGCCGAATACGGTAATGGCGCGACGAACTTTGAGCGCTTCGAAAACGCCCGCGACGAGCTGTATGCGCAGGGCGGCGGCGTGCTCTACTACCCGGCGGGGGAATACGAGTTCGAGCTGCCCGATGTGGGTTATGGCCCTGGCATCGGGCCGAAGAGCCGCGGGC